>NZ_JBQFNM010000009.1:0-190450 GCF_056532675.1 Ruegeria sp. I1 | reverse complement strand
GCGCGATCTTCCAGTATCCCGGCACCCACGGCCATGTGCGCGACTTCACATCGGAAATCGCAGCACTGCATGAGCACAAAGCCATCGCCATTGTCGCCGCCGACATCCTGTCGCTGGCCCTGCTGAAATCCCCTGGTGAGATGGGCGCGGATATCGCCATCGGCTCGACCCAGCGCTTTGGTGTGCCGATGGGCTATGGTGGCCCGCACGCGGCTTATATGGCGACCACCGACAAGCTGAAGCGCTCGATGCCGGGCCGGATCATCGGTGTGTCGATCGACAGCCGCGGCAACAAGGCCTACCGCTTGTCGCTGCAAACCCGCGAACAGCATATCCGGCGTGAGAAGGCGAACTCGAATGTCTGCACCGCGCAGGCGCTGCTGGCGGTGATTGCCTCGATGTATGCGGTCTATCATGGCCCTGATGGCATCAAGGCCATCGCGCAATCGGTACACCGCAAGACCTCGCGCCTGGCCGCTGGTCTGGAAGAGGCGGGCTTTGCCGTTGAACCCGAGGTGTTCTTCGACACCATCACCGTTGAGGTCGGTCCCCTGCAGACAACAGTGATGGAGGCCGCCGTGGCCCGGGGCGTCAACCTGCGCAAGGTCGGCGAGACCAAGGTCGGCATCAGCCTGGACGAACAGACCCGGCCCGAGACCATCGAGGCCGTCTGGGGCGCCTTCGGCATCGACCGTCAGGATGACAGCGCAAATGTCGATTACCGTCTGCCCGATTACGCCCTGCGCGAAAGCGCATACCTGACCCACCCGATCTTCCACCAGAACCGGGCCGAGGCCGAGATCACGCGCTATATGCGCCGTCTGGCCGACCGCGATCTGGCGCTGGACCGGGCGATGATCCCGCTGGGGTCCTGCACCATGAAGCTGAACGCCACGATCGAGATGATCCCGGTCACCTGGCCCGAGTTCGGCAATCTGCACCCGTTCTGCCCCGAAGATCAGGCGCAGGGCTATCACGAGATGATCGCCGATCTGAACGACAAGCTGTGCCAGATCACCGGCTATGACGCGATCAGCCAGCAGCCCAACTCGGGCGCGCAGGGGGAATATGCGGGTCTCTTGACCATCCGCAACTATCACTTCGCCCGTGGCGAAGGACAGCGCAATGTCTGCCTGATCCCGACCTCGGCCCATGGCACCAACCCGGCCTCGGCCCAGATGGTGGGCTGGCAGGTTGTGCCTGTGCAGGCGGATGAGAACGGCAATATCGACCTGAATGACTTCCGCGCCAAGGCGGAAAAGCACTCCGATCATCTGGCCGCCTGCATGATCACCTATCCGTCCACCCATGGCGTCTTTGAGACCACCGTGCAGGAGGTCTGCCAGATCACCCATGATCATGGCGGTCAGGTCTATATCGACGGGGCCAACATGAACGCCATGGTGGGCCTGTCGCGCCCTGGTGACATTGGCGGTGACGTCAGCCACCTGAACTTGCACAAGACCTTCTGCATCCCGCATGGCGGCGGTGGCCCCGGCATGGGCCCGATCGGCGTCAAGGCGCATCTGACCGAGCATCTACCCGGCCACCCGGAATATGGCACCGCCGTGGGTCCGGTCTCGGCCGCGCCCTTTGGGTCTCCGTCCATTCTGCCGGTCTCATGGGCCTATGTGCTGCTGATGGGCGGCGCGGGTCTGACGCAAGCGACCAAAGTGGCGATCCTGAACGCCAACTACATCGCCGCGCGGCTCAAGGATGCTTATCCCATCCTCTACACCTCCGAGACCGGTCGTGTGGCGCATGAATGCATCCTCGACACCCGTCCGCTGGACGCCGAGGCGCATGTCACCGTGGATGACATCGCCAAGCGCCTGGTCGATTCAGGCTTCCACGCGCCGACGATGAGCTGGCCGGTGGCCGGCACCCTGATGGTGGAACCCACGGAATCGGAACCCATGGCCGAACTGGACCGTTTCTGCGACGCCATGCTGTCGATCCGTTCGGAAGCGCAGGACATCATCGACGGCAAGATCGATGCGGACAACAATCCGCTGAAAAACGCCCCACACACGGTGCGCGATCTGGTCGGCGACTGGGATCGGCCTTACACCCGCGAACAGGCCTGCTTCCCTCCAGGCTCGATGGGTGTCGACAAATACTGGTCCCCCGTCAACCGCGTCGACAACGCATACGGCGACCGAAACCTCATCTGCACATGCCCACCCATGACCGAATACCAAGACGCCGCAGAGTAACTCCCCCCAAGGGGGGCACTTTACGGCTTGAAATCTTTGGGCACACCAAAAGGCGGTGTGTCCACGTTCGTGCCTGTTAGGGCGTTCAGGAACGCAATGAGTGCGTTGATTTCCGTGTCGGTAAGAACCACCGGGGAAATGTCGATTGTGTTGCGCACCCGCTGCATTTCGAACCGGTCTTGCCAGACGACAAAATCCGCTTTTTGCAGCCACGGGACCGCGGGCAGGGCCGCCGAATCCGGTGTCCAATTCGAAAGGCTGGCCTGCGGGTTCAAATGGTGGCGGATCATCGTGTCCAGATCGGGGAAGGCCCCGTTATGGCCATAGGGCGCGGTCAGCGCGACGTTACGCAGCATGGGGGTGCGGAAGCGATAGGCGTCCTCGATCCGATTGCTTTCGCCCATGCGGCCCACGTCGCGGGCGTATGGGTCCCATTGGCGAGTTCGTCCAGGGCCAAAGGGAGGCAGGCCCAAAGCGTGAAATTGCTGATCCGTCATGAAAGGGCCGGAATGGCAGCTCGCGCAATTGGCCTTGCCATAGAACAGGCTCATACCGTCTTTCTGAGCGTCCGTGAGCGCCGTGGCATCACCCGCCAGGTACTGATCAAACGGGCTGTCGGTGCTGCGCCATTCGATGGCCATGAACGCGGCCAGAGCATTTGCAATCTGTGTGATCGTGATGTCTTCGGTATTTTCGACTTCGTCGAATGCCTTAATCATAGCCGGTCCGTAACGCGGATTGGTGCGGACGCGTTTGGCCAGAATGGGCCAGCCCAGATCGATCCGGTCGGCCACCGCTCCGGTCACCTGATTTTCGCCGACATTCCCAGCCATCTCGAATTGCGACGTCAAGGGAAACAGCGCCTGCGCGGCGAGTAATGAATTCAACCCTTCGGGCAACCATTCCTGCGCGGGTGAATTGAAGCCGTTGCCATAGACATCCGATATGCTCAGGCGACCATCGTGAAACACTGTGTGGATGTCCTTAGCGCCGAGGTTCCAAAGCCCCGGCGAATTACGCGGAATACGTTTGCGGATTCTATCGATCCCAGTGCCGGGTGTGCGATCGGGGCCCAGACCCTCACCACCTTCGCCAATGCCTAAAGATAGCCCATCCGAGGTGCCGAAATCCGGGTGATGGCAATGGGCGCAAGAGATGTTCTGGTTGCCCGACAGAATCGGATCATAAAACAGTTGATGACCAATAGCGGCCTGTTCCATATCAAAGGGGATGAAATCAGCATCCGTCAGCGGACGCGGCAAATCTTGTGCCGCTGCAGCCCCGGCCAGAAGGAAAGCAGCCCCGTGCGTCAGTTTGTATATGCCCTTTGCCTGTGCGCGTCCCCGGCGTTGGCCGAACTGGAACAGGCGCGCGACATGATGGAGGCTGGGGAGTTTGAGGCCGCGCGTGAGGAGCTGTTGCCAGCGGCTCGGTCGGGCAATGCCGAGGCCGAGGAATTGATCGGCGTGATGTACGGGTTGGGGCTGGGTGTCGAACAAGACTATGAACGCGCGTTCGAATGGTATCTGCGCGCCTCGATGAAGGGGCATCCGGGGGCGCAATCGGGTGTTGGCTGGTATTATGAGCTTGGTCTGGGCATGCCCGCGCCCGATCTGGTGCGGGCCTATATGTGGTACACGCTCAGCGCCATTGGCGGCGACCCCGACGCGGCGATCAGCCTTGAGGAAGTGGTCAAGAAAATGTCGCCGGAGCAAATCGAAAAGGCGCATGTTCTGGTGAATGACTACAAGGGTTGGATGTACCCGTTTCGGTGAGGGCCGGGCCTTCTGGGCCCGACCCATTGTCTTAGTTCAGGTCAGCGTCGCGTGAGGCATTTACGTCGGCCTCAGCCGCTGTAACTGCATCGGTCAGCGCAACAAAGATCTCATCACCGCGGGTAACGTTGGACTGGAACCAGTCATAAACCGGAGTAGCGGCTTCTTTGAACGCGGCCTTCTGATCAGGTGTCAGAACATAGAGGTCACCGCCACCGGCGACGAAGTCTTCATAGGCTTGAATCGACTTGCGCTTGGGCGAGGCAAAAGTGGCCTGTTGCAACGCATAGAAACCGTCAACGACGACGCGGCGCATGTCCTCGGGCATCTCCTGGAACTTCGCATTGTTCATCCACCAAAGCGCGCCCATATAGGCGTGGCCGTCCAGCGTGACATATTGCAGGCCCGCATCCGGGAATTTCATGCCCATGATGTCTGTGATGCCATTTTTGGAACCCTCAACAACGCCAGTCTGGAAGCTGGTGAACAGTTCAGGCCACGGGATCGGGGTGGGCGATGCACCCAGTGCCTTGACCAGTTCCTGCGGCAGGTCGGCGACCACGGTGCGGATTTTCAGACCGTCCATATCGGCAGGTTCAGCGATGCGCCGTTGCGTGTTCGCAAAGTTGCGCCAGCCGCCGGTGTTGCCGATGGTCATCAGACGGATCGCGCCGCCGGAATCCTCCAGCGCCATGTCACGCATGGTACGGGTGAAGTCGCCGGACAGGACATGTTCCGCAATGCGGTCATCGGCCATCAAATACGGCAGGTCCAGAACCTGCACGTAAGGAAAGATGCCGGACGCGCCGCCCGAAGTTGAGATGTAGATATCAATGGTGCCATCAGCCACACCTTGCAGGCATTCCGCACCGTTCGAACATAGCTGCGTGCCAATGAACAGTTCCACCTCGATGGCGCCGTTTGACGCGGCCTCGACATAGTTCTTGAAGACGATCAGACCGTCATAGTCCTCATCGTTTTCGTTCGAGTTGGCCGTGGCGCGCAACGTGTAATCGGCTGCGGTTGCCGCTATGGCAGATGCCGCCACCAGTGACGTGGCCACCGCTGCGGTTTTGATGAAGTTTCTGAGCATGCGTTTCCTCCCTATGGATCTCAGTTAGTTTGCAAATCCCGTTATCCTCGGGATCGTCATGGATATTGCGGGGATATAGGTGATCAGAAAGATCACGATGATTTCAACGGCCAGGAACGGCAGAATGGCCTTGGCGATGGTCTCGACCTTCTCGCGCGATACGGCAGCGGCCACGAACAACACCAGCCCCATGGGCGGCGTGGCCAGGCCAACCGTCAGATTGACGCTCATGATGATAGCGAAATGGATCGGATCGACCCCAAGGCTGGTGAAGATGGGGCCAAGGATTGGGCCGAGGATGATGATCGCCGGTCCCGCATCCAAGAACATGCCGACGACAAACAGAAGTAGGTTGATCAGGAACAGCAGGATCAGCGGATTCTCCGACAGGCTGAGGATCAGCGAAGCCAATTGTTCCGGCGCGTGGCTGAGGCTGACAACGGTTTTGAACGCCATCGCGGCACCAACCAGCAGCAGCACAACGGCCGAGGTCAGACCGGCATTGCTGAGAATCTCGGGCACCTCTTTCAACGTTAGTGTGCGCAGGACAAAAAAGCCGATGATGAAGGCATATCCTACAGCCACGGCGGCGGCCTCGGTCGGTGTGAAGATACCGCCCAGAATTCCGCCCAGAATGATCACCGGAGTCAGCAGCGGGAAAAACGCTTTGAGGCTGGCCTGGCGCCGTTCACCCCAGGTGTATTTGCGGCTGGCGACGGGGAAGTCATACTTGTCGGCCATGAATTTGATCATCAGCATCAGGCCGACGCCGACCATCACGCCCGGCACAATACCAGCCAGGAACAGTGCCGCGACGCTTTCGCCCATGACATAGGCGTAGATGATCATGATGCCCGAGGGCGGGATGATCGGGCCGATCACAGAACTCGCCGCTGTAATTGCTGCGGCGAATTTGCGGGTGTAGCCCTGTTTTTCCATCGCCGGGATCAGCATCGACCCAAGGGCCGAGGTATCAGCCACCGCCGACCCCGAGAGGCCTGCGAAGAGGATCGAACTCAGCACGTTCACATGTGCCAGACCGCCGCGCAGGTGGCCCATCAGCGCCTGGCTGAACTCGACCAAGCGGATGGTAATGCCGCCGCGGTTCATCAACTCTCCGGCCAGCATAAAGAAGGGGATCGCCATCAGCGGAAAGCTGTCCATGCCATTGTAGACATTGCGATACAACAGCGTGATGTCGTTTGTTTGGCCGTTTAGCCAAAGCAGGATGCCAGGTGCGGCCAGCAAGGCGAAGAAGACCGGCAGGCCGATGATGAGGAAAACCAGGAAAGTGGGCAGGAACCAGATCAGCATTTATTCAGCCCCCGCTGGCGCATCAGGAATTTCAGGCAACAGATGTCCGCCACCCATGAGGGTCACGACTGAACGCAGGACCAGCTCGATATTTACAGAAATCAGCAGGATGATCCCCACCAGCAGTGAGGCCATCATCCAGCTGCGCGGGATGCGATACCATTCGTCGAACCCGAGGGAGGTGGGCAGGTACAAAGCAGCAGTTGCGAATTTGCCGCCAAATCCGGTGACCTCGGACCATCCGATATTAACGGCGACCAGCAACACCGCCAGTGAGACCACCAGCAGGAACAGGGTCAGCACCTGCCCGACAACGCGCGGCAGCATCAATGGCACCATGTCGATGGCTACAAAGCCACCGCGCCGAAAGGCGGTGGGGGCCATCAGGCCGGTCATCCACAACATACAGAATCGCGCGGCTTCATCCGGCCAGGGCAGAGCATTGCCCAGCACGTATCGAAAGAACACCTGAATCAGGATCGCGATCACCATCAATGCAATCGCAACGACGCCAACCGCGCGGCCCAGGCGCAGCGCGGTTTCGTTCACGAATGCAATCGGCGCAAGCACCGATGCCAGTCCGCCCATGCGGATCCTCCCTTGTGCAGCCGCAGGTTTCTCCTGCGGTCGTCAGATCGCGCTTAGTGTTGCGCGAATTGGCCGAGTTTCCCGGCATAGAAGGTCAGCGCGTCTCCATCGCTCATGCTGGCCTTCAGGACTTTGCCCACCACGATCACATGATCGCCCGCATCGTGATAGGCATGTTGTTCGCATTCAAACCGCGCCAGGCAATCCGACAGCAGCGGCGTACCATTCTCGCAGCGCTCATGTTCGATCTCACGCAGGGCGTGGGCGTCTTTGGAGCACCCAAAGCACAGCTCTGCCTGTTCGGACGATAGCACATGTACGGTGAAATGGCGGGCTTTGTGAAAATAGGGAAAACGCCGCGAGTTGCGATCGCCTGCCCACATGATCAGCGGTGGGTCCAGCGATAGTGACGAAAAGCTATTGGCGGTGATGCACACCGGGCCATCGGTGCTGTTGCAGGTTACGATAGTGACGCCTGTGGCAAACCGCCCAAACGCATCGCGCAGGGTGCGGGTGTCGTCCTTATGTGGAACGAAGGTGTGGGTCATGTCCTTTGAGATTGCATTCATCATGGTACCTCATGCCCCAATGCCACCTCATAGAGGCGATACCAGCTTTCACGATCCAGTTTGACTTTCAGAGCGTCCGAGATGGTTTTGATGCGGTTCAGGTTATTTGTGCCCATAACCGGCAGGATGTTCGCGGGGTGAGCCAACAGGAACGCCACCGCGACAGCGGCGCGATCCACGCCAGACTCGGCTGCGATTTCGTCCGCGACAACGCCCACCGGCGGGTTTCCGGCCATCAAAAGGCCGCCCCCTAGCGGTGACCATGCCATGATTGGTTGCCCATGCTGCTGGTGAAAGGCCAGATCGCCATTCGTGAAAGGGCTGATCTCACCGAGGGAAATTTCGATCTGGTTAGTGACCAGCTGCGTCTTCATCGCTGATTGCAGCAGCGACCAGTCCCAGGGGCGGAAGTTCGACACCCCAACCGCGCCAACCTTGCCGCCGGCAACAACTTCATCTAGCGCGGCGCCGGTCTCATAGTGGTCCATGAACGGGTCGGGGCGGTGGATCAGCAGCAGGTCGATATGGTCAATCGCCATCTCCGACAAAGACGTATCGACGGACTTCAGGATATGGTCGCGCGAGGTGTCGTAGTATTTGACCTTGGCGTCCGAATACCGGCCCATCGGCGCCACGATGTCACATTTGGTGACGATTTCCATCTGTTTGCGCAGGCTGGGATTGGCGCGCAAGGCATTGCCCAGAACAGCCTCAGCAGCGTAGCCGCCATAGATGTCAGCCTGATCAAAGGTGGTGATGCCCTGATCCAGACAAGATTGAATCTTAGCCTCGACATGACCCACGGACGTATCGCTGTCATCGCCCAGCCGCCACATGCCATAGACAAGGCGGCTCATTTCCAGCGTGTCGGATAGTTTCACACGTTGCATCAGCGACGAACTCCATTGCCCAGCGGGGTCGCCGGGGATGTTGCAGGCACGCGCCCATAGGCTTCGGGCAGCGAGCAGGTTTTCAGGTTGGGCATCACGCGGGCGCCAAAATGCTTGGCCTCATCCATGTGTGGATAACCTGAGAAGATGAAAGCGCGGATACCCATCTTCTGGTATTCTTCGATCTTGCTCATCACCTGATCGGTCGAGCCCACCAGAGCCGCGCCACAGCCGGAACGTGCCCGGCCCACGCCCGTCCACAGACCCGGCTCGACATAGCCGTATTCATCCGCCAGATCGCGGTTCTTGGCCTGATGCGCCACGCCCAGCGAGGTGGAATCCAGCGCCCGTTCACGGATCGCGCGGCCATATTCATCATCAAGTCTCGAAACGATGTAATCCGCGTATTCCTGCGCCTCGGCCTCGGTATCGCGCACAATCATGTGGACGCGCAGGCCGTAATCCAACGTGCGGTTGTAATTCTCGGCCACGGCGTGAACGGCCTTCATACGCTCGGCTAGCTGGTCCTTGGTTTCGGGCCACATCAGGTAGACATCGCAATGCTCACCGCAAAGGTCCAGAGCGGACGGAGAGTAGCCACCGAAATACAGAAGCGGACCGCCGGTCTGGTACGGTTTTGCCGGGTCAGTAGTCAGCCCTGAGAAATTGTAGACTTCGCCCGCATGATTGATCTCATCCTGCGTCCAGGCCTGTTTCAAAATCTCAACCACCTCGCGCGAGCGTTGATAGCGGAAGGCACTATCGGCTTTTTCACCTGGGAAATCAGATGAGATGATGTTGACCGTCAGCCGCCCCTTCAGCATGTGATCCAGCGTCGCAATGGTACGGGCCAGCATGATGGGCTGCATCTCGCCACAACGCACGGCGGCCAGCAGGTTGATCTTTTCGGTGATCGGGGCGCAGCCGGCGACGAAACTCAGCGTGTCCTGACCGACCTGATAGGACGAGGGGCATAGGATGTTGCGGAACCCCTGCGCTTCGGCCTCTTTGACGATGCCGGAACAATGATCCCAGCTCGAACGTAGATTGCCGTCAGGTACGCCAAGAAACTGGTAGTCATCCGAGCAAAGTGCTGCAAACCAGGAAACCTCGGCCGCATCCAGATCGGGGGATGTGATGGGGACGATGGTCATTTGATTCACACTCCGTACATCTTTGACTTTCCTCTTGCGTAGCAAGCACATTGATGTAGATCAATAGTGTATCAATTTTTCCTGCGACCCAGTGAAGCGCGCGCAAGTGACCACGACCAACCGAAACCCCAATGCCTTGCCGATCTATGTTCAGATCGCAGAGCTGCTGATCCGCGAAATCGCGGCAGGTCGCATGATTGATGGCGAGCGTTTGCCACCGGAACGGGACATGGCGGCCGAGCTCAAAGTTTCGGTCGGGACGTTGCGAAAATCGCTGGCTGAGCTTGAGAAAAAAGGGATGTTGGAGCGCATTCAGGGCTCGGGCAATTACGTGCGCGAGACCGGAACGCAGAACAGTGTCTATGCGATGTTCCGGCTCGAGCTGCCAGACGGGGGCGGTTTGCCTCGCGCCGATATCCTGTCGGTTGATCAGGTCGACAAGCCTGTCGATCTGCCGGAATTCGGAACCTCGCAGCGCGGCTCGCGCGTGCGCCGGATGCGCTATCTGAATGACACAATCATCGCGGTCGAGGAGATCTGGCTGGACGAATCAGCCGGTCGGATCGATCGAAGCCTGCTGTCAGACTCGCTCTATCGTTATTATCAGCACCAGCTTGGGTTCTGGATCACGCGGGCGGAAGACAGGGTTTCGGTCGGGAAACTGCCCGGCTGGACGCCCGAAACCTTCACCAAACCTGCCGGGGAAACGGTAGGGTATATCGAGCGGTTCAGCTGGTCGGAAAAGGCGGAACCCGTCGAGTTTTCAAAAACATGGTTCGATCCAGATCGAGCCACTTATGTCCAACGTCTGAAGTAAAAGGAAAACGCATGACCCGGACCATCCACTACGGGCTGATCGGATGCGGCATGATGGGGCAGGAGCACCTGCACAACATAGCGCTGTTGGACGGCGCGCGCGTTGCCGCGATCTATGAACCCGACCCGGATATGGCCCAAGCGGCGCAAACCATTGCGCGCGATGCGGCCATTGTGGCGTCTGTGCAAGAGCTGTTGGCGGTCGAGAATTTGGATTGCGTTGTCATTGCCAGCCCGAACCATCTGCATGTGGACCAGATCTGTGAGATTGCAGAAACGCGCCCTCTGCCATTGCTGGTCGAGAAACCCTTATTTACCAACCCGGCGGATGCCGCGCGGCTTGAGCAGGTGCAGCGGGACTACCCCCATCCGATCTGGGTGGCGATGGAGTATCGCTATATGCCGCCCATCGCCGCCTTGATTGATCAGGCGGGTGTGACGGGCGGGGTTCAGATGCTGACGATCCGAGAGCATCGTTTTCCGTTTCTGGGCAAGGTTGGCAACTGGAACCGGTTCAACCGCAACACGGGCGGAACGTTTGTCGAAAAATGCTGCCACTTCTTTGATCTGATGCGCCTGATCACCGGCTCTGACCCGGTGCGGATCACCGCGAGCGGCGGTCAGGCTGTGAACCATCTTGACGAAGACTACGGCGGAGAGACGCCTGACATTCTGGATCACGGCTATGTGCTGGTCGATTTCGCCAACGGGGCGAGGGCGATGTTGGAACTTTGCATGTTCGCCGAAGGATCGCGGTATCAGGAAGAGGTCTCTGCCGTCGGTCCTAAGGCCAAGATCGAGGCGCTGGTGCCCGGCCCAGGTCGGTTCTGGCCCGATCATTTGGGCGAGCCGCCGGTGCCACAGTTGATTGTCAGTCCGCGTGATCCGAAAGGACCTGTGTCAAAAGACATCCCGGTTGACCCCAAGTTGCTGGCGGCTGGGGACCACAATGGCTCGACCTTCTATCAACATCAGGGATTTTTGGAACTTGTGCGCGGTCAACGTGCAGTTCCGGATGTCTCTCTGCAGGACGGGTTATGGGCGGTTCGCATGGGGCTGGCGGCACAGCAGGCGCAGGCAACTGGAGAGACAGTTCGTTTTGACCCGTGATGCCGATAGGAAACCTGTGTTCCCGATAAACGCGATTTCCAGTGTCGTTTTTGACATCGGAAAGGTCTTTTCTGCTTGCTGAGAGGTTTTTGAGGCAATAGCTCTGCCCGTGGGACACCCCTCCCCAACGAGGGGCGTGTATCTGGAAGGGTAATACAGATGACTATCGAACAACCGGCGGCGCGGCCGGCTAATCCGCGTTTTTCCTCGGGCCCCTGTGCCAAACCCCCTACATTTGAGCTGTCCAAACTGGCCGATGCCGCGCTGGGTCGTTCGCACCGCGCTGCTGTTGGCAAGGACAAGCTGAAAGCGGCCATCGAAGGCACGCGTGAGATTCTGGGCATTCCGGCAAACTACAAGATCGGCATCGTTCCCGCCTCGGACACCGGCGCGGTTGAGATGGCGCTTTGGTCGCTGCTGGGTGAACGCAAGGTCGAGATGCTGGCCTGGGAAAGCTTTGGTGCCGGTTGGGTAACTGACGTGGTCAAGCAGTTGAAGATCGACGCTGAGGTCAAGACTGCAGAATATGGGCAGATCGTTGATCTGACTTCGGTCGATTTCGCCAATGACGTGGTGTTTACATGGAACGGCACAACCTCTGGCGTGCGCGTTCCCAATGGCGATTGGATCGCCGATGACCGTCAGGGCCTGACAATCTGTGATGCAACCTCGGCAGCGTTTGCGATGGACCTGCCGTGGGACAAGCTGGATGTGACCACCTTCAGCTGGCAAAAAGTGCTGGGCGGCGAAGCGGCCCACGGGATGCTGATCCTAAGCCCGCGCGCAGTCGAGCGGCTGGAAAGCTACACCCCGGCCTGGCCGCTGCCGAAGATTTTCCGCCTGACCAAGGGCGGCAAGTTGATCGACGGGATTTTCACCGGCGCGACCATCAACACGCCCTCGATGCTGGCGGTTGAGGATTACCTGTTCGCGCTGGACTGGGCGCGCTCGGTTGGCGGGTTGCAGGGGTTGATCGCCCGGGCCGATGCCAATGCTGGTGCGCTGCATGCGTTTTGCGACCAGAATGGCTGGATTGCCAACCTGGCCGAGGATGCGGCGATGCGTTCGAACACATCCGTGTGCTTGAAGTTCACCGATGCCCGCATTCGAGACGGTGCAGCATTCGCGAAAGCCGTGGCCAAACGGCTTGAGGCCGAGAACATCGCATTGGACATCGGAGCTTATCGCGATGCCCCTGCGGGCTTGCGTATCTGGTGCGGCGGTACGGTCGATACTTCGAACATCGAAGCGATGCTGCCTTGGCTGGCATGGGCTTTTGAGGCCGAGATTGCGGCGCAGTCTGAGGCTGCCTGACTTTTCACCGGGCCGTCCAAGGCCCGGACCTTCCATACAATTCAAGGACCAGAGAACATGGCCCCCAAAGTACTCGTATCTGACAAGCTCAGCGAAACCGCCGTGCAGATTTTCCGCGATCGCGGTATCGATGTGGATTTCATGCCCGATCTGGGCAAGGACAAAGACAAACTGGCCGAGGTGATCGGTCAGTATGACGGTCTTGCTATTCGTTCGGCCACCAAGGTCACACCGACCATTCTGGAGAAGGCCGACAAGCTGAAAGTGATCGGTCGTGCCGGGATTGGTACCGATAATATCGATAAGGATGCGGCCTCGAAAAAGGGCGTGATCGTCATGAACACGCCGTTCGGCAACATGATCACTACGGCAGAGCACGCGATTGCGATGATGTTTGCCGTAGCGCGGCAAATCCCCGAGGCCAGCACCTCGACCCACGCGGGCAAATGGGAAAAGTCCAAGTTCATGGGGATCGAGCTGACCAACAAGACCCTTGGCGTGATCGGGGCGGGCAATATCGGCGGTATCGTCTGCGAGCGTGCGCTTGGTCTGAAGATGAAGGTTGTGGCCTATGACCCCTATCTGGGCGAAGAGAAAGCCGCGCAGATGGGTGTGGAGAAGGTCGAGCTGGACGAGCTGCTGGCGCGTGCTGACTTCATCACTCTGCACGTGCCGCTGACCGACCAGACGCGCAATATCCTCAGCCGTGAGAATCTCGCTAAGACCAAGAAGGGTGTGCGCATCATCAACTGTGCCCGCGGCGGTCTGGTCGACGAAGACGCGCTGGCTGAGGCGCTGCAATCCGGTCATGTTGCAGGGGCGGCCTTTGACGTGTTCAGCGAGGAACCGGCCAAGGAAAACGCCCTGTTCAACCTGCCCAACGTGGTCTGCACGCCTCACCTTGGCGCGGCAACGACCGAGGCGCAGGAAAACGTGGCCCTGCAGGTGGCCGAGCAGATCTCGAATTACCTGCTGACCGGTGCTGTGGAAAACGCGCTGAACATGCCCAGCGTTACGGCTGAAGAGGCCAAGGTCATGGGCCCGTGGATCAAGCTGGCCGGACATCTGGGCAGCTTCATCGGCCAGATGACCGATGAACCGATCAAGGCGATCAACATCCTCTATGACGGTGTGGCGGCTGAGATGAACCTGGCTGCGCTGAATTGCTCGGTCGTTGCCGGGATCATGAAGAAGTTCAACCCCGAGGTGAATATGGTCTCGGCCCCCGTTGTGGCCCGCGAGCGGGGTATCCAGATTTCGACCACCAATCAGGACAAATCCGGTGCGTTTGAGGGTTACATCAAAGTGACCGTGGTGACCGAAAAACGCGAGCGTTCCATCGGCGGCACTGTATTCAGCGACGGCAAGCCGCGGTTCATCCAGATTAAGGGCATCAATATCGATGCCGAAATCGGGGCGCATATGCTCTACACCACCAACGAGGACGTGCCGGGCATCATTGGTGCGCTGGGCCAGACCATGGGCGCGAACGACGTGAACATCGCGAACTTTACCCTAGGCCGGTCCGAGGCGGGTGGGGAGGCCATCGCGCTGCTTTATGTCGACGAACCGGTTCCGGCTGAGGCGCGCGCCAAGCTGGCCGAGACGGGTCTGTTCACTCAGATCAAACCGCTGGAATTTGACGTCGCCTAGCGTGTGTTGAGTTTCTGAGACATCCTTTGCCCGCGCCGCCCAAGGCGCGGGTGTTTTCTTTAACAGGCTCTCAATTATAGAGAGCTCGCAGGGTATTCGTTTATACAAGGGTTTTCTATGACTTCCCCGATCTACGCCATTGGTGACATTCACGGGCAGTTGGGCATGTTGCAGTTAGCACTTTCCCGCATTGAGGCAGATGGCGGGCCTGATGCAAGGGTTGTGTTCCTCGGTGACTATGTCGATCGCGGCCCTGACAGCAAAGCTGTGCTCGACCTATTGATCGACGGACAACGCGCGGGTCGGAACTGGATCATGGTCAAGGGAAACCACGACCGCATGTTTGCCCGTTTCGTGCAGGATTGCGAGATCGCAGACAAACATCTGCCGATCACGCTCAGTTGGTTGCACCCGCGTTTAGGCGGACGAGAAACGTTGGCCTCCTACGGTGTTGAAGTCGTCGATAATGACCGCATCTTTCAGGTCAATGAACGTGCTCGCGTGGCGGTCCCGCCCGCGCATATTGATTTCATCAATACCTTGCCGCTGTACCATCAGGAAGGTGAACTGCTGTTCGTCCACGCAGGCATCCGCCCAGGCATTTCACTCGAACAACAATCCGAGGATGATTTGGTCTGGATACGGCGAGAATTTCTGATGGAAACCGAACCTCACCCTTGGCTGGTCGTACATGGTCATACACCGGTTGATGCAGCCGAGCATTGCGGCAACCGGATCAATCTGGATGCAGGTGCGGGTTATGGCCGGTCTCTAGCCGTTGCGGTGTTCGAAGGTCGTCAGTGTTGGCTACTGACTCAAAACGGACGCGTACCTCTGAAACCTATCTTTGGCTGAACCGATCCCTGAATTGCTCGCGCAAGGCGTTTTTCTGCACCTTGCCCATCGTATTGCGCGGCAGGGTGTCCATCAGGATCAGCTCGCGCGGGTGTTTGAACCGGGCGAGGTCGTTCTGAACCGAGGCCATGATTGCGGTCAGGTCCGGCGACTGGCCGGGCAAAGGCACGATGATGCCCAAAACCGTCTCGCCGAAATCCGGGTGCGGTACGCCGATCACAGCGCTTTCCAGCACGCCGGGCTGGTCGTCCAGCAGCAACTCGATTTCCTTGGGGTAGATGTTGAACCCGCCCGAGATGATCAGGTCTTTGCCGCGCCCGACGATGTGGACATAGCCATCCTCATCCACCCGACCCAGATCGCCGGTGATGAAGAAGCCATTCTCGCGCAATTCGGCTGCGGTTTTTTCAGGCATCTGCCAGTAGCCGCTGAACACGTTCGGGCCGCGCACCTCGATCATGCCGATCTCGCCTTGCGGCAGGCTCTCGCCGCTGTCCGGATCGGTCACTTTCAACTCGACCTCCGGTAGGGGAAACCCGACCGTCCCCGCGCGGCGTTCGCCGTCATAAGGGTTCGAGGTGTTCATATTGGTCTCGGTCATGCCATAGCGTTCCAGAATGCGATGACCTGTGAGGGCCTCGAACTGCTCATGGGTTTCCGCCAGAAGAGGGGCTGAGCCCGAGATGAACAGCCTCATATGGCTGGTCAGATCGCCATTGAATCGATCATCGCCCAGCAAGCGGGTATAGAACGTCGGCACGCCCATCATCGATGTCGCCTGCGGCATCAGGCGCAGCATCTCATCCAAATCAAATTTCGGCAGAAAAATCATTGACCCACCTGAGGAGAGGATCACATTTGTTGCCACAAACAACCCGTGGGTGTGGAAGATCGGCAGCGCGTGCAACAGCACATCGTCGCGGGTGAACTGCCACTCCCGCACCAGCGTTTCTGCATTGGACAGTAGGTTCGCCTGTGTCAGCATGGCCCCCTTGGACCGCCCCGTGGTGCCCGAGGTGTAAAGGAATGCGGCCAGATCATCCTCAGCCCGGTTCACTGTCTCGAAATGGGTTGGCATGGTCTGTGCGTTTCGCATCAGACTGCTGCCGCCATCCCCGTTCAGTGTTTCCACCTTGGCATTCTGAGCGTGTGCGATAGCGGTCAGCTCGGCTTGATTGACCATATCGCAGACCACCAAAGACGCGCCGCTGTTTTCGATGAAATAGGTGAGTTCCGCCGTTTTATATGCGGTGTTCAGCGGCAGGAAGATCAGCCCGGCCTGCGCGCAGGCGGCATAGAGCGCCAGCATCTGCGGTGACTTTTCAACCTGGACCGCAACCCTGTCACCCGGTTTCAGCCCAAGTGCCGTCAGCGCATTGGCGATTTGTGCGGCCATGTTCAGGAATCCGGCATGTGTGATGGTGTGGCCATCGGGCAGGTGCAGAAACGGCGTTTCTTTCCCCGCATGGATGCCGAACAAACGATCATAAAGCGGGTTGGTCATTGTTTAGTCCCTTCGGTGCGCTGCGCCCTGAACCTGACCGGGAAATCCAAGGCGGACAAGACCCGAATCCCAGATATTTCCAGGGCGAAGGCCCATCCAACTCTGGCGAAAATGCTGCACCTGCGATATGCGCAAGGCAGTTTGCCGGAGACCTGAGATGTTTGTTGCCACTTTGCTGACCAACCCCGCTGCGCCTGCGCTGGATACTGCCCTGGTCGAGTCTTTGCGAAACGCGTGGGGCGGCGAAGATATTGTCTGGCTCAGCCCCGATGAAGCGGCTGAATTTGGTCTTCCAGCCCGCCCCGACAATCAATGGGAAGTCTGGGCTGACTTGCAGGCCATGGGCGTGGATCTTGTCGTACAGCCTGTGGCTGGGCGGCGCAAAAAGATGCTGCTGGCCGACATGGACAGTACCATGATCCAACAAGAATGCATTGATGAGCTGGCGGACGAGGCCGGGGTCGGCGAGCGTGTCAAAGACATCACTGCGCGGGCGATGAATGGTGAACTGGATTTCGAAGGCGCCCTGATTGAACGGGTTGGCCTGCTGAAAGGTCTGGACGAGGCGGTGATTGATCAGGTGTTGAACACTAGGATCACCTTGATGCCCGGTGGGCGCGCCCTGGTGGCAACCATGCGTGAAAATGGTGGATATGCCGCGCTGGTCTCGGGCGGGTTTACGGCCTTTACCGCGCGTGTGGCCGAGTTGATCGGGTTTGACGAAAACCGGGCCAACACGCTTCTGGCCGCGGATGGCAAACTGACAGGAGAGGTTCAGCGTCCGATACTTGGGCGCGAGGCCAAGGTTGAATCGCTGGAGCGGATCACTGCGCATTTGGGCATCGCGGAATCGGATGTTCTTGCCGTGGGTGATGGGGCGAATGATCTGGGCATGTTGCATCGCGCCGGAACAGGTGTGGCGCTCCACGCCAAACCCTCGGTCGCAGCAGAGTGCGAGGTGCGGATCAATCATGGGGATCTGACGGCGCTGCTGTACCTGCAGGGCTATTCGCGCGCAGAGTTTGCCGATTCGTAGAACTGAGCTTTCTTTTATTTAACAGATATGTTAAATAGTGGTCATGAACACGCTTCTGACCGCCTTTTCCGCTTTATCCGACGCCACGCGGTTTTCGATTGTCGAGCAGTTGATGGCCGATGGGGAATTGCCTGCCGGTGATCTGATCGACGGCAAAGGCATGTCGGGTGCCGCAATCTCACGCCATCTGAAAGTTCTGCGCGAGGCAGGGCTGATTCAGCAGCGGGTGCAGGGCACGCAGCGTCTGTATTCGGTGAGACCCGAAGGCCTGCGAGCGATTGCGGATTGGACAATCTCGAAACGGCAGTTCTGGGAGAACAGCCTGGATCGTTTGGGCGACATTTTGGAAAGGGAAACCTCATGGCCGACCTGAAACTCGAACGGGAGTTTCCCGTTGACCCCGAAACTCTGTTCGCGTGGGTCTCGGACGGGGCGAAGCTGTTGCAGTGGTGGGGCCCCGAGGGAATGCATGTTCCCGAGCACAATCTGGATTTCTCGCGTACCGGGCCCTGGTATTCGGTGATGCAGAATGCCGAGGGTCAGCAATACAAGGTCTCGGGCCATGTTACCCATGTCGATCCCCCAAACTCGGTCGGGTTCACCTGGGGCTGGCATGACGATCAGGATCAGCGCGGGGCCGAAAGCCATGTGACCTTCTCCGTCACCGCCTCTGGTACCGGATCACGGCTGGTTCTGGATCACCGCGAACTGGCTGATGCCGAGGCCGCCGCAAACCATACCAAAGGCTGGACATCGTCGCTGCGCAAACTTGAGGCGCAGTGCAAATAGGGTTTCATCAGGGAGGAGCGATATGCCCCAATATTTGTTTGTCTACCACGGCGGTGCTGCGCCGCAATCTCAGGCCGAAATCGACGCCACCATGGCTGCATGGGGCGCCTGGTTTCAGGACATGGGACCGGCGGTCAAGATACCAGGCAACCCGGTCGGGCAGTCCTATACTGTCAGCGCGTCAGGCGTTGCCGAGGATGGTGGTGCAAATCCCGCGTCGGGATTTAGCGTCGTTATGGCCGACACGGTCGAGGCGGCGAATGAAATGGCCAAGGGCTGCCCCATGGTCGTCAGTGGCACCGGCTCGGTCGAGGTGGCTGAGATCCACGAATTCGAGGCCTAGGCCTAACCGGGAAAACCCGGTGCAGGCCGGATCACGCCGCATTCCAGCCCTCGGCGGCTGTATTGCGTGGCATTCATGAACTTGCGGGTGGCCGGGTGATCGGCCTCCAGCACGCCAAGACTGACAAGAATGGCTGCAATCGCGCATTCACTGGCGCGGGTTGTGCCATCGGCTATCTTCAGGGCCACGCCCATCCTTTTCTCGGGGATGATGGCCACAAACACGGCCTCGGCCCCGGTTTTGATCGCGGCGCGGCCATTCATGGCGCGCATCAGCTCGGTGCAGGCACGCGTCTCACCCGCTACCAGGTCCGGATGCTGGATCATGGCCGCCGTCAGCTTCTGCGCGGCATCGCTGGACCGATCCGAGCGATCAGCAGCGGATGCAAACCAAGCCATGGAACGGGCAAGACCCACCAGCGATGTGGCAAAATTCGGCGCCGAGCAGCCGTCAATCCCATAGCCGGGGCTGGTTTCCCCTGTGGTTTCTTCGAATGCAGCCAGGCTGGCCTGCTGAACGGGATGATCGATTTCAAGATATTCCGGCCCGGCCCCCATATGCTGTGCCAAGGTCAGAAACCCGCAGTGTTTGCCCGAACAATTGTTGTGTATCTGACAGGGTGTATCGTCGGCCAATATCAGCCGGTCGCGTGCGGCCTTGTCCGCCGGTTCCTGCGGGCCGCAGCGCAGATCGGGCTCTGACAGTCCCAGATGATCCAGCCAGGCGGTCACGCGATCCGTGTGAATGGCAGCCCCGTTGTGTGACGCGCAGGCCAACGCCAGATGCTCGGAACTCAGCCCGTATTTTGCCGCCGCACCCGACGTGATCAAGGGAAGTGCTTGAATCATCTTGGCGGATGAGCGCGGATAGATCACCGCGTTCGGGTCCCCCCAGCTTTGCACAATCTGGCCGGTATCGTCGCAGATGAC
Organism: Ruegeria sp. I1; assembly: GCF_056532675.1. NCBI lineage: Bacteria > Pseudomonadati > Pseudomonadota > Alphaproteobacteria > Rhodobacterales > Roseobacteraceae > Ruegeria > Ruegeria sp. I1. Next base: position 170,502 of record NZ_JBQFNM010000009.1, on the reverse strand, counting down.
AGCGTGGCCCAGATGCAAGCTTTCCAGCAAAGGACCGCGCCACAGTTCTGTCATCGGGATAGGCTGCGTCATCGGGACCTCCGGTTTTTTGCGCAAAATTCTGCCAATCGCCCTTTCGCCTGTGGCGAAACCTGCGTTAGTGTGTGTATGTCGGCAATCATCGGAATGCGCAACTTTCGTAAAGACGAACCGGCAGGGTTCGCGGGGCATTCCGGTGGGTATGAGGTAAAAGGTCGAGCTAGGAGGCTGGACAAATGGGATCAATGCTCGTCCGCGTGATCGCGGGCCTGTGTGTGGCAGGGATGGCCACAACTGCAATCGCTCAACAAGCGACAAGCACAAATCGCGTAGCGGCAAAAACCGATTGGAGCGTTTTTGTCGAAGATGATCCCACCGAATGCTGGAGCGTTTCCGCCCCGAAGGAAACGGTGAATACCCGTGGCGGGCGTGTGGTTTCGGTCCGTCGCAGCGACATCCTGCTGTTCGTGTTCTATCGCCCCAATGCCGAGGTCAAAGGTCAGGTCACCTTTACCGGTGGCTATCCGTTCGCATCGGGCTCGACCGTGAACCTGAATGTGGATGGCAGTGAATTTGAGCTGTTCACTGAAGGCGAATGGGCTTGGCCGGCAACAGCCGCCGATGACGCCAAGATCGTCACCGCCATGAAACGCGGGACCGAGGCGGTGCTGACCGCACGGTCCGAGCGTGGAACGCAGACCAAAGACACGTTTTCGCTGCTGGGCTTCACGGCGGCCATTGAAGACGCCGAAACTCGCTGCACCAACTAAGGTTACGCTCGTGCGTGAAAGGCCCCGTCATCTGGCGGGGCTTTGTCGTTTTGGCGACCCGTTAGCGTCTTTACGCAATGTCAGCTTTGAATTTGATCCGTATCAATGTCGCGGCCTTCAGAATCTGAACTAATCGGTTCAAGAGAAACGAAGGAGTGAAAGATATGATGAACAAGTCTCTGGTCGCGTTGATGATGGTGTGTGGGGTTCTGTTGACGGCCTGTGAAAACAACGAAGAAACCTATCCGGTTACCGGTGAAGAATGTGGTCCAGATGATCCGGTGAAAAAGCTGGATGCAGCTGACTGCCTTGTTCCACCCTCAGGTGTCTGACACTGCACCGACATTCGCCAGCTAAACGACTGACCGCAGCAACGCCTTTGCTGCGGTCGAATTCAATCGAAGGCTTTCAAAAAAACATGCTAACCTGACCTCGTCCGTTATGAACAGATCGGAGAGGTGGTTATGCGTTTTGTTTTTGTCGCCCTGCTTTTTCCAACTGTCGCGATTGCTGACCCGACACTGGAGTGTTCCAGCGTGAGTTCACAGGTTGAAATCGGATCCTGTGTTGCGGAGATGGAAGACAGGGTCAAAGTTGCGCTAGAGATAAGTTATGAACTGGCTGCAGAGGCCGCCGGTGAATTGGACGACGTCACAGGGCGTGTAGAGGCACAGCCTGCTCTGGAAACTGCCCAAACTGCATGGGCAAGTTATAGGGACGCGCATTGCAATGCTGTTGGCGCTTCATTTGGTGGCGGATCAGGAACAGGTATCGCAATTGCGTCCTGCCGGGTGAATCTGGGTCGCGCACGCGTTGATGAACTTTTGCGCCTGGCAAACTGATTGGTACGATTCCTTTTGATCTTTGCGCGCGTTCCTATATAGAGGCGCATCCCAAGCCAGAATCTGCATAGATACGCCCCAAAAGGTACCAGCATGTCGCCCAAAGCGCCGATCACGCAAGACGTTATGACCATCCCCCGCAAACTGCCCGAGGGGAAAGTGAATCTGGTGGGTTTGTCGCGTGATCGCCTGCGTGAGGTGTTGATCGAACATGGCACGCCTGAAAAACAGGCCAAAATGCGCACCGGGCAGATCTGGCAGTGGATCTACCAATGGGGCGTGCGGGACTTTGCCGAGATGACAAATCTGGCCAAAGCCTATCGCACACAGCTGGCTGAGAATTTCGTAATCGAAATCCCTGAGGTCGTGACCCGTCAGGTCTCGGAAGACGGAACCCGCAAATACCTGTGCCGTATTGCAGGCGGCCACGAGGTTGAGGTTGTTTACATCCCTGAAGAAGATCGCGGCACTTTGTGTATCTCGTCCCAGGTGGGTTGCACGCTGACCTGTTCTTTCTGCCATACTGGAACGCAGAAGCTGGTGCGCAACCTGACAGCGGCGGAAATTGTTGGTCAGGTGATGATGGCTCGCGATGATCTTGAGGAATGGCCAACCCCCGGTGCCCCCAAGGACGAAACGCGCCTGCTGTCGAACATCGTTCTGATGGGCATGGGCGAGCCGCTTTATAACTTCGAAAACGTCCGTGATGCGATGAAGATCGCCATGGACCCTGAAGGTATTTCCCTGTCGCGCCGCCGGATCACGCTGTCCACATCTGGCGTGGTGCCTGAAATCGCACGGACTGCCGAAGAAATCGGCTGCCTGCTGGCGATCTCATTCCATGCCACCACGGATGAGACCCGAGACGTTCTGGTTCCCATCAACAAGCGCTGGAATATTGAGGAGTTGCTGCAAGCGCTCGCGAGCTATCCTAACGCGTCGAATTCCGAGCGGATCACCTTTGAATATGTGATGCTGGATGGCGTCAATGACAGTGATGAGGACGCGCATCGCCTGATCGAGCACATAAAGCGCCACAATATACCCGCCAAGATCAACCTGATCCCATTCAACGAATGGCCCGGCGCGCCGTACAAGCGCAGCTCGAACAATCGTATCCGGGCCTTTGCGAACATCATCTATCAGGCAGGCTATGCCTCACCGATCCGCAAAACACGCGGAGAAGACATCATGGCCGCCTGTGGCCAGCTGAAATCGGCCACCGAACGTGCTCGTAAATCACGCAAGCAGATTGAGGCCGAGGCTGGGCTGAACGGCTGAGCGACACTGCCAGCGCCTGTTTTCTGAACTCAAAATTTGTTATATTTGGCCTGTTCGGTTCAGGTCGGGCTCACCTTTGTGCACAAGGCTGTGAGAGGAATGGGTCGTTGTGAACCACAAGCTAAATCCTTGACAATGTCCTGCGCGCGGACCGAACGCAGGCAAACTGTTTTCAGATGGGCCAATACCATGAGCACGATTTTAAAAATTAGTTTCAAAACAATACTCACCGCCTCATTCTCGCTTCTTTTCCATATCGGAGCCGCGAAGGCCGATGACCGCGAGGCACACATCACAATCGAGAACCCCGCTGAGCTCAGCAAAGACGAGGCCGAAGAGATTTATCAATCGCTTAGCCGACGTCTGGCACGCGGCTATGCCGGGGCGCGACTTGACCTGATCCGGAATTATCAAAGCTGGGCGCTGTTCAATGACTCGCCTTATGTGTCGGCGACCCACGGTCAACGATATGTGAACAGCTACGCCAATCGCATGGCCCATAACTACGGAGCCATGCAGGACGGAGACGTGTTGCCAGCGGGGTCGGTTCTGGCAAAGGACAGTATGACGGTTACCGATGAGGGTAAGATCTTTCCGGGTGCGATGTTCGTGATGGAGAAGCTACCGCAGGGCACCAACCCTGCAACGGCTGATTGGCGTTACATCATGGTGCTGCCTGACGGTTCGCTTTATGGAGACACCACAGGATCACGCCCCAATCAGGTTGTTTATTGCCACGAATGTCACGAACAGGTGGCTGAGCGTGACTACACATTCTTCGTGCCCGAAGAGTATCGGGTCAAGGCTGAGTAGCTTTCAACTTATCCACGCTTAAGGCGCGCCGTGCCGATCACTTCGATCATTTGTTGGCGGACGGGTTCGGGTTGGGCTTCGACAGCATTCAAAACCTCGCGCAGTTCGGCGCGCAACCCGTGCATCTGATCGATCAGAGAGATCATCATCGACAGGGCATCCGCCTCCATATCGTATTGCTCATGAAGCTCGCAGGCCAGTTCCAGCCGGGCGACGTCGATGCTGCGATAAACCACGCCTTGTGCCGATTGCTCGGGGATCACAATTTCAGCGGCCAGATATTCGGTCAGACGGTCCGAGGTCAGGCGGGTGATGGTGGCGATCAGTTCCTCTTCGGTCAGGGTCATGACGGCATTCCTTTCCGAGGATCATAGCTGTGGCTTTCGCGCCAGGTTTCCATGAAGTGCTTCAGGTCATCGTCGATCTGATCGGGAAGGGCGACGGTCAACTCGATCAGTTGATCCCCCCGCCCAGACGAGCCGCGTTTTTTGACCCCCTTGCCCCGCAGGCGCAGTGTCTTGCCGCTGCTGGTGCCCGCCGGGACGGTCACGTTGACACCGCCGTCGATTGTCGGGGCGGGGATTTTGCCGCCCAGAATAGCCTCATCAATGCTGATGGGCAGGGTGATGTGGATATCATCGCCCTGCCGGTCGAACACGGGATGGTCCGCAACCGAAATCGTGACCAGCGCATCACCCGCCGGTCCGTCACCATAGCCCGGAGCGCCTTTGCCCCGCAGCCGGATGGTCTGGCCCGAGGTGATGCCCGCCGGTATCTTGACCTCAATCCGGTTGCCATCGGGCAGGGTCAGTTTCTGACTGGCCCCAAACACAGCATCCAGAAAGCTGATCTGCAGCGAGTAGTTCAGGTTGTGACCCGGCGCGTGGAATTCCTGCGCGCGCTGACTGCCAAACCCACTGCGGCCACGCATGAATTCAGCGAAGATGTCTGACATATCATCCGGGTCCGCCTGCCGCCCGCGATAAGGGTTTCCGGCGGCCTCGGCATAATCACGATAGTATTGCTGTTGCGGGCGTTCCTGACCGGAGGCGTCGATCTCGCCATTGTCATAACGGGCACGGGTTTCAGGGTCTTTCAGCAGATCGTAAGCAGCGGCGGCGGCTTTGAACTTTGCCTCAGCCTCGGCATCACCGGGTTTCAGATCCGGATGGCATTCTTTTGCGATGCGCCGATAAGCTTTCTTGATATCGGCAGCACTGGCGTCTTTGGCTACGCCAAGGACGGAATAGGGATCGTCGCTCATCTCACCTCTCGCGGATGTGGGTCGGTCTGATCTTTATGAATGTGTTTTATCATGCGATTTCAACCGGCCGAAAGGAAGAGGCAATTGAATTGCTTCGTAAAATCCGGCGGGTCTGGTAGTATCTACATGATCTCAGATGTTCTTTGACGGAGGCCCCGCATGTCACGCAGATTCAAATCCGCTTTGGCCTTGCTGGCCGGGAACGCAATCGGGTTGATATTGGCCGTACTGCTGCTGACCGGTTTTGCGATCAAACCTTTGTCCTTTGTGGTCGTGGTGATTGTCTTCACCGTTGTTCAAGTGATCGCAGAGCCTTTGATCCTGAAGATCGGAGAAAAGAAAGCGCCTGCACTCAGAGGTGGGATCGCCCTGATCGTGACTTTTGTGGGTCTGCTGGTGACCGAATGGATCACAGCCGGACTTGTTATCGGAGGGGTGGCAAATCTGTTGGCAGCAACGCTGCTGGTTTGGTTGGGCGCTTTGATCGGCAGTATTGTTCTGCCGATCTATGTGTTCCCTGAACTGCGTGCGCCGAAGAAGTAGCTACAGTGCGTTCAGGCTGGCCTCGATGGCTTGCCATAGTTCCTCAACAGGTTCACATCCAACAGACAGGCGGATGAAACCGGGGTCAACATCATCGCCCCAGCGGGCGCGACGCTCGGCCGAGCTGTGGACGCCGCCAAAGGATGTCGCAGGGCGCAACAAAGGGCATCCGTTAATAAACGCCTCTGCTATGTCCTCATTGTCCAGCGTCAGGGACAACAGAAATCCGAACCGTTTCGTCTGAGCCTGCGCAAGCACATGCGCCGGATCGCCAGGCAGCCCCGGATAGCGCACTTGCATGACAGCGGAATGGGTAGCCAGCTGTTCGGCCAGCACCTGCGCTGTACTGCACATTCGGTCGTAGCGCACGTCCAGTGTTTCCAGCCCGCGATGTAGCAACCACGCCTCATGCGGGCCGGGGATCGCGCCTGAGACGCGTCGCCATTCCTCGACCCGTTCCATGATCTGCTCGTTGCGGCTGGCGACATGACCCATCAGCAAATCTGAATGTCCGCCCATTGCCTTGGTGTCGGAGGACACCACGACATCAATCCCCAGATCCAGCGGGCGCTGGCCCAGCGGTGTCAGGGTTGTGTTATCTGAAATTGTTACCCCTCCGGCGGTGCGCACTTGTTCAGCAACGTCGGCCAGATCGATCATATCCAGACCGGGGTTCGACGGGCTTTCGACGAACACCACGTCAAACCCCTCGAAACCACCCTCGGCAAAGGACGTTGTTGCGCGTTCCTCAACCTCGACCCCGAGACGCGAGAGGAATCGATCCGACAGCAAGCGCGTGACATAGTACCCGTCCGACGGGATCAGCAGGCGTGATCCGGCCTGAACCGTGGCAAACAACGCTGCTGAGATCGCCGCCATACCCGATGGAAAGCTGAGGCTCGGCGCGTCTTCAAGATGTGACAGCATATGTTCCAGCTGCACCCATGTCGGATTGTCGACGCGGCCATAAGTGGCCAGACCATCCGTTGCGCCCGGCAGGTGGTACATGCTGCTTTGGGTCAGCGGCAGGGCGACCGGTTCACCTTCGTTCAAGGAATTGCCACGCAGGTGCAGCATCTTTCCGATCTTGGGGGCCATGGTTCAGCGCCCCGGAATGGCGTCGCGGGGCGGGGCGGGTTCCCAATTCTCGATGATATCGACCGCTTCTTGCGCAGTATCGACAAAACGGAACAGGTCAAGGTCTTCGTCCGAGATCGTGCCCGCATCGGCCAGTGCCGCCCAGTTGATGACTTTCTCCCAGAACTCACGACCAAACAGCAGGAAGGGCACACGCTCCATCCGGCCTGTCTGGATCAGGGTCAGGGATTCGAACAGTTCATCCATTGTGCCGAAACCACCGGGGAAGATGGTGATGGCGCGGGCGCGCATCAGGAAATGCATCTTGCGGATGGCGAAGTAATGGAAGTTGAAACTAAGATCGGGTGTCACGTACAGGTTCGGTGCCTGTTCGTGCGGCAGCACGATGTTCAACCCGATGGAGCAGCCGTTTGCGTCTTGCGCGCCGCGGTTCCCGGCCTCCATCACGCCAGGGCCACCGCCGGTGACGATCACGTTTTCACGCCCACCGGTCTCGTTGGATTTTTCGGTCATAAGTCGCGCGAATTCGCGGGCTTCATCGTAGTATTGAGATAGACCTGCCAGCGTTTCGGTCCGTGCAGTGTGCTTTTGCGACGGCTCTGGAATACGCGCGCCGCCGAACATGACGATGGTCGAGGTGATCTCACGCTCGCTCATGATCATCTCGGGCTTGAGCAACTCCAACTGCAGACGCACCGGGCGCAGCTCATCCCGGCAAAGGAATTCTTCATCGGCAAAAGCAAGGCGATAGGCAGGCGAGCGGGTCTGCGGCGTATCCGGCACCTCGCGCGCGGTCGAGCGATCTGTTTGTGCGTCGCGGAACGGGCTGTGACGGTCTTCTCTCATGGGTGATCGATCCCTGCTTGCGTGTTTTTCAAACAGCTATAGGGTTCGCGGACAGAGCGCCAGTCACGGAAAGACAAGAATGAATTGGAAGAGTGAAATATTAGCCGCCCAGCATCGCATTTCAGGCTATGCGCAGGTCACACCCGTGATGACCAGCAAGATACCAGGCTATCCCATCGAACTGAAGCTGGAGCAGATGCAGCATACCGGCAGTTTCAAGGCGCGAGGGGCGTTCAATACTCTGATCAGTTCCGACGTGCCTGAGGCCGGTGTGGTCGCGGCATCCGGTGGCAACCATGGCGCAGCCGCCGCCTATGCGGCGCAGGCGCTGGGCTACCCGGCCAAGATTTTTGTGCCCGAGCTTGCGGGGCCGTCCAAAATCGCATTGATCAAGCAAACCGGTGCGGACCTGAGCGTTGTCTCGGGTGAGTATGCCAACGCGCTGACGGCCGCGCAGGCGCATGAACAAGCTACCGGCGCGATGCAGATTCATGCCTATGACGCGCCCGCAACGGTGGCTGGGCAGGGGACGTGCTTTGCCGAGTGGGACGCTCAGGGGCTGGAAGCCGATACTGTTCTAGTTGCGGTTGGTGGCGGTGGTCTGATTGCGGGCGCTCTGGCGTGGTTTGACGGCGCGCGCAAGGTTGTGGCGGTCGAACCCGAGACTTCTTGCGCCTTGAATGCAGCGCTGAAGGCGGGTGAGCCTGTGGATGTGTCCGTGTCCGGCATTGCAGCGAATGCGTTGGGTGCCCGGCGGATTGGCCAGATTTGCTTTGATCTGGCGCAGGGTATGAGCTCGGTTCTGGTGAGTGATGAAGCCATTGCAGAAGCGCAGCAGATGCTTTGGCAGGCGCATCGAATTCTGGTGGAACCCGCAGGGGCCGCAGCGCTGGCGGCGCTGACCTCGGGGGCCTATCAGCCCGAACCGGGTGAGCGTGTCGCGGTCCTGATCTGCGGTGGGAATATCGCCCCCGACCCGCTTGCCGGGTGAATGATCGTTGCCCAGACGTAAACGGAACCGTGTTCGTCGCATTGCGCCATGAGTGTCACTTGCGTATAGGCCAAACCAACACGAACAGATTCTGTAGGGAGACGCCCAATGTCCAACGCGCAATTGGAAGCCGCCATCGAAGCCGCCTGGGACGCGCGCGATACGATCACACCAGCAACCACGGGTGAGCAGCGCGAAGCCATCGAGGATACCCTGAACGCGCTGGACGGCGGGTCATTGCGGGTTGCCGAGAAGCAGGAGAGCGGTGACTGGCATGTGAACCAATGGGCGAAGAAAGCGGTTCTGCTGGGCTTTCGCATCAAGGATATGGAAACGCAAACCGGCGGCCCGCAGGGCGGCGGCTGGTGGGACAAGGTCGACAGCAAGTTCGCAGGTTGGGGTGACAACCAGTGGAAAGCCGCTGGCTTCCGCGCGGTTCCGAACTGCGTTGTCCGCAAATCTGCCTTCATCGCACCGGGCGTCGTTCTGATGCCGTCTTTCGTGAACCTGGGTGCCTATGTGGACGAAGGCACCATGGTTGATACCTGGGCCACTGTTGGGTCCTGTGCGCAGATCGGCAAGAATGTACACCTGTCCGGCGGCGTTGGCATTGGCGGTGTGTTGGAGCCGATGCAGGCGGGCCCAACAATCATCGAGGACAACTGCTTTATCGGCGCGCGTTCCGAAGTTGTCGAGGGCTGCATCGTGCGCGAAGGCTCGGTTCTGGGGATGGGCGTGTTCATCGGCAAGTCGACCAAGATCGTGGATCGTGAGACCGGCGAGGTCATGTATGGCGAAGTACCGCCTTATTCAGTGGTTGTCGCCGGATCGATGCCGTCCAAGAACAACGTGAACCTCTATTGCGCGGTTATCGTGAAACGTGTGGATGAGAAAACCCGTTCGAAAACCGGGATCAATGAGCTGCTGCGTGACTGATCCAAACGTAGCGTGAATGACAAAAGGCCGTGGATAGGCTCCGCGGCCTTTTTTGTAAGAACATCATGCTGCTATACCGGGCGCTGCTGCACAAGAAGAGGAAGACCCATGATCCCAATCGATATAGCCATCTTGTTCATGGGGGCTGCGATTGCGTTGGCCGCTGTTCCGGGGCCGGACAATATCTTTGTGATGACGCAATCGGCACTCTATGGCCGGATGTCAGGGTTGGTTGTGACGCTGGGACTGGCCTCTGGGCTTATCGTGCACACCACCGCGGCGGCTTTGGGCGTGGCCGTCATTTTCCAAACTTCACAAACTGCCTTTGCGGCGCTGAAATACGCAGGTGCGGCTTATCTGGTCTATTTGGCGTGGAAGGCGTTTACTGCAGCAGGGACTGCGCTTGACGGCGGTGATGCGCCGGAGATCCCGACGCGCAAGCTCTATCTGCATGGGTTGATCATGAACATCGCCAATCCGAAGGTGACGATTTTCATGCTGGCCTTCCTACCGCAATTTGTTGATCCGCTGAACGGATCGCTGATCGGGCAGTTCTATCAACTGGGCGCACTGATGTTCCTGGCGACGGTTGTGGTGTTTGGGGCCGTGGCCCTGGCTGCCGGTACGTTGGGTAGCTGGCTGAGGGGTTCGCCTTCTGTTCAGCTGTGGATGAACCGCGTTTCGGGCGTGATCTTTGTTGCGCTGGCCCTCAAACTGGCCACGGCCGAGCGCTAGGGGCCGGACCCTAAGCTTGACCAATTCAGGCCGCAGGGCTAAGGCCCGTGCCATGGAAAAGCAGAAAAAACCCTCGCGCCAGCAAGTCTATACCCTTCTTGTTCAGATCGGACGGAAGGATGGAGATGGTTTGCCCGACAGGGCAACGGGTGCGGCGTTGATCTGTTATGCCAGTGGCGTGGATGAGGCCGAGGCCGTGCGCGAGACCGTGGCGATCCTGAAGCAAGCAGATACCGCGCCTCTGGATGTCACCGGTTACGGCACGTTGGCTGAGCGTGAGGCGCAAGGCCATGACATCGATGCGGATGAACGTACCCTGATGCAGCGAGCGCTGGACGAAAACGCGGTAATCGTGGCGCAGATGACTCCGTTTTTTGAAGACGAAACCTCAGCCTCTTAGTTCTGCGATCCGAACCATTTGCGGTGTAACTCGTCATAGGTCCCGTCCTCACGCAGGGACAGCAGCGCCTGATTGACCTCTTCCACCAGTGGCGAGCCGGTCGGGAAGGCAATGCCATAGTTTTCTCGCAGGAAGATGCTACCCGTCATCGTTGCAATCCTGCGTCCCTCATGCGCCGCGAAGTAGGACAGGATAGGCGCGTCGAACACGACAGCGTCCAGATCTTCGGCTTTAAATGCCTCAAGCATCTGATCGAGCCCCGGATAGCCCGCATATTCGATTTCGCGCCGGTCCAGGAAGCTGGCCGCAGTTGAACCTGTAATGGTGCCGACATTCTTGCCATAGAGATCATTCACCGAATTCACATTGCCGGTGATCGCATCCACCGTCATGACACTGGTGATGCGGGCGGTGAAGACCGATACAATGAACAGCGAGGATACCACGAGCACCACGCCCAGAATGCGGCCAAATGGTGTGCGGGGCATCCGTTCTTCAAAACCGCCATTTACGACCAGATTCAGCGCCCACCAGAAGGATGGGAACCATGCCTCGTTCAGCTTACGGTCGAAATAGGGCTGCGCACGTCGTTCGAAACCCCACATCAACATGCCACCGCCAAGCAGGATGGCGAAGGCCAAACCAATGGCTAGAAACAATTCGGTGGACAGCAGCGCCTGCAACAGCGACGGTCTGCGCACCGCATCCGATGGCACCATGATCTGCAAGCCCGCCTCAAAAATCGGCTGGCTAAAATCCATCTGTGTTTCGCGCGATGCCGTGATCGAGATATTGGCGATGGCTAAATCGGCCGATCCGTCCTCGACCGCGCCCAGCATCTCGGCAAATGAGTCCACGCGCTGGACAGAGTATTCCCATCCCAAGGCCTCAGAAAGAGCCCCCAGCAAGTCCATCGAGAATCCGGTTTCGGCACCGTCCTCGACATAGGAAAACGGCGGGCGTGTCACTGTCGTGACATTTAGCGTCTGTGCCAGGCTTTGCTGTGCGAGAACGGCGAAAGTCAGGCTGATCAATGCGTAGAATGCGCGCTTCATGGTCAAGTCACCCGTTTCGCGGCCCTGTAACGCGAATGTATATGCGTGGGCAAGGTGGCCGCTGGGTAAATCGACATGTTTTGTTGCACTCTCAGGCTGATACTTTGCCTGTTCAGGGAGATAAATTTTGTGGATTGGCCTTGGCAATCCGGTCAATTCGTTGAATCTGTGCACGAACCTGAGCGCAAGACCAACAGCGAGGCCCACATATGACCGATGCAGTTCAACTGACGGCAGACCTGATCCGTTGCCCATCGGTCACACCTGATGAGGGCGGAGCGCTCGTTCTGCTGCAGGACATCCTAACGGAGGCAGGGTTCGAATGTACTCGGGTGGATCGCGGTGGCATTAGTAACCTGTTCGCCCGTTGGGGCCCCAAGGGACACGCGCGGACATTTGGGTTCAACGGCCATACGGATGTGGTGCCTGTGGGGGATCAGGCGGCCTGGACCAAACCGCCCTTCGGGGCCGAGGTTCATGACGGGGTGATGTATGGGCGCGGCGCGACGGATATGAAATCGGGCGTTGCCGCCTTTGCGGCTGCGGCGATTGATTTCGTGCGCGACACCCCACCCGACGGGGCGATTATCCTGACCATTACGGGCGACGAAGAAGCTGACGCGTTGGATGGCACAACCGCCCTGCTTGATCATATGGATCAGCTTGGCGAAAAGATGAGCGTGTGCCTGGTTGGTGAACCCACATGCCCGAACCGGATGGGCGAGATGATGAAAATCGGCCGGCGCGGGTCGATGACTGCATGGTTCACCGTGACGGGGATTCAGGGACATTCAGCCTATCCGCATCGGGCCAAAAACCCTTTGCCAGCCATCGCGCGGCTGATGGATCGGCTGGCCAGTCATGAACTGGACCAGGGCACCGATCACTTCGATGCGTCCACACTGGCCGTGGTCACCATCGACACCGGTAATCCCGCGACAAATGTCATCCCCGCGCAATGCAGTGGCACCGTCAATATCCGCTTCAACGACACGCATACCGGTGCGAGCTTGAGTGACTGGCTTAAGGCTGAAGCGGCGCGCGTAGCCGATGAGTTTGGCGTTCAGGTTGATACAAAGATCAAGATCTCGGGCGAAAGTTTCCTGACCCCGCCGGGCGCACTGTCCGATTTGGTGGCGCAAGCGGTTGAGGCCGAAACGAGCATGCGACCCGAACTGTCAACAACAGGCGGCACCTCGGATGCGCGGTTTGTAAAAAACCACTGCCCGGTGGTCGAGTTCGGGCTTGTCGGACGCACGATGCATCAGGTCGATGAATGCGTCGAGGTGGCCCAGATCGAGCAGTTGAAGGCGATTTATACGCGTATTCTGACTGACTATTTTGCCTGAGCGATGCAGCGCACTCTGGTCATCATGGTCAAAGAGCCTCGTCCGGGCCGCGTTAAAACCCGGTTGGGACGCGATTTCGGTATGGTAGGCGCTGCATGGTGGTTCCGGCACCAGACCCGGTCGCTGATCCGGCGGCTGCACGATCCGCGTTGGCAGATTGTGTTGGCGGTTTCCCCTGACGCAGAAGGGCTGACCAGTCGGATCTGGCCTGCCGATCTGCCACGCGTGGCGCAGGGGCGAGGCGATCTGGGTGACCGTATGGGGCGGATGCTGCGCGGGATGCCAAAAGGGCCGGTTTGCCTGATTGGGGCGGATATTCCGGGTATCGCGCTATGTCATATCTCGGACGCGTTCAAGGCATTGGGTCGTTCGCAAATGGTGTTCGGCCCGGCCCCGGATGGCGGCTATTGGCTGGTCGGTGCGCAACGCTATGGCGCGTTGCCCTTGGGCTTGTTTCGGGATGTGCGCTGGTCGACGGAACATGCGCTAGCCGATACGTTGGCGTCTGCTTCCGGCTGTCGTATCGCCCTGTTGGACGAGCTGCGTGATGTGGATACCGTCGCTGATTTGCGCGGCTGAGCCGAATGGACACTTTTTGGTCATGACGCGGTTGCATGCGCGTGCTAGGCCAAAGACATGAGTCGCATTCCCAGCAAGCAGGAGGTCCTCGACTGGATCTCAGCGAACCCCACCCTGACCTCGAAACGTGATATCGCCAAGGCCTTCGGCATCAAGGGCGCGGATCGGATCGATCTGAAGCGCATCCTCAAAGAGCTTGAGGCCGAGGGGCATCTGGAAAAGCGCAAGCGCAGCTATCGTGACCCGGATCGTCTGCCGCCGGTCAGCGTTTTGCAAGTGAAGGCCCCGAATGAAGATGGCGATCTGTTCGCGCGGCCCTTGGAATGGCATGGCGAGGGGGTCGAGCCCATCGTTCTGCTGATCACCCGCGCCAGCGATCCGGCGCTGGGGGAAGGCGACCGCATTCTGGCGCGCCTGACCGTGGTGCAGGAAGAAGACCACAATTATGAGGCCCGCCTGATCCGCCGTATCGGAACCAACCCGCGCAAGATCGTAGGTATATATCGCAAAGGGGCCGAGGGCGGGCGGATCGTGCCCATCGACAAAGCCGGTTCGACGGAATGGTTGGTGCCCGAAGGCGCGATGCATGGGGCCAAGGATGGCGAACTGGTCGAGGCCGAACAGGCCGGGCCCAAGAACCGTATGGGGCTGCCCCGTGCGCGCGTTGTTGAACGTTTGGGCGATCCGACCGCACCCAAGGCTGTCTCGCTGATAGCCATTCACCAACATGGCATCCCTGACGATTTTCCCGATAAGGTTATTGATGAGGCGGACAAAGCCAAACCCGTTGGCTTGAAGGGCCGCGAAGACCTTCGGGACATGCCGTTGCTGACTATCGACCCGTCGGACGCGCGCGACCATGATGATGCCTGCTATGCGCATGCCGATGACGACCCGAAGAACCCCGGCGGGCATGTCATCTGGGTCGCCATCGCCGATGTTGCTGCCTATGTGCAGCCCGGCACCGCGCTGGATCGCGAGGCGCGTAAGCGGGGCAATTCCAGTTACTTCCCCGACCGGGTGGTGCCGATGCTGCCGGATCGCCTGTCCGGTGATCTGTGTTCCCTGCACGAAGGTGTCCCGCGGGCATGTATCGCCGTGCGGATGCAGATCGACGCCGAGGGCAACAAGATCGGTCATCGCTTTCTGCGCGGCTTGATGCGCTCGGCCGCGTCTCTGCACTACGCCGAGGTGCAGGAGGCCATCGACGGCACCCCCAACGAACGTACCGGACCGCTGTTGGAGCCGGTTCTGAAACCGCTCTACGCCGCCTATGCCGCGCTGAAAACCGCGCGCGCGGCGCGCCAGCCGCTGGAGCTGGACCTGCCGGAGCGCAAGATCGTCCTGTCCGACACGGGTGAGGTGACCAGCGTGGCGTTCCGCGACCGGCTGGATGCGCATAAGCTGATCGAAGAGTTCATGATCCTTGCCAATGTCGCCGCTGCCGAGACGCTGATCGCCAAGCGTCGCCCGCTGCTGTTCCGTGTGCACGAAGAACCGGCCCCCGAAAAGCTGGAGAGCTTGCGTGAAACGGCGCAAGCCGCTGGCCTGAACCTTGCCAAGGGTCAGGTTCTGCAAACCCGTCACCTGAACGCCCTGCTGAATGCGGCTGCGGGTACCGAAGATGCGGAATTGATCAACCTGACCACCCTGCGGTCGATGGCGCAGGCCTATTACAACCCCGAGAATTTCGGACATTTTGGTCTGGCGCTGCGAAACTACGCGCATTTCACCTCGCCCATTCGTCGCT
Organism: Ruegeria sp. I1; assembly: GCF_056532675.1. Classification (NCBI taxonomy): domain Bacteria; kingdom Pseudomonadati; phylum Pseudomonadota; class Alphaproteobacteria; order Rhodobacterales; family Roseobacteraceae; genus Ruegeria; species Ruegeria sp. I1. Next base: position 155,232 of record NZ_JBQFNM010000009.1, on the reverse strand, counting down.
ATGCTGACCTGATTGTTCACCGCGCGCTGATCACGGGCCACGGTTGGGGTGATGACGGTCTGACCGAGGAGGAAATCGCCCGACTTGATGAAACCGCAACGCATATTTCGGACACTGAGCGTCGCTCGATGATGGCTGAACGCGACACGACCGACCGCTATCTGGCGGCCTATCTCAGCGAACGCGTGGGCAATGAGTTCACGGGCCGGATCAGCGGCATCGCCCGGTTCGGAGCCTTTGTCAAAATGGACGAAACCGGGGCCGATGGTCTGGTGCCCGTGCGGTCCCTGGGGCGTGAGTTCTTTCATTTCGACCGCGAGGCCGGAACCCTGATGGGGTCGGATACCGGGTTGATCATCGCCATCGGCCAGCGCGTCACCGTGCGCCTGACCGAGGCAACCCCGGTGACAGGTGGGCTGGAGCTGGAACTGCTGTCCATCGACGATCAGGCCTTACCGCGCGGGCGCGGCCCCACCAAACGGGGCGTGCGGCGCAAGGCGGTCAGCACTAAGCGCAAGAAGGATAAAATCAAGCGCAAGGTCGAACGTAAGCGTCGTCAGAGATGATAGGTTAACGCCCGCGCGATCAACCAGCCATGGCGGGTGGCGTCGATCTGATCCACATCGTCGAACAGCACCGCCCTGTTGCCTTCAATCCGATCCTCATCGGGAAAGGCGGTCGTGAAGTCCCCCATCAAACGGCTTTGGCAGTGTACGAACAGGGCAAATGGCGCGGACTTATGTCCACCCAACCGAATGGTTGAGCCTTTGGGGGCCAGATAGGCGGGCTGACCCCAGCGCAGCGCCTCTTGCAGCGGTTGAGCATTGGGCAGGGTGTTGGCCGTCTCAAAGATCAGATCGCGCAACGCAAGCGCTCCGGCTCGGGTTTCCGGTGGCAAAGCCGCAAAGGCAGCGGCGACGGCAGGGTCTTCAATCTGGGTCATGACAGCGGCACAGCCTGTTCCATCCTGTCTACGTAAGTGTTGAGCAGGTTATCGTGTTTGATGCGCCGGGTCAGCGGTGTTTCGACGGGTGTTGCCCGCATTGCCGCCAGCATGGGACCAACGCTCATATCCGCCGCCGTGGGCTGATCACCCAGCAGAAACGGTGATTGCCACAGATACGCCGAGATCGCCTCAAGGTCGCGTTCGACCCGCTCAAGACGTTCGTTTAGGGAAAAGCGACCGATGCCCTGAGCGTTGATGCCTTTCAGAACGGATTTGCGGATTGCATTAGAGGCCGGTTTGCGGATTAGGGCTGGAATGCCGTTAAAGAACATCTCGCGCAGGATGGGCCAGACCTCATCATTGCCCCAGCGATCCAGAACGATGTGGAAATAGAGATGCTCCTCGGCCATACGGATTAAGGCGCGGGATTGCGCCTTTTCAACATCCGACAAGCCCGCGTCGAAGTCGGCCCCTTGCTGTTCCAGCCAATCGCGGATCAGATCGCTGTCCGGGACCAAACGCTCGGGCGTACGTAGCACAGGCAGCTTCTGGTGCGGCATCTTGCGAGGGTCCAAAATGTCGGATCGCTGCCAGGTCTGGCCGGATTTTTGCAGCATCAGCGCGGTTTTCACGCAGAACGGGCTGGCGCTGAACAAGCCAAAGGCCGAAGGGTAAGTGAGAAGGGTCAGCATCAGGGGGCTCCATCATTGGGGATGGCCGGACCTTAGACAAGTCTGATGACAGTTTCTGACATTAGGGGTAAGCTAATATCCGATATGTCCCGCACCGCCCGCCTGTTCCAGCTCATGCAAGCCCTGCGCTCTGGCCCGTCGCCGAAAACCTCGGTTCAACTGGCTGACGAACTCGGCGTGTCTCCCCGTACGATCCACCGCGATATCGATGCGCTGCGCGGCCTCGGCGCGGTTATTGATGGCGAGGCCGGATTCGGGTTCACCTTGATCGAAGACGCTACCCTGCCGCCGCTGGGATTTACCGATGATGAGCTTGAGGCGCTGGTTCTGGGACTGCGCGAAGTGCAGGTGATCGGCGATCCTGCACTGGCTGACGCCGCCAGCGCGGCACTGCGCAAACTTCAAGGACGGCTGCCGCCGCGCCAATCCCACCGACTGAGTCACGCGGTGCTGGCTGCAACGCGATTCAACCGCCCCCCTGCGCCGACCATCGAAGTTGCCGATCTGCGGCAGGCCACATGGGATGAACGCACAGTCGAATTCGCATATACCGACGCCAAGGGAGATGAGACCCGCAGGCGGGTGGACCCCTTGAGCATCGTCTACATGGACCGCTCGAATGTCTTGCTCAGTTGGTGCCATCTCAGGCAGGATTTCCGCGTCTTTCGGTTGGATCGCATGCGGGAAATGTCGGTGACAGATCAAAGCTTTCGTCCAAATCGTATACCAATGCTGCGCGATGTTATTGCCCAGATTCGTGCAAAGCGTGCCGCACATGAGCAGGATGAAAACACCTAAGACCTTTGAGAATTGCCGATTTTGCGCTATCCTTGAAGTTGAGCAGTACTCAGGAAAAAAATCGGAATGCATAAATGCATAGGTGGCGTCATGACCGCCGCATTATGGGCATCCATCGTGCAGGCGTCAGCGGCAGAACACGCCCCCAGGCCCGAGATTCGGCCTGTGGGTGGCGAAATTCAATTGGCTTCGGCGGATGTTACAACATCCCTGCGACCGGTGCCCCGACCCACGGTTGAGGTCGTGCGAGCGTCCTCGGCAGGAAACGCCCGGTTTCAGGCCTGGCTTGGGGCGTTTGAGGACCGGGCGCGGGATCAGGGTATCTCACAATCTACGCTGGGCCACGCCTTGGCGGACCTGTCCTATGATCTGGACGTTATCAAGCGGGATCGCAATCAGGCTGAATTCTCAAAGCCGATTTGGGAATATCTGGACAGCGCCGTCTCGGATACACGCATCGCAAATGGCCGTGCGGCGCTGGATCGGCACCAAAAGGTCCTAAAGCGGATCGAGGCTCAATACGGCGTCGAGAAAGAGGTCGTAACCGCGATCTGGGGGTTAGAGACATCGTTCGGTACCTATCGGGGCAGTAACCCGACGATCCGGTCTTTGGCGACACTGGCCTTTGATGCGCGTCGCGCATCCTTCTTTGAAACCCAGCTGATTGCGGCTTTACAGATCATTCAGGCAGGCGATGTCAGTGCGGGCCGGATGATCGGCAGTTGGGCTGGGGCGATGGGGCATACGCAGTTCATGCCGACCTCGTACCTAGATCATGCGGTTGATTTCGACGGCGATGGGCGGCGCGATATCTGGTCGGACGACCCAACCGACGCGCTGGCCTCGGCGGCGGCCTATCTGGCCCGGCACGGTTGGACCAAGGGGCAGCCTTGGGGTGTCGAAGTACGCCTGCCCGAGGGGTTCGACTATGCCACGGCCAAACGGGATTACACCTTGATGCCGTCGGAGTGGGCGACACTAGGTGTGGTTGGACGCGATGGTAAACCTGTTGCCGATCACGGGCAGGCCGCGATCCTGCTACCCGCTGGCGGGCAGGGCGTTGCGCTGATGATCTTCGATAACTTCGGTGTGATTGAGAGCTATAACGGGGCAGATGCCTATGTCATTGGCATTGGTCACCTGTCCGACCGCCTGGCAGGCCGCGCACCGTTTCAGGCCCCTTGGCCACGCGGCGACCGGGTGCTGAGCTTTACCGAGAAGAAGGAACTACAAACCCGACTGACCAAAGCTGGATTTGATACGCAAGGCATTGATGGGCGGACAGGACCAAACACCATCAACGCAGTGAGGGCGTATCAACTGGCGCAGGGATTGGTGCCGGATGGGTACCCGACGTTGAACCTGTTGGAGCGGTTGCGGTGATTGGGTAGGTGAACGATCTTAGTTGCTGTGGGGTTCGCGATGCGGACTTTGTTGTCGTTCGAATTTCTTGCTATCTGCGCAACTGCACGAACTGTGAAATGGAACTTCTTAATGCGACATGCCGATCATTGGAAAGAAAAGCTCGATCAGGATGCGGCGCTTCCGAGCGAGTTTCGGCTAACCAGGTCACGAATTATGTACATCGAGTCCAAGTCCGAAGGACTTGAGGGAGATGCTGTTATCGGCCGTGTGTATCTCTCAAAAACTGGCAAAACCCTTTATTACAAGGGGCTTCGCTTCCAAAGCCTCAAGGGTGCCGGTTTCAAGGCAAACTACTTCGAAACTGAGAGCGGTGATTTCTATTGGATATCTGGGCCTCGTAAAGATCAGAACGATAGGCTTTATGGTGGCAACGAAGGCGTCTTGGTCGATGACGATGTACGAGACGAGTACGAGGCGCTTATCCGTTAGGATAGCGATGTAGGTTTGGGTTCGTAGCTTACCCTGTCATGGGGCCAAATCCCCAAGAAAAAGGCGGCTGTCAAAGCCGCCTTTACTACAACCCAAGAAAAGCCGACTAAGACGCCGCCTTCATTAGCCCTTGCGCATGAATCTCAGCCTGTGCCTCATCCAGCGATTTGTGGATGCGTATGAACATCTCGTCGATATCCGCCGGAGTCAGGATCAGCGGGGGAGAGATGATCATCCGGTCGCCAACATGGCGCATGATCAGGTTGTTGGCAAAGCAACGGTCGCGGCAGATATACCCCACGGTTCCGGGGGCCGAGGCGAATTTGGCGCGGTTTGCCTTGTCGGGCGTAAGTGCGATCGAGGCCATCATGCCGACAATCTTAGCCTCACCCACCAGCGGATGATCAGCTAGAGCCTCCCATTTTTTCTTCAGATAAGGAGCGGCGACGTCGCGGACGTGCTCGACGATCTTTTCCTCTTCGAGGATGCGTAGGTTCTCCAGCGCCACGGCTGCCGCAACCGGGTGCCCGGAATAGGTATAGCCGTGGTTGAACTCGGTTCCCCCGATCACATCGGCGATTTCGTCATTGACGATGGACCCGCCGATGGGCGCATAGCCCGAGCTGAGGCCCTTGGCGATGGTCATGATATGGGGCTTGATCCCGACGGTTTGCGATCCGAACCAGTTGCCGGTACGACCAAATCCACAGATCACTTCATCAGCGATCAACAGGATATCGTATTTGTCACAAATACGCTGAACTTCGGGCCAATAGGTATCTGGCGCGACAATGACCCCGCCAGCGCCCTGAACGGGTTCTGCGATAAAGGCGGCGACGCGGTTTTCACCCAGCTCCAGAATGGTCTCTTCCAACTCACGCGCGCGGGCCAGGCCAAAGTCTTCGGGCGTCATGTCGCCGCCTTCGGCCCACCAGTTCGGCTGGTTGATGTGGTGGATATTCGGGATCGGAATGCCACCCTGTGCGTGCATTCCGGCCATACCGCCCAGCGAGGCAGAGCCCACCGACGAGCCATGGTAAGCGTTATGGCGGCTGATAATGATGTTCTTGTCGGGCTGGCCTTTTTCGGCCCAATAGGTACGCACCAGACGAATGTTGGTGTCATTTGCCTCAGAACCACCGGCCGCAAAGAAGACGTGGTTCAAATCACCCGGTGCCAGTTCGGCAATCTTGGCCGCCAAGGCAATGGCGGGCACGTGGGTCGTTTTAAAAAACGTGTTGTAATAGGGAAGCTCGCGCATCTGACGCGCGGCGACGTCGGCCAGTTCGTCGCGCCCATAACCGATGTTCACGCACCACAGACCGGCCATCGCGTCGAGGATTTCTTCTCCCTCACTATCAGTCAGGTAGACCCCTTTGGCGCGGGTGATGACACGCGCGCCTTCCTTTCCCAATGCACCATTGGCCGAGAACGGGTGAAGGTGATGGGCCGCATCCAGGGCCTGTAACTCAGCGGTGGGCATGTGGTTGGTGATGGTGGACATCCTGAAACCTCCTCAAGCAGTTTCTGGTCACAATATGATCAAATTTTTTACTGTCAATCGAATCGCGTGATTCAGGCTGGAGCCAGAGCGCCGATCATCAGCTCCATCCCTTGCTCAACATCCTGTGCAGTGGCCAGAGCGGCTTTGTTGGCATCTCCTTCGCGAAGCGCTGCGATGATGTCTTTGTGCCGGTCAGGCATGCTTTGCGTTCCGAATCGCCCGCTGACAACCCGTAGCGATGGGCCGAATCTGAGCCATAGCCGCTCGGCCAGGTCACGCAGAATCGGGGCTTGGGCATGGGCGTAAAGCGCTTTGTGAAAAGCATGGTTCAAGCGAAGATAACCGTTGATGTCGCCGTCTTCGATCATACTGTCGAGACGCTGGTCGATCCGCTCCAGCTCATCAATATCAGCAGGGCTTAGATTGGGAGTCGCGCGTCTTGAAAGTTCTGATTCTATTGAACTTCTGGCAAATTTCATTTGGTCAATATCCGAATCAGAAATCAGTGGAACACTGACACGTCGATTGCCCTGAAACACCAATGCCCCATCAGATATCAGCCTCCGAATCGCTTCGCGCACTGGTGTCATTCCAACACCCAATGCATCGGCCAGACCCTGAATTGTGACCGGTTGCCCCGGAACCAAATCGCCAAACAGGATTTGCGATTTGAGGGTGTGGTAGACCTGTTCATGCACGGGGCTTTTTGTGTCGCTCATCTGTACTGCATTTGCCTTATTTTTGATCAAATCCAATGGGCTGGTTCCAGTTTCGATACCAGTCTCTTGCGGGGTAAGACCCTTCGTGAAACCATAGTCGGTACCATCGAAAAACGCAAAACTTGATCAAATCTGAAAAACCGGGAAAATACCCGGACATTTGCAGGGAGAAAAAAATGACAATCAAAACGCTGACGCTGACAGCGGTCATCGCATTGGGGACTTCGGCAGCCTTTGCCGAAGAGGTGCGTGTTTACAACTGGTCCGACTATATTGACGAGGACCTGCTGGCGAAGTTCGAAGAAGAGACCGGCCTGACGCTGATCTATGACGTCTTCGATAGTAACGAGGTTCTGGAAACCAAGATGCTGGCCGGTGGTTCAGGCTATGACGTGGTGGTGCCGTCGGGCACGTTCTTGCAGCGTCAGATTCAGGCTGGAGCATTTCAGGAACTGGATGCTGCCAAACTGGCCAATTCCGGCAACCTTTGGGACGTGATCCAGGATCGCACTGCAGGCTATGATCCGAACAACGCCTATTCCATCAACTACATGTGGGGGACGACCGGCATCGGTGTGAATGTTGGCAAGGTCAAAGAAGCTTTGGGCGACGACGTGGCCCTGAACAGCATGGACCTGGTTCTGAAACCCGAAAATATGGAGAAGCTGGCCTCTTGCGGTGTGCATTTCCTGGATGCGCCTGCCGAGATGATACCGATGACCCTGCAGTATCTGGGTGAGGACCCTGACAGCCATGATCCGGATGTCATCGCCAAGACAGAAGAAGTACTGACGGCGGTGCGCCCATACATTCAGAAATTCCACAGCTCGGAATACATCAATGCGCTGGCCAATGGCGATATCTGTGTGGCCGTCGGCTGGTCGGGTGACATCCTTCAAGCGCGGGACCGTGCGGCCGAGGCCGACAATGGTGTCGAGATTGAATACCATCCCTTCGCTGAAGGGTCGCTGATGTGGTTCGACCAGATGGCCATTCCTGCGGATGCGCCCAATCCTGAAGGCGCACACAAGTTCCTGGACTTCATCTTGGACGCCAACAACATGGCTGCTGCGTCGAACTATGTGTACTACGCAAACGGCAACAAGGCTTCACAGGAGTTTCTGGAGGAAGACGTGATCGGCGATCCGGCGATCTATCCGGATGATGCGACGATGCAGAACCTCTATATCACGACGCCCTATCCGTCGAAAACACAGCGGGTCGTGACCCGTTTGTGGACCAAGATCAAGTCAGGCACCTGATCTTGCAGCGCGGGGCGAAACAACGCCCCGCGTTTTTCTTTACCGTACAGAAATACGGGGGCCGGTTTGAACGCTGATGTCTTTGCGCCGTGGGATGATCTACAGGCGAAACCACTGATCCAGTTCCAGAATGTCACCAAACGGTTCGGGGGCTTCACCGCCATCGACAACCTGTCGCTGGACATTTTCGAACGTGAATTCTTTGCCCTGCTCGGTCCCTCGGGCTGCGGCAAGACCACGATGATGCGGATGCTGGCCGGATTTGAGACCCCGACTGAGGGGCATATCATGCTGGGCGGGCAGGACATTGATCCGATCCCGCCGAATAAGCGGGCGGTGAACATGATGTTCCAATCATACGCGCTGTTCCCGCATCTCAGCATTTGGGACAACATCGCCTTTGGTTTGCGCCGGGACAACATGCCCAAGCATGATCTTGAGGATCGGGTCGAGGAGATGCTGCGCCTGACACGGCTGGAACAATTCGCCCGCCGCAAGCCGCACCAGATTTCGGGTGGGCAAAGGCAGCGGGTCGCATTGGCACGGTCGCTGGCGAAGGCTCCGAAGCTGTTGCTGCTGGACGAGCCCCTTGGCGCGCTGGACAAGAAACTGCGACAGGACACGCAGTTCGAACTGATGGATATTCAAGAAAAAACCGGCACCACCTTTGTGATCGTCACCCACGATCAGGAAGAGGCGATGACCGTTGCCAGCCGTGTAGCTGTGATGGATCAGGGCAAACTGATGCAGGTTGCCACGCCGGATCGTATCTATGAAAATCCAAACTCGGTCTACGTGGCCGACTTCATCGGAGATGTGAACATCATCGAAGGTCGTGCAACATCGACAGGGGATGAGACTTATCAGATCGATTGGGCCGAAGGACAGGCACCCCTGACTGCGACATCGGGCACTGAGCTTTCGAATGGTCAATCCTGCCATCTGGCCATCCGGCCCGAGAAGGTAACAATCTCCACCGATCGCCCGGCTGAGGCGATCAACGCTGTGCAGGGCAAAGTGCTGGACATTGCCTATCTTGGTAACCTCTCGACCTATCACGTGGAACTGTCAAACGGCACGATCATCAAGGCGCAATCTGCCAACACGCGCCGTATCTCGCGCCGATCCTTTACTTGGGAAGACCCGGTCTGGCTGTCTTGGACAGCAACGGCTGCGGTTTTGCTGGCGAACTGATGCGTCGCGCCCTGCTGATCGCAGTTCCCTATGTCTGGCTGCTGGCGCTGTTCATGGTGCCGTTCTTCATTGTGTTGAAGATATCGCTGTCCGACACTGAACTTGCGATCCCGCCCTATACGCCGACGCTGGACCTGTCACAGGGGTGGGCTGGCATCCGAGATTTCTTCAGCCAGTTGGATTTCGAGAACTTTATCTGGCTGACCGAGGATGACCTGTATTGGAAAGCGTACCTGTCCAGCGTCAAAATCGCACTGATCTCGACCATTCTAACGCTGATTGTGGGCTATCCAATCGCCTATGGTATGGCCCGCGCGCCCGAAGAATGGCGGCCAACATTGATGATGCTGGTGATTCTGCCCTTCTGGACCTCGTTCCTGATCCGCGTTTATGCGTGGATGGGCATCCTGTCGAACGAGGGCTATCTGAACCAGCTTCTACTCTGGACGGGTATCATTTCAACGCCGCTGACCATTCTGAACACCAATACGGCGGTCTATATTGGCATCGTCTACACCTATCTGCCTTTCATGATCCTGCCGATTTACTCGGCGCTGGAGCGAATGGACGAATCCCTGATTGAGGCTGCCGAAGATCTTGGATGTTCTCGACTACAAGCCTTCTGGCTGGTCACAATTCCCTTATCGCGCCCCGGTATCATCGCCGGTTGTTTCCTTGTGATGATTCCGGTGATTGGTGAGTTCGTGATCCCGTCACTCCTTGGTGGATCGGGTACGCTGATGATCGGCAAGGTTCTGTGGGAGGAGTTCTTCTCAAACCGTGACTGGCCCGTGGCCAGCGCTGTGGCCGTAGTCTTGCTGTTGATCCTTGTGATCCCGATTGTGCTGTTCCAGCGCAACCAGCAAAAACAGACGGAGGCCGAGCAATGAGCAAGCTAAGCTGGTTCAATGCCGTTTCGCTGACGATGGGGTTTGCGTTCCTGTATATCCCGATGATCATCCTGATCATCTTCAGCTTCAACGAAAGCAAGCTGGTCACCGTCTGGGCGGGTTTCTCGACCAAATGGTACGGCGAACTGGTCCAGAACGAGGCGTTTCTGGACGCTGCCTGGGTTACTGTCCGGGTTGCGGTGTTTTCGTCGACATTGGCGACAATACTTGGCACCGCTGCGGCCTACGTGCTGGTGCGTGGAGGCCGCTTCTTTGGGCGAACCCTGTTTTCGGGCATGATCTATGCACCGCTGGTGATGCCCGAGGTGATTACTGGCCTCTCACTGCTCTTGCTGTTCATCGGGATCGGTTTGGACCGGGGTATTCTGACCATCGTGCTGGCGCACACGACATTCTCAATGTGCTTTGTGTCGGTTGTCGTCTCGTCGCGCCTTGTGACATTTGATCAGTCTTTGGAAGAGGCCGCATTGGATTTGGGCTGTTCCCCTGCGCAGGCGTTTCGCCTTGTGACCTTGCCGATCATCGCTCCAGCCGTGATCTCGGGCTGGTTGCTGGCCTTTACCCTGTCGCTGGACGATCTGGTGATTGCGTCCTTCACATCTGGCCCATCGGCGACCACCTTGCCGATTAAGATATTCTCAGCTGTCCGGCTTGGGGTCAGCCCCGAAATCAATGCGCTTTCAACTATCATGATTGCGGTGGTCACGGTGGGGGTGATCACCGCATCGCTGGTCACCAAACGAGCGATGATGCGACAGCGGCAGGATGAAATGGCCGCTGCCCGCGCCGAATGAAACGCATCTATCCCGCCTACACCTACGGCCCCGGCCCGCGTGAGGGCTGTTGGTGGGATGAGACCTGCCCCAACCCTGAGTGGCCGGAACTGAACGGTGATCAGAGAGTAGACGTCGCCATCATCGGCGGTGGTTTCACTGGAACATCTGCCGCGTTGCACCTTGCCAAAGCGGGAGCTTCGGTCGCCGTGCTTGAAGCGGAAACCCCAGGTTGGGGCGCATCGGGGCGCAATGGCGGTTTCTGTTGCCTGGGCGGATCAAAACTGAGCCACAGGGCCTTAGAGCGCCGCTTTGGGCAGGACAGTGCCGCCGCTTATGAACAAGCAGAATACGATGCCGTCGCGTTGGTAGCTGCCTTGCTTGAGAAATATCAGATCTCGGCTGATACGCATTCAGTTGGTGAGACCCAGCTGGCGCATTCGTCGCGTGCGATGACGAAACTGCGCCGTTCCGCAGACCAAAACGGCACCTTGCACGAGCAAAAGGATTTGCCGGGGTTGGGCCTGAATGGCCCGTTTCTTGGCGGATACACGACTCCGGTCGGGTTTGGTCTGAATCCTCGGAAATACCTATTTGGGCTCGCTCAATCCGCAGCCGAATTGGGGGCGGTGTTTTATCAGACCAGCCCCGTGCGGAAGGTCGAAAAAACCTCATCCGGTTTTGAACTTGAGCTGCCCAAGGGGCGCGTGCAGGCCGATCAGGTGCTGATCTGCACAAACGGGTATTCCAGCGAGGATGTTCCCGATTGGATGTCAGGCCGATATATGCCTGCGCAATCGACGGTTCTGGTCACACGGCCCCTCACCGAGGCCGAAAAGGCCGCGCAGGGCTGGACCTCGGACCAGATGTGTTACGATACGCGGCATCTTCTGCACTACTTCCGTCTCATGCCGGACGGGCGGTTTCTGTTCGGAATGAGAGGGGGGTTGCGATCTTCCAAGGCGTCCGAGAAGGCGATCAGGGACTTGGTGCAGCGGGATTTCAGACGGATGTTCCCGGCATGGTCCGAGGTTGAGATCACCCATATCTGGTCGGGTATGGTGTGCCTTTCCCGTTCGCTGTTGCCCTATGCAGGTACCATTCCGGGATATCCCGGAATGTTCGCGGGGTTTGCGTTTCATGGCAACGGTGTTGCGATGGGCAGCTATTGTGGCCGTGCGTTGGCGCGATTGGCTTTGGGGCAGGCGACGGGTCTGCCACAGCCGATAACGCATACTCCCGCTCGGTTCCCGTTAGGGCGCATGCGGCGCGCTCTATTGCCGCCCGCCTATGCGGCTATGGCGGTTGCTGATTGGTGATGTGCAGCTAACGCAACGCCTCAACTTCAAGCCGGAACCCACGTTCATAATCCGGGGCACCATTTTCCATTCGCCACAGGCAATAGGCGGCCATGCGCCAGGCGAACCAAGGTCGAAGCTGTTCGTATCGAGACAGGATGTCGGGGTCTCCGTAAGCGCTTAAAAAGCGGTTTTCCTGATCTCCGTCCAAAGGTCCACCCCGATAGAGCAGTTGCATCGCCGGGGACAGGAACATTGCCAGGTCTTCACATGGGTCGCCCAATGCCGGGCATTGCCAGTCAATCAGCGTCAGCCCGGATGCAGCGACCAGAATATTGCCGGGCACCGGGTCGCCGTGAATCAAGCATAGGTTTGCTGTTGGTGCGACTGCGTGATCTGGCCTCAGGCTCAGCAGTTTGTTTCGGGTTTCGGGGGCACAAAGGTCCAGGATGTCTTGACCATGTCGCGCAAGATCGGCACTCCCGTTACAGCCTGTTGGCGCTGCTACTCTGACCGCTGACTGATGCAATTGCCGGAGCAACAATGCAACGGGCGCGGGATCATCGTCCCAAGGGGTGCCGGGCGCATGATCGTACAGAACCCAATGATCTGCATGATAGCCACCGGCAGCGCATAGACGTGGCACAAACCCCGTAGGTTCCAATGCGGTAAGGCATCGTGCCTCTAGCGCGGCGTCGTTGCGAAACAGCGGGTTTTGCAACGACGTACGATAGAGTTTCAGAACGCGGTCGCTGTCTCCGCCCAGAACCTTCCAGACCTGATTGGTCCGCCCGCCGTAAAGGGTTTCGAAACGCGCATCGTTTTGCACCAGCTTTTGGTCGGAAAGCTGTTGAACAAGATCAGGCGGTGGTGAGGAAAAGTTTGGCAGGGTCAAAACCAGTTCTAGGGGCGAATCGCGATCCGCCTAGGTTTGGCCTGCGTGTCTGATCAGATCAAGCGCCTGATCGAACCCCGCTCACCTGATGTGTGGGAACAATCTGCCCGCCTTCGAGGGTCAGCAAGATCGAATCCGTGCCAATCTGCGCTTCAACAACCCGGCCGTATGAGGCGACAGGTGTTTCAGACAAGCGCTCTCCATCTTGATAGCTGCTAAGGGTTGCGGTGTAGTTCCCCGGCGGCAGCGGGTTGCCATCAGAATCGGTGCCGGCCCAGGTAAATTCGGTCTGATCAAGCGGGACATCCGAGATGGAAACCACTTCTCCATCAGCGTCCCGCACGGTCAGCGTAGCTTGATCCGCAGCTTCATGCGGAGCCGCAAACAGCGTCACCGGTTGGCTATCGAAGCTGAACCCGGATGTTGACCGGACATCCATGCCGACCCAATTCGCCAGTTCGCCCAGGTTCAGGCTGCCCATGCTGGAGGTGAGGGACGCCAGCAAATCATTGGTCTGAACTTGCTGTTCCACCATCGAAAACTGCGCAAGTTGCGAGGCGTATTCGGCTGAATCCATCGGGTCCAGCGGATCCTGATTCTGGGCTTGTGTTGTCATCATCAACAGGAAGGTTTCAAAATCTGAGGCGATCGCACTGATCTTTGACCCTGAGGTTGCTTGCGACTGAACCGGTGTCTGAGCGGCCTGTGTTGGATTGATCATGTTCAAAGCCTCATATCTATGCCCCGGCCCGGGGCGGTGTTCTTTGGAAACGGTGCAGCCTGCGCACCATGGTCCTGGGGCGTCGGGTCGAAGCTGTTAGCCTGTTGGTGATCGAGCGGATTTTGCTGCGAATCCGAGGAATTCCCGAGATCAAATGACAGGTCGCCATAACCCAATTTCTGAAACTCCTCGGATAGTACAGCGATATGGCGGCGCATCAGGTCCAGTGTCTCGGGCCGTTCAGCCGCAATTGTCAGGTGAAACCCGTCCTCGCGACCATTCAGAACAATGGAAACGCGCCCCAATTCTTCGGGGTTCAGGGCAATCTCGATTGCGCCCGAACCAGGCCGCGCCTGTATGGCCGCGGCGATTTGGCCCGCGATTGCCCGCGCAACCTCGGCCCGCGCCGCCTGTGCAGATGCGCTGAGCGGTGCTGCCGAATCGCGGGCTGATTGCAACACAGGCTCATCACCCAAGGCAGCAGTAGGTTCGCCGGTATCGACTTTTAGAGCCTGTTCTGCGTCTCGCTGCCGGGCAGTGGCGCTCAATTGCAATTGCGCGACGCTGATGCCGACTGCCCCGGGGGGCACAGTTTGTGCTGGCTTCTGCTGTTGCGTGGCGGTGGGATTCGTATCCGGGGCTTTGTCAGCAGGCACCGCATCGATCTGGACGGACCTGTCTTTTGCTTGCGTTGTAGCGGTGTGTACTGCGATCACACTGGTGTCGGGACGATTGGCCACATCCTTTTGAGCCACGAGGGTTTCCCCTTGTGGCTTTGGGTGAACTTGCTGCGCTGGGTCTGCAGGCCCGATCCTCGATTTGGGCATCACGCTATGTGCCGATTCTGGCGGAGTATCCACCCCGCCACGTCCCTGCAGCGGCTGCCAGATAGCCTCATTCCCCGGCTGTGTTTGTGTCGCGGCGATTGCGAGTTCCGTTTTCCCAACCTCAACAATGTTTTGAGTTTCGAGACGCGGGGTCGGGTCAGATGCGACAACATCCGGGTCCAAAGAATCACCTTTGACCGGGCGGATATCGGTTTCGGCCGCCACCGGAGCATCTTGATCCTCTGGCAGATCTTCGGACGAGATTTCCAGCTCAGGTGGCGCGTCCTGTTCATCAAGAATATCCTGAAACTGGCTCCCGGCTTTGTTATGGCGCGCTTTCTCTGCGCCCGCCTCGGGTCTGACGGTCGAGGTTGTGGCAGCTGTCATCAGTGTAAGCGGGTTGGGCATTTTGCTCCGGGCTCCGTCATGTCTGATCAGAAATCTGCCCGCAGGAAGTTACGTTTATTTTAACTGCTTTCACCTTTGATCGAGAAAGTTCGATGTAAATTTCGGAGAAAGCGATGAAGGTCACGGCGCTGCCCCAACCGGTTCAAACCAACGCAGATAAGCTGCAGGCCACAGCGGTCGAGCTTGAGGCGACATTTCTGGCTGAGATGCTGAAATCCGCAGGGCTGGGTGAATCGCGCGATTCCTTCGGTGGGGGTGCAGGTGAGGATCAGTTTTCATCTTTCCTTGTCCAGCATCAGGCCCAGCAATTGGCCCAGTCGGGCGGTGTCGGTCTGTCCGAAATTCTGTTCAATTCAATGATGGAGAAATTCAATGACGGCTGAACCAAGCATGACGCTCATTAAATCTTTGGAAGAGATTCTGGATCTTGAACGCACTGCGCTGGTGGATGGCGATCTGGACCGCCTGACGCATATGGTGCCGGAAAAAGAGAAACTGATCGGCGCGATCAATGATCTGCAAGTGCGCGACAGTGCCGATCTGATTCGGGTTCAGCAGAAGGTCGAGCGCAACCAGGCTTTGTTAAACAGCGCAGCAGATGGCATCCGCGCCGTTGCCGCCCGCATGGCCGAACTGCGCCGTGTACGGCAGGAGTTCAGCACCTATGGGGCCGACGGGCAACGCAGCGGCTTTGCAGTTCGCAGCCACGCAAAGCTCGAAAAACGGGCTTAGTGCCGCGTTGATTCAAATCTGAAGTTTCGGGATCGGACATCTTAGCACTCCGTTAGGGGATCAGCGCCAAAAGTATCCCTGCACCTGAAATCAGCAGGTGGCGCGAATGGCCACAGGGCGCATCGCACAGGTCAGAAAGACAGCCAAGCCTGCAGTTCTCTGCGGGGTGAACATGGGCGCAAATCGCCCGAAGTGAAAGGATGACAGCAATGTCCAGCATTCTGACAAACAATGGCGCAATGGTTGCGCTGCAGACCCTGAAGTCGGTCAACAAAAACCTGGCGATGACGCAGAACGCTATTTCAACAGGTAAGGACGTCGCAACTGCCAAGGATAACTCGGCGGTCTGGGCGATTTCGAAAGTGATGGAATCGGATGTCAAAGGCTTCAACGCGATTAAAGACAGCCTTGCTTTGGGTGAGTCGACTGTGGCGGTTGCGCGGAACGCATCTGAAACTGTGACCGATCTTCTGACCCAGATGAAAGGCAAGATCGTCGCCGCGCAGGAAGGTAACGTTGATCGGGCCAAGATCAATGATGACGTGACAGCGTTGCGGGATCAGATTGCATCGGTTGTTGGTGCTGCACAGTTCAATGGTTTGAACCTTGTGGATGGTTCTGCGGGTACGGTTTCGATCCTGTCTTCGCTGGACCGTGATGGCACTGGTGCAGTCAACTCGGCGTCTATCTCGGTCGCAAGCCAGGATCTGTCCATCGGTGGTTATACCGCCAAAGGCGTGCTTGCAGGTTCGGATGGTGCGACCACCGATAACGATGTGGCTGGGTTCACCATGGACCGCACAGCCGGCACCGGCGATATCTTGATCGACAGTTCCACTGACAACTTCGAAGTTGGCGACCGGGTCTCGATTCGGGTCGGCGATCAAGAAGTGTCTTACACCATCCAGGACAGCGATCTTGATCCTTCTGGAACATATGACGAGAACTATACCGACGCATTGGTGGCGGTTGGCCTGAAGAACGAGATTGATGCGCTTGGCATCACTGGATTGGCGGTTGACTACGACTCGTCGGGCGCTCCGAATACACTGTCCTTCGCAACAGGTACGGCGGCTGCCGGGGCTGACGCGGATCAGGATATTTCGGTATCTGCTCAGTTCTCAAATGCCGGTTCGGGTGGTCTGGGTGCGCTTAGCTCGATTGACGTATCCACCGATGCAGGTGCCGCTGCTGCACTTGGCACGATTGAATCGCTGATCGACACGTCGATTGACGCAGCAGCTGCTTTTGGTTCGGCCCAGGGTCGGATCGAGACCCAGCAGGATTTCGTGTCCAAACTGACGGATTCCTTCAAATCCGGCATCGGCGCGATGGTTGATGCGGATATGGAGGAAACCTCGGCCCGTCTGCAGGCGCTGCAGGTCCAGCAGCAGTTGGCGACCCAGTCGCTGTCGATTGCCAACCAGGCACCGCAGTCGATCCTGTCGCTGTTCCGCTAATCCCGGAGCTTGGCCGGGGCGCGGTTTTCGCGCCCCGGTTCTGACCGCCTGAAGACGGCCAATTGGAAGGATTTCAAGTGACCCCGCAAATGCTTGCTCACAACGCTTATGCGCAAACTGCCGCTCCTATTCGTACACCACGAGACACTGAATTCGAGGCGATCTCGAAAATCACACGCCGCCTGAAAGCGGCTGCAGCCAGAAAGACAACAGATTTCGCCGCGTTTGTGCAGGCCGTACATGAAAACCGTCGCTTGTGGACGGTTCTGGCGACGGGCGTTTCAGATTCCGACAACGCCTTGCCCAATGAATTGCGCGCGCGGATATTTTATCTGGCAGAATTCACGGAACACCATAGCAGTCAGGTCCTTGGCAACAACGCCACCGTGGAACCATTGTTGGAGATCAATACGGCGGTCTTGCGCGGCCTGCGACAGGGTGGGGCGGCATAATGGGGGGCCTTGTTCTGAAACTCGCCCCGAAAGAGAGGGTTCTGATCAACGGAGTTGTGATCGAAAATGGGGACCGTCGCAGCCGGTTCTCGATCATGACGCCTCAGGCCAATGTTCTGCGGCTGCGAGACGCGATACACCCCGATGAGGTTAACACCCCTGTCCGGCGCGTGTGTTATGCCGCACAACTTGTTCTGTCAGGTGATATGGACCCTGTTGAAGCGCGTCAGCAATTGCTGCGCCGGGTCGAGGAATTGAGCCAGGTTTTTACTGACTCCGACAGCCGCCGTGTGCTGGGCGAGGCCACGGATGCATTGGTAGGCGAGCAATACTACAAATGCCTCAAATCCCTTCGCTCACTCTTGCCGCGGGAAGAGCGTTTGATGGCCTATCAGCAATGACATTCCGACCCGTCATACCAACGGGTGGATTGGTCGGATGGCGTTTCCTCCAGCGAACTTATGAGTCGCAGTTTCAGGCTTTTTCGAGCTCGAACATCAACGAGCGCGAGAACCGCTACTTCCTGGAAAACATCGGCAAGATTGAAACGGCCGAGCAGCTGGTCTCAGACCGGCGTCTGCTGCAGGTCGCGCTGGGAGCCTTTGGTCTGGAAGGGGATCTCGACAATCGGTTTTTCATTCGTAAGATTCTGGAAGACGGGACCAGCGCAGATGACGCTCTGGCCAATCGGTTGGCCGACAAACGGTACCGGGAATTCTCGGACGCGTTTGGGTTCGGGCCAGGTCAAGTACGGCGAACCGGCTTTGCATCTTTGATGGAACAAGTTGCTCAGGACAACATGACGGCCAGGTTCGAGATTTCGGTTGGTGAATCGGATGAGACCATGCGGATCGCCCTCTATGCACAACATGCGCTGACCGAGTTGGCGCAAAAAAATGTCAGTACCGACACCAAATGGTTCGATCTGATGGGTTTGCCTCCGCTGCGCAGCATGATGGAAACGGCGCTGGGGTTGCCCTCATCTTTTGGGCAGTTGGATATCGATAAGCAGTTGGTCGAATTCAAGGACAGGCTGCTTCGGTTGACCGGGTCTGATGATCTGGCGCAATTCACCGAAGAAGACGCGGTTACGAGATTGACCGACACCTATCTGGCGCGCAGTCAGATCGCACAGTTGCAGAACACTACCTCGCCAGCACAGACCGCGCTTATCTTGCTTGGGGCGGGATAGGCAGAACCTGGTACTCAACCACCAGAGCTTTCAGGCATTCCACTCGGAAGATTGGCCAATGCCATGGTAATAGGCGAACCGCTCTGGCGACGAAGAAACCGCTGCCGGGCTTGCTAAGAATTCAGTATCTCATCCGCGGATGTGCGCAGGGCGTAAGAGTTAACAGGCTTTGACACATTGTGCAGGGCAACTGCACCCAAGGGTTGCGCATGGGCACAGGCAGGGGCGATATCTTCGGACACAACAATGCGATGGCCGACCGTTTTGCCAAACTCACCTAGTCGTGCTGCCACATTTGCTGCGTGGCCGATGACTGTAAAATCCAGCCTCTCGCGCGATCCGACATTGCCATAAGTCACGCGCCCATAGGCGAGCCCGATTGAACAATCGCAGTGAATATCGGTGCCCGATTGCCGCAACTCGCCCAACCGTTCGACGATATCAATCGCCGTGCGCTGCGCGCTTTCACGCGCGAGGTCTGGGTTATCCAACGCCGGGAAAACTGCAAGCACAGCGTCGCCGATGAATTTCAGCACTTCGCCACCGTTTTCATGAACGATTTCCGAGACAGTTTCGAAAAACTCATTCAAGAGATTGATATAGGCTTCACGCCCCAGCTGTTCCTCCAGACTGGTGGAGTTGCGCAGGTCACAGAACATGATCGCGGCGTCGATCTCATCGCCGTCACCACGCCGGATTTCACCGCCCAGAACCCGCGCGCCTGAACGTTTGCCGACATAAGTTTCCAACAGCACCTGCGCATTTTCGCGCTGCATGAACACTTCGTAATAGCGCGCGATGACCGATGAGCATTCAAACACCAGCCCCAAGTTTTCGGTGGTAAAGCCGTTGGGGTGGTCGCAGGTGAGGGTCAGAACATTCGTGCGCCCATCTGAGAAAGGCAGGGGCATCGCTACGTAGTCGGTTGCGCCCTTCTCGCGCAAATCCTCCATGATCGGAAAGCTGTTATGCGGATTTTCGTCGTTCAACCGCTGGCGCACGCCGCCAAGCCCATTGGAAACGTGGCGCAAAGGGCTGTTGATAAAGGCCGGATGATCGTAGATTTCATAAGTCGGCGCGCGGGTCAGAATCTCTTCCTGATCCTTTTCCCAGATAAAATGCTTGCCCGCGATCAACGGGTGAAGGGACCAGGCCAGTATGCTGAGGCGTTGGATGGCGATCCCGTGCTCCAACATTTTCTCGGCCAGGGCTTCGGTAAAGGCCTCGGGAGTCGTCGCGGTCGAGGCACCGCGCATCAACCAATCGATCAACGGGCCGCTGATGTTTCCGTCATCGGGATCGCGCAGCTGGTTCGGACCCAGGTCGATATCGGTGTAAGCGCCGGGCATAAATCCGATATGGCCCTGAATGGCGATGCTTTCTGGCAAAGCCTCTTCATAGGCCCAGACGGAATTGGCCAGATACTCGCCCTGCACGGTGATATCATGGTAAGTCGCTGTGCCCTTGAACGGACAGAAGGTTTGCAACTCGGTTTCGGCGCTCAGGTCGACGCATAGATCATCGCGGGGGATGTAGATGGTCGGCGGCAGGCGAGTTTCATACATCACCTTGGCGTTATGACTTTCGGCCAACAGAGTATGGTTCCGATAAATGGCAATCTTGCCCTTTAGCGGTTCAACCGAGATTCCATAGCCCGTGGTTCTTGGTGTGGCGTGGACGTTCATGATTGACCTCCCTTGCCATGGGTCCACAAAGAATGGGGCCTTACGCCGTTCATTCCAAGAGGGAACATGCAGATTTTACCGACAGTGGGATCACACGCCCAACGATCTCAGACCATTTGAATGACATCTTTCTCGATCGACAGCATATAGCCTTTCTTGGCGATGTTTTTTACCAACAGCTCGCTGACCATCTGGTTGCCCAAGGTATCGCGCAGCCGTTTGATCCGTGTCGCACCTGCCGCTTCGTCGCAATCCGACGCGTCCCGGCCAGAGATCATTCCTTCGATCTGGGCGCCGGATAGTACCTCGTCATCCAGACGGGATTCCGCCAGAACGGACAGGGTTTCCATTGCCGCGGGGGTCAGTTTGAAATCCATGTTGTTGAGGTAGACAGTGTTTTCCTCGCGGCTGATCAGCAGGGAAGTAACCTGTATCCCGGTGCGTTCGATCTGGGCCATGCGACGGTTCAGCAGCACCAGCATGACCAGAAACACAAAGGCTGAAATCAGCATCGCGCAGGAAAAGACCAATAAGACGTAAATCACCATCCGATAGCTGGACAGCGTATCCGCAAAGGCGGTGCCGGATTGGGCCAAAATTTCCAACAGCCGGATTTCTGTTTGCGATGTCAGATCGCTTTCAACGAATAACCGCTCGACCCGCGCGTTGAAGGCGTTGGCGTCGGGCAATGTCCACAGCAAAAAGGCGGCAGCGGTGACAAGGATGATCAGGATCGCGGCGATTCCCAGCCCCACTAGCCGGGTGCCAGACCGTCTTGCATCAGAAACGGAGATAGAATTTTCCGGCATTGGCCTTCCTTTGATCCAACCCTTCCGGCCCGAACACCGTCATTACATTCAGCAAGGTCCAGCCAGAGCCTTGCAGGCGCTGGGCGACCTCTTGCTTCGCCTGACCTTTGTCGCACGAGGTCACCTGCATCACACCGTAGTGCAGGCGCAACGGGTTGTCCTGTTTTGCCTTGTAGTCCGCGTAGCAATCCGCTGCGGACGCGACTGAGCCCACCGATATCAGGGACGCCAGGGCCAAAGAAGAGATGATCTGTTTCATAGGCCGCATCCTGCGCATGTGTTGGCCCGATATTCAATAACACAAGGGGTTTGCGCAAGTTGATATTGGATAGCAAGGGCCTGTTATTGCCTGTCTGAAAGGTGCGGGCCCAGTTTGGGTGCATCGAATGCGCGGCCCGTCATGCGGTCGCATCCACATCCGAAAGGACAAGCAAGATGCACAAGAAATTCATTGCTCTGATCGTTGGGGTTGCCATGGCTGTGACCGGGGTTTCCGCCTCGCAAGCGCGCGCGGCGGACACGGGTGACATATTGGGCGGGCTGGCCGCAATCGCGATCATTGGTGCGGCGGTCAATCATTACAACAAGGAAAAACGCAAAGATCGTGAACGTGCCTCGCGGCGGTACACCCATGTGGACCCCAAACCGCGCCATGTGAAACCACTGCCCAGACGGGTGGCGCGTTACGATCTGCCGCAACGCTGTTTGCGAACTTTCAATGCCTATGGGGGCCGTCCGCTGTTGGGGACCGGGTGCCTCAACAAGCACTACAAACACGCCAATAGCCTGCCACAAGAGTGCAAGGTCGGTTTCTGGAATGGCAAAAAGGTCAAACGGGCCTACGAGCCCGCATGCCTGCGCCAACAAGGTTACCGCGTGGTTTATCAGTAATCAGTCACGAGCAGGAGCGGTGCCGCAGAAGCACCGCGCAAGAGAGGGGGCGGCGCGAGCGGCCCTCTCTTTTTTCTTGCGGTCGGTGATGAAACACGGTTTTCCAAAGGGATGATGGTTCCGAATTTTGAGCTTGAGCAAGCCCTGTTGCACAGCGGACGTCTTCGCATCGCGGGTGTGGATGAGGTGGGGCGCGGCCCATTGGCCGGGCCGGTGGTTGCGGCCGCCGTGATCCTGAACCCGCAGGAAATTCCCGAAGGGTTGAATGATTCCAAGAAGCTGACCGCCAAACGCCGCGCCGCTTTGGATGCGGCGTTGCGGGACCGGGCAGAGTTTGCAGTGGCCGAAGCATCCGTGGCCGAGATCGATGAGGTCAACATCCTGCGCGCCTCGCATTTGGCAATGGAGCGGGCGGTGGCGGCCCTCAGCCCGGCGCCTGATTATCTGCTGATCGATGGCAATATGATCCCGCGCGACCTGAAGATCCCCGCCCAAGCCGTGGTAAAAGGAGACGCCCGATCAGTGTCGATTGCGGCGGCCTCGATCCTGGCAAAAAACTGGCGTGATCAACTGATGGTGGATTTGGCGCAACAGCATCCGGGATATGGATGGGAGACAAACGCCGGTTATCCGTCAAAACAACACCGCGACGCGCTGCGAAATCTTGGTGTGACCCCACACCATAGACGTTCATTCAAACCGGTCCACAATATCTTGTATCAAGTGTAAATCGTAAGCCACTGATTCAAAAAAGAATTTGACGACGAATCATCTTTGACTCATCCTTGTCTCAACCAAATGAGCGCAAAAGCGCCGTGGAACTGAGGCAGTGATATGACCACCATTAAGACAAAGGGCGCAGCCGCGCTCCCCTTAAACTCGATTCTTTCCGGAGACTGCATCGCGGTGATGAACAGTCTGCCCGAGGCGTCGGTTGACCTGATTTTCGCGGATCCACCGTATAATCTGCAGCTGAAGGGCCAGTTGCATCGCCCGGATAACTCTCAGGTCGATGCGGTTGATGATCACTGGGATCAGTTCAGCAGTTTTGGTGCCTATGATCAGTTCACCCGCGAATGGCTGAAGGCGGCGCATCGTCTGCTGAAACCGAATGGTGCGATCTGGGTGATCGGCTCGTACCACAACATCTTCCGCGTGGGCTCGGCCCTGCAGGATGCGGGGTACTGGATTCTGAATGACGTCGTGTGGCGTAAATCGAACCCGATGCCGAATTTCCGTGGCAAGCGTTTCACCAACGCGCATGAGACGATGATCTGGGCCTCGAAACAGGAAGGCGCGAAATACACGTTCAACTACGAAGCGCTGAAGGCTCTGAACGAGGGCGTGCAAATGCGCAGCGATTGGGTGTTGCCGATCTGTACCGGGCATGAACGTCTGAAAGACGACAACGGCGATAAGGCACATCCTACACAGAAACCGGAATCGCTGCTGCATCGCGTTCTAATCGGGTCGACCAATCCGGGTGACGTGGTGTTGGACCCGTTCTTTGGTACTGGCACCACGGGTGCCGTCGCGAAAATGCTTGGTCGTGAGTTCATCGGCATTGAGCGCGAAGAAAGCTATCGCAAGGTCGCCGAAAAGCGCATCGCAAAAGTGCGCAAGTTTGACCGCGAGGCGCTGGAGGTCAGCGCCAGCAAACGCGCCGAGCCGCGCGTGCCCTTCGGCCAGTTGGTCGAACGCGGCATGCTGCGTCCGGGTGAGGAGCTTTATTCCATGAACCAGCGCCACAAGGCCAAGGTTCGGGCAGATGGCACATTGGTCGGTGACAATGTCAAAGGTTCGATCCATCAGGTTGGCGCGCATCTGGAAAACGCCCCCTCCTGCAACGGCTGGACATATTGGTGCTTCAAACGCGATGGCAAGACTGTACCCATCGACGTGTTGCGTCAGCAGATCCGGTCTGAGATGCACAACTGATTTCAAGAATACCGCCGGTGCCTGTGGCCTGACACAAGGCACTTAGCCTTGCCCCGCCGATCCTACGGCGGGGTCTTTTGTTTTTGGCCAAGGAATGATTGCATAAGCCAAACTCGTCAGACCGTACAGGAGTGCTGACCCTTGACCGACATTGCACCCAGCCCGTCCCGCTTTAGCCGTTTCTTTATAACTCAGCCGGACGATTTTGATCTGGACCACAAATACGCCGAAGAGGCGCTGGAACGGCACAAGCGCGAAGGGCTGGAGCTGGCGGTCAGGGCCCGCTGGGTTGCGATGGGTTTGACCGGGATTCTGCTGATCTATCTGAACCCAAACTGGGAAGTTCTGTACTATCACTTCATCCTTTTGCTGATTTGCGCAAACGGCTGGTTGATCCAGCGTGCGGGGCGCGTCGGGCAATCCAGGGTCGAGCTGCTTTTGATCTTTGCGGATCTGCTGATCATGACGCTTGGTATGATCGTCCCGAACCCGTTCAGCGATGATGTACGGCCCCTTGCGACACAATTTCGGTTCGACAACTTCCAGTACTTTTTCATTATTCTTGCTGCGGGAACGCTGGCCTATTCATGGCGCACTGTTGTTGCGATCGGATCCTGGACGGCTATGATTTGGACCGTTGGCTGGGTTATTGCCTGGTGGGTTGCAACGCCATTCCCTGAATTGGGTGACAGTGTCTTTGTCGCGCTGCAAGGGTATCCCGATCTACAGGGATTGCTTGATCCCAACAATTTCCTTGTTTCTCTGCGGGTTCAGGAAGTCATCGTATTTGTGATGGTCGCTGTGACCTTGGGCATTTCGATGCGACGGCTCAATCGCCTTCTGCTCAGCAATGCAGGACTAGAGAGGGAGCGCGCAAACCTGTCACGGTATTTCTCGCCCAATGTGGTTGAATCATTGAGCCATAACGATGAGCCACTGAAACAGGTTCGCAAAGAGAACATAGCGGTTTTGTTTATCGACATTGTTGGGTTCACCCGGTTTGCGGCGGGTCGCGACCCTTATGAGGTGATCGAGGTTCTGCGTGGGTTTCACGGGCGGATGGAGACTGAGGTATTTCGGCATAACGGTACGTTGGACAAGTATCTTGGCGATGGCCTGATGGCCACGTTTGGAACGCCGGTCACAACGCCGTTGGATGCGACCAACGCGCTTGGCTGCGCGCGGGCCATGGCCGAGGTTATCGAGCGATGGAACCTTGAACGCCGGCGCGCGGGTGAGGTCGAGATTCACGTCGGGATCGGGGTCCACTATGGCTCGGTCGTTTTGGGAGATATCGGTGCCAACCGGCTGGAGTTTGCGGTGATCGGCGACGCGGTGAACGTTGCGGCTAAGCTTGAGGCGATGACCCGTGAATTTAAAGCGGATATTGTAGTCAGCGATGCGCTGCGGGACCAAGTGTTGAAAGAAAGCCCGACGAGCCAGCCATTGCTGGAAGGGTTCGCCCCAAAAGCCAGCCAACCAGTGCGCGGCGTTGAAGACCCTATGGATATCTGGATCAACTAAGGGGCTCCCGCCCGGAGGGGCCGCATCAAAGATGCAACCCCACCCGTTGGGCCGGGCAGCGCGCTGGGCGCGCTGCGGTCAGGTATTTGGCTGCGGGTTCTGCGCTTTGTTGTAAGGGTGCCAATCCGTGATTTCGGGGTAGTATTGCCGCCGCCAGGCCCGGACCCGAGGGTTCATGACGCGCCGCCACAGGGGCGGGATCATCGCGGCAACGGTCATCACGGGGTAGCCATAGGGCAGTTGCGGCGCGTCCTCTTGTGCATGGTTTTGCAACAAGGGGAAGCGCCGGTTTGGTTTGTAATGGTGGTCGGAGTGACGCTGAAGGTTGATCAGCAGCCAGTTCGAGGCTTTTTGCGCGGCATTCCAAGAATGGCGGGGCAAGACATGCTCGTATTTTCCGTCGCCCATGTGTTTCCGTGTCAGCCCGTAATGTTCGACATAGTTGACCAATTCCAGCTGCCAGATGGCAACGCCCGCCTGCAATAGGAGTAATCCCAGCCCGGCCCATCCTCCGATCAGCCCCGCCAGCAGAAGCATCCCGCCTTGTAACGCCCAATAGCGCCAGAACGGGTTTGCGCGGTCTGTCCAAGGGCGATCTTTGCGGGCAAGCTTGTCCTTCTCGGCGTGAAAGGCAGAGACCAGGCATTGCAACAAAACGCGTGGATAGAAGCGATGGAACCCCTCGTTATAGCGCGCGGTAACCGGGTCTCGCGGCGTTCCGACATAGCGGTGGTGCACCAGCAGATGCTCGGATCGGAAATGGGAATAGAGGACCATTGCCAGCAAGATATCCCCCAGCCAGCGTTCCAGCCGAGACCGCTGGTGCATCAGTTCATGGCTGTAATTGATACCCACCGTGCCCGACAGGATGCCCATACCGAAGAACAGGCCAATCTTAGACCAGGTCGTCAGATGGTCGGTATGGGTTGCATACCAGATCAGGCCAAACAGGGTGACGAACTGAGCAGGGACCCAAAGCTTGGTCAGCAATATATACCAATGCAGGATATCGTCGGGCGTTTCCGGGTTTGCATTGTCAAGATTGAGCCCGGTGAGCCGATCCAGCGCAGCAAAGGCCCACCAGGTGGACAAGGGGATCAGCAGAACCCACCATCCGCCTGCTATTGCCGTGGCCCAGATCAAGGGGATCAACAGGAACGATACCCAGAAGGGCATCGCGGTCTGCCAGCGGGTCAGGGTTTGAGTTGCGATCATCTAGTGCTCCGAACCTTCGAACGCAGCCTAGCCCGAGCAATCGCGCTTGGACAGCGGGCTTATTGCCCCCTCCACAAATCGTGAGCCTTGCGCATCACAGTAGGCAGGTCGTTGGGTTTGAACTCATGCTTGGTCAGAAGTGTCAGCCCATCTGGTATGGTGTTGGCTGGCAGCACGGCTGTCCAGATTTTCAGCACCAGATGGAAATGTGTAAAAGTATGGCGCACTTCGCCCGGCAGGGTGCGCCAATTCGCTGGGAAAGGGGGCGCTTCGGCAGGGGTTTCAGACCAGTCAGACCCGGGCCAGCCGAGCATTCCGCCCAATAGACCCTTATCAGGACGGCGTTCCAACAGCAGCGCCCCGTCCATGCGTTGGGCGATGTAGATATGGCCGAAGCGGGTGGGTTTGGGCTTTTTCGGTGTTTTCTTTGGCAGCTCTGCCTGTGTTCCGGCGATCCGGGCCTGGCAGGGATCGCGCAGCGGGCAAATGCCGCAGGCGGGGGATTTTGGAGTGCAGATGGTTGCGCCCAGATCCATGACCGCTTGTGCGTAGTCCCCGGGCCGCTGATCGGGAGTCAGCGCAGAGGCTTTTTCCTTCAGAACGGATTTCGATCCGGGCAGCGGATCGTGAATGTCATAAAGCCGCGCCATCACCCGTTCGACATTGCCGTCCAGCACAGTCTCGGGCCGGTCAAAGGCAATGGCCGAGATCGCAGCGGCGGTGTAGGGGCCAATTCCGGGCAATTGCAG
This sequence comes from Ruegeria sp. I1, assembly GCF_056532675.1. Taxonomy (NCBI): domain Bacteria; kingdom Pseudomonadati; phylum Pseudomonadota; class Alphaproteobacteria; order Rhodobacterales; family Roseobacteraceae; genus Ruegeria; species Ruegeria sp. I1. The sequence goes on along the minus strand of NZ_JBQFNM010000009.1, from coordinate 127,783 downwards.
AAGCGCATCGTAAGTGTCCGGAAACTGCCCCTTGTGATCCTCGGCCACGACCCGCGCGCATTTCAACAGGTTGCGGGCGCGGGCATAGTAGCCAAGTCCGGCCCATTCCCCCATGACCTGATCATCCGGTGCGGCGGCCAGCGCTTGAACCGTGGGCCAACGCGTGGTGAAGCGTGTGAAGTAATCACGCACGGCGGCCACGGTTGTTTGCTGCAACATCACCTCGGACAGCCAGACGCGGTAGGGGGCAGGCTGTACACCAGCCGCACGATCCGCCGGACCCACGCGCCATGGCATTTCGCGGGCGTGGCGATCGTACCAGTCCAAAAGCGCGGTGCTCACGCTGAATTCAGTGATGTCACGCAAGTTTTATCTAACTCCCCGTCAGGTTTCGCTGGCACCTGCCATTCTGCCCATTACAATAGCGGCGCAGGAGTTGGAAACCAGATGCAACGCAGACGTTCCTCGACCCGCGGGTTCAAACGCACCGCCAGTTTGCTGAATGATCAGATTCGGCGCGCCGGGGAAAGCCGGGGGTTTGCTGTGTCGCGACTGCTGACCCATTGGGCCGAGATTGTGGGGCAGGATACTGCCTCGATCGCGCGTCCGGTGAATGTGGGATATGGCAAAGGCGGGATTAGTGCCACATTGACGCTGCTGACCACAGGGCCGCAGGCTCCGATGCTGGAAATGCAGAAGGAGCAGCTGCGCGGCAAGGTGAATGCCGTTTACGGTTACAACGCGATCAGCCGTATCCGGATCACTCAGACCGCTCCGACCGGATTTGCCGAGGGGCAGGCCAGTTTCGATCACAAACCGAAGCCGCCGAAACCCGAAATAGAACCTGAAATCGCAGCCGAGGCAGACAAAGTGTCGCGTGACGTTCACGATGGTGATTTGCGCGCTGCCCTTGAACGTCTGGGCCGCAACATTTTATCTAAGCACAAACGCTGAGAAAGGGCTGAGAATGAGCCGTATTGCAACAGGAATCTGTGCGGCTGTCGCCATTGCCGCTGGTGGGTATTGGCTGACAACCACAAGTTCGACCCCCGCCAACCCGCTGGTCGGAAGTGCCATCGCACAAGAGGCAGAGCTGGATACATCAACCATTGTTGAAATGGTTCAAGGGGCCGAAGATGCCCCGGTCGAAATCATCGAATACGCATCCTACACCTGCCCGCATTGCGCCACCTTTCATAAAGGGGCCTATAAGCAGTTGAAGAAGGATTTCATCGACACTGGCAAGGTCAAGTTCACCTATCGTGAGGTCTATTTTGACCGCTATGGCCTGTGGGCGTCGATGATAGCGCGCTGCGCGGGTCCCGATAAGTTCTTTGGCATCACCGATCTGCTTTATGAGGGTCAGTCCGAATGGACCCGCGCCGGTGGCCCGACTGAGATCGTGGATGAGCTTCGCAAGATCGGTCGCCTCGCAGGTATCGACAACGATCAGCTTGAAGCTTGCTTGCAAGATGGAACCCGCGCCCAGACATTGGTTGCTTGGTATCAGGAAAACGCCGAGCGTGACGGGATTGAGGCGACACCGTCTTTCATCGTCAACGGCAAGAAAGTGTCCAACCAGTCCTACGCCGATTTCAAGCAGCTAATCGAATCTGAACTGGGCAGCTAAGCTGTTATCCGGTCGGCCCGAACAGGGCCGACGCTAGGGTGAGGGCGCGACCTTTGCCAACATCTCTTTGACGGCGTCTGCATCCGAGATGTGAAGACGAACCGGCAGGGTCACGACCTTTCGCCGGAAGGCTTCGGGCAGGCGGACAGCGTCTTTCTCGGTTGTCACCATTTGCGCGCCCAATAGGCGCGCTTCGTTCTCAAGGCGGGTCATCAGGGCTGTGGTCAGTGGCTGGTGGTCATCCAGCGCTTCGGCGCGCGCAAGCTCTGCCCCCTGTTGGCGGAGGGTTTGAAAGAACTTCTCAGGGTGGCCGATCCCGGCGAAGGCCAACACTTTGGAGCCTGTCCAGTCCATACCGGTCTGCAAGGGCTCGACCACTCCGGTTGCAAGCGGCACGGTGATCGCATCACCCCACTGCTCAGCAAATCTTGCCTGTGCGGGGGTATCTCCAAGTGAAAGCACCAGATCGGCGCGTTTCAGACCAACATCGACCGGCTCGCGCAAGGGACCTGCGGGCAGGCACAGTCCGTTCCCGAACCCGCGCTGGGCGTCCACCACGATGATCGAGAAATCCTTGGCGACCGAGGGGTTTTGAAACCCATCGTCTAAAACGATGACCGTTGCCCCATCCTCCGCCGCCGCGCGTGCCCCGGCGGCCCGGTCTTTTGCAACCCAGACATCGGCGAACATGGCCAGCAGCAACGGTTCATCCCCGACTTGCGCTGCCGAATGCTTGCCGGGGTCGACCCGCACCGGGCCTTCCAGAGTGCCGCCGTGCCCACGGGTCACGATATGTGGCGTGTGCCAGCTGTCGCGCAATTGCTCGACCATCCAGATTGCCGTGGGTGTCTTTCCCGTACCGCCTGCGTTCAGATTGCCGATGCAAATAACCGGCGCGCCCGGTTTGATACCGGCCTCCTGTGCGACGCGGCGAGCCGTTGCCGACGCATAGATACGACCCAGGGGGGCCAATATGCGCGCCCTTAGATCCAGTTGATCCGGGGGGGTGTTCCAAAATTCAGGTGCCCGCATTTTCGGAACTCCGTTGGTCCAGCGCGTCCTGCACCATCTCGATCAACCTGTCGGCCTGAGGCGCGCCTTCGGTGATCATTTGCCACCCGGCCAGTGCCATCCCCGCTGCCTGATCTGGCGCCAGTAGTTCGGTTACTGCGTCGCCCAACTCGGTTGCGGATTTGATCATGCGGGCTGCTTTGATCTGTTTCAGCTGATCGTAAAGTCCCTGGTATCGATGCACAAACGGACCGTGCACGATGGCGGAGCCAAGGGCAATCGTTTCCAGCGGGTCGCATCCGCCTGCGCCGCGCTCAAGCGAGCTGCCCATGAAGGTCACTGGGCAGACCCGTTGCCACAGGCCCAGATCCTCGGGCTCTGAGGTCAGGATGACCTGTGTCGCGTCTTCGATCTGGTCACCCTCGTCCCAGTTGCTACAGCGTAGATCCATCGATGCCAGCCGCCGCTGCAGGGGCTGTGCTTCACCGATATCGGCGACATGCAAAACCAATACCAGCCGGGGCATCATGCGCAAGGCCTGACGGTGGGCGCTGAGGACCGAGATAAATTCTTTATCCTGAGTTCGTGCCGCCAGCCAGACGGGCCGGCTGGACAGGATATGGGTGACCTCGATCAGTTCGTCTTCGGGCCATGGCCTTGGGTTCGGACTGATCTGGAGGGGTGGGGTTTCCTCGACTTTTGACGACGGAATGCCCAGCCGCCTAATCTGGCGCGCGATCTCTTCTGATGGCGTCAGAATATGATCAAAGCAATTGAAGGTATACCGGCTGATATCCGGCAGCCAGCGCGCAAGTCTGACGCTTGAAACCTCGGGTGTTGCTTCGATCAGGATCAGAGGGATTTTCTGGTCTGCGGCGCGGGTGATGATGCTTGGCATCAACCCACCACCGACCCACAGACCCATGTTCGGGCGCCAATGATCCAGAAAACTTCGGGCTGCACCAGTATGTTCCAAAGGCAGTGTGATCAGGGGAAAGCTGGTTTCCGCCCAACGCGAAAGATCAGCGTCCGGAGGGGCGGTTAGCAGCAAGGATAATCCCGGCCGGACCTGTTTCAATCGCTCGCACAGATCGACGATCACGCGCAGGCGGTCCGGATCGGCGATATGCACCCACAAAACCTCGCCTGTTGGGCGCGGTATATCGGTTCGGCCATCGTTTTTCGGCATACGCCACGACAGAATCCGATAGGCCATAAGGCTAAGCGATTGGGGTTGGCTCATGCCGGGATCCCCGGACCATCCTCATCGAGTTGTGCGGCCAGAATGGTATGCAGTCCTTCACCGGCGGCGACCACCCCGTTCAATCGGGGATGTTCGTTATTGAAGCGCAGTGGTTGTCCTTGGCGGTCCGTACATATCCCACCTGCTTCGCGTACGATCAGATCGCCTGCCGCGATATCCCATTCCCAGCTAGGGCGCAGCGTCAACATTCCGTCGAACCGGCCCTCGGCGACCAGAGCCATGCGATAGGCCAGCGATGGGCGGTAGGCCCGTTTGAAGGGTGGTACCTGACCCGCGCGCCAATGATGTGCAGCCAAGTTCGGCTTGGCTGCCAGAAGCTCGGACTTGTCCAAAGCCTCGGCTTGGGTCGCGTGGATCGCCGCGCCATTCAGCGTGGCCCCCTGGCCCTTGCTGGCGGCATAAAGCAGATCGCGCATCGGCAGGAAGATCACGGCAGCAGTGACTTCGCCTTTGTCGGTAACGGCCAGCGAATGGGCCCATGTCCGGGACCCCTCGGCAAAGCTGCGAGTGCCATCGATTGGGTCGATGATAAAGGCTCGGTCTCGATCGAGACGCTCGGCGGTATCTTCGGTCTCTTCGCTGAGCCAGCCATAGCCCGGGCGTGCCGCTGGTAAGCGTTGTTCGAGCATCGCGTTCACGGCCAGATCGGCTTCGGTCACGGGTCCGGCACCGTCGGGTTTATCCCAGCGCTGCGCCTGCGGTCCCGAATAGCGGGACGCGATCTTGCCAGCCTCAAGGGCCGCGTCGATCAGAAGGGGCAGATCAGTTGCCGGCAAGCGTCATTCCTTCGATCAGTACCGAGGGCACGACCCGTGACAGATAAGGCCGCGCATCATTGGCCGGGATCATCCGCATAAGCATATCGCGCAGGTTACCCGCGATGGTGCATTCGTTGACCGGATAGGTGATCTCTCCATTTTCGACCCAGAACCCTGATGCCCCGCGTGAGTAGTCACCGGTGTTGGGGTTGATCGTTGAACCGATCATCGAAGTAACCAACAACCCGGTTCCCATATCGCGCAGCAAATCGGCGCGGCTTTGCGTGCCTTGGGTCAGACTCAGGTTCCAATTGCTGGGCGAGGGCGGACCTGAGACGCCACGGGCGGCATTTCCGGTCGACTCCATGCCCAGCTTGCGAGCGCTGGACAAATCCATCGTCCAGCCGGTCAGGATACCGTTTTCAACAATTGCGCGACGTTGGGTTGGCAGGCCTTCGGCATCAAAAGGGCGAGAGCCCGAGATACGCGGGCGATGCGGGTCTTCGATCAGGGACAGATGCGCGGGTAAAACCTGTTCCCGCAGATTGTCTTTCAGCCAGGATGCTCCGCGCGCAATTGCGGCGCCGTTGCTCGCTGCCAGCAAGTGACCGATCAAAGAAGTCGATATGCGCTCGTCAAACAAAACTGGAAAGCTTCCGGTCTTGGGTTTGCGTGCGCCCACCAACGACACGGCCCGTTTGCCTGAGGAGTGGCCAATATCCTGCGGCGTGCGCAGATCTGACTGAAAGGTTCGGGCGTCGCCGTCATAGTCACGCTCCATCCCCGTGCCTTCACCCGAGATCGCAACGCAGGAGGTTGACCGATAGCTGCGCGCGTACTCCCCGGAAAACCCGTTGGTCGCCGCCAGACTAACCCGATGGGTGCCGTAGCTGGCCGCTGCATCTGACACTTGCGATACCCCGGAAACCGCCAGCGCGGCGGCTTCAGCGGCAATTGCATCCTGCATCAAGGCATCTGCTGCGGGTTCCGGCGCAGGATCGAATAGCTCCAACGCGTCGATATCCCAAACTTTCGCCAATTGAGCGCTGTCAGCCAGGCCCGTAAACGGGTCCTCGGGTGCTTCCTTTGCCATCGCCACGGCGCGTTCCGCCATTTTGGTCAGCGTATCGGGCCGCACGTCAGAACTGGAGACAATCGCTTGCTGCTTGCCCACAAACACGCGCAGCCCAAATTCCGTTTCTTCAGAGCGTTCGGCATGCTCCAACGCTCCGTGCCGCACCTCGACAGAGACCGACGAGCCATCGATTACGATGGCATCCGCTGCCTCAGCCCCGGCTTTGCGGGCGGCATCCAACAGGTTATGGGTCAACTCTTGTGGCGTGCGGGTCATGGCGTCTCCGGTTTCTTTGCACAGGACCTAGCCTTGCACAGCCCGTCTCGCAAGACCTGCAGCCGGATGCAATCGTGGTGTTTGCATCCAAGGTCATGAACAAGGGCGCATCGGGGCGCCCTTGTTCGATCACATTTACTTAATGCGTTGACCATTGGCCAGAATTTGGCCGTCTTCTTTGAACTCGATGGTCGATGTCAGCGTATCGGGTTCATCACCCGGCACGGCCATCATGCCCATCATCATACGCGCACCCAGCGCGTCATTCTCGGACATCAGCCCCATGCCAATCAGTTTGTCGATCAGTGCATTTGCGCCCACCAACTCAAGATTGGCGACACCCGATGGGGCGGGCATGCCGAATTCCTGGGTGTTTTCGTTGTCGAAGGCAAAGTCGCCGTCACCTGACAGGCGCGCGCCAACCAGCGAGACCAGCAGCTCGTTGATCGTTAACGAATGCAACTCGGCAGGCAATTCGTCGGAGCTTTCCAGAGCTGCCGCCTGTTCCGGGTCGAAGATGTTCATCAGCACCTTGGCCGTTCCGCTTGTATCCAGTGCAATTGTTGCAGGATCGCGGGGCAAGGTGCCTGCGGGGTCAAACATGCTCCACAAAACGTCAGACATGGTGAAATCGGTCAGGTTCATCGCAAACCCAAATGGTTTGACCTCATCCGAGGGCTGCACCGGGATATCAAGCTTCAGACCAGCCTTTTCCATCGCCAGTTCGAGCGGGAAAGGCAGGTCGGCTGTGGTCACTGCCATCTGGGTTTTGTTCTGTTCAAGATCATAAGCCAAGCTCTCGGCGTCCATACTGGCCGCGAAACGCCCACCTTCGGAGGAGCTTGCCATGGTGAACTCGCTACCTTCTGCGACCCCGCTGATATTTGTCTCGCCCGAGCCGTAAGTGAATTCACCATCAAATTCGAAACCGGAGGTATAAAACGCGCTGGGATCGCTCAGGTCTAGCCCGCTTGGCAGAACATTGTCGCCTTCGAATGTCAGATCATTCAACTGTCCGACGAACAGGCCCGAATCCCCAAGTTCAGGGTCTTCAAACGCGACGTTGTAAGACAGCTCCGCGGCCTCTAAGGTCTGAGCGATGGTGCGATCTTCACCGATGAGCATGCGCGAGCTGCCAGTCACATCGACCATATCGAACTGGACGTCAAATGCATCAGCGGGCAGCGCTTCATCGCCTGCCTCCAGCTCTTCAATCGCCACGCTCAGCTGGGATGCCGAATAATCATAGGTCATGTCCTCAGGTGTGCCTGAGACAACCATGTCCAGATCGGTCTGAGAATAGATCAGGTCGACGGAAAACACCTCATCCTCGGCGGTGCCGGACAGTGTCAATGGAAAGCTTTCTGGGAAGCCGATGCTGATCGTGCCATCGCCGTTTTCTGTCAGCGTAACTTCAGGCATCATCATGCTGAACTCGGCCTCATCCTCGGGCAGATCCATCAGCACAGTCATGTTCGTGATAGTCGTCACGTCCCCGGCACTGCTTTCATCACCGGTAATGGTATAGCCCATCGACTGAAAGTAAGACTGCCAATCCGCCCAGATATCATTGGCGGTCAGGTCGGCCCAGGCGCCTTGGGTGGCAATTGTATAAGCCAGGGCTGCGCCGCAGCTGCGGCGGAGGAAAACAGACATAAGGTAACCCTTCTTGATCAATTTGATGCGCATGGTCGGGGTTGTGGCGGGCATCGTCAAGGGGGCAAGGGCTGGACCCTTTCCCCGTTTCCGCGCTACGCCTGTAGCCAAATTCCAACTCAGTACGTCAGGAGCGGCAAATGCAGGGAAAAACAGTACTTATAACCGGGGCCAGCCGGGGCATAGGCGCTGAAGCTGGGCGCGTTTTTGCCGCAGCCGGGGCCAATGTCGCGCTGGTTGCACGCAGTCGTGATCAGATTGATGCACTGGCGGCTGCGCTGGGGGATAACGCGATTGCGCTGGCCTGCGATGTCAGCGATTTCGTGCAGGTTGAGCAGGCGGTGGCCGATTGCGTCGCTCGCTTCGGCAGTTTGGACGTGCTGATCGGCAATGCCGGGGTGATCGAGCCGATCTTTCACCTGGCCAATGCTGATGTCGCGTCCTGGAGCCAGGCCATCGACATCAACCTCAAAGGTGTCTTCTACGGGATGCGCGCCGCCCTACCGATCATGCGCGCAGCGGGCGGAGGGACGATACTGACCGTTTCTTCGGGCGCGGCTTCGAACCCGGTTGAGGCGTGGAGCCACTATTGCTCCTCGAAAGCGGGGGCAAAGATGCTGACCGAATGCCTACATCTGGAAGAGGCGCATAATGGTATCCGCGCCATGGGTCTGTCGCCGGGTACGGTGGCCACAGATATGCAGCGCGTTATTAAGGCCAGCGGCATCAACCCGGTCAGCCAGTTGGACTGGGATGTTCACATCCCGGCGGACTGGCCCGCGCGGGCGCTGATGTGGATGTGCTCATCCGATGCGGATGAGTTTCTGGGATCCGAGATTTCCCTGCGCCAGGATGACATCCGCCAAAGGATCGGTTTGACGTGATTGAATTGACGCAGGACGACGGTCTTTGGATCGTCACGATCAATAACCCGGGTAAGGCAAATGCTTTGACACGGGCGATGCTGACCGAACTGGCCGAGATTGCAGAGGCGGCGACTGAGGCCAGCGCCCTAATCCTGACAGGCGCCGGCAAAGTGTTTAGTGCTGGCGCCGATCTGGACGAGGCGCGCGCCGGGCTCGCCACCTCGGACGTATGGGAGCGCCTGTCGGGCGCGATTGCCGCCTTGCCCTGCCTGACGGTGGCCGCATTGAATGGCACGCTGGCCGGTGGAGCGAACGGGATGGTGTTGGCCTGTGATCTGCGCATCGCGGTGCCGTCGGCCAAGTTCTTTTATCCGGTGATGAAGCTGGGTTTCCTGCCGCAACCGTCTGATCCCAAACGCATGGCGGCTTTGATTGGCCCTGCGCGGACCAAACTGATCCTGATGGCGGGGCAGAAGATCACAGCAGAAGAGGCCTATGCCTTCGGTCTTGTGGACCGCATCGTTGCGCCCGAAGACCTGATGCCCACTGCGCAAGAGCTGGTGGCGGACAGTGTGGCTGCAAAACCCGACATCGCCGCTGGCATCGCCGAGCTGTGCCGATGAGGTTGTCCGCGCTGCGATTGCGCGTCGCCGACCCGGATCGCCTAGCCGGTTTCTATCGGGAGGCGCTGGGTATGTCGGTGCAGGTCGAGGGGCAGAACCGCCGTGTTGGCTATGACGGGCAGGATGCGGATCTGTTGCTGATGCCGGGTGGCGGCGGGTACGCCCATGATCAGGGGCAACGATACTGGAAGATCGGGATTACCCTGCCCAATGTGGACGTGGCGGTTGAGGCGTTGGGCAAACAGGGCCATGCTGTCAGTGTCCCGCGTCAGTTTCTGGATATCGGCTACATGGCCCATCTCAGCGACCCCGAAGGCTTTGTGATCGAACTGCTTCAGCATGATTTCGAAGGCAACCGGCCCGAAACCGCAGCAGATCCCGCGAACCCGTTCGCGCAGGCACGGGTTGGCCAGATCACCCTGCGTACAGGTGATATAGCCGCCGAGGACGCATTCTGCCGCGCTCAGGGCATGAAACTGCTGTCAACGCAGGACGTCGCCCCATACGGGTTCGATCTGCATTTCTATGCGTTCACGCATGACGTACCGCCTGATCCCGATCTTTGGGCGGTGTCGAACCGCGAATGGCTTTGGAAACGCCCTTACACAATGCTGGAATTCCAGCACGTTCAGGGCGCGCAATTCGCGCCTGTGCCGGACTACCAGGGGCTGGAGGTCGAAAGTTTGGCAGAGCCTATTCAGGATGCGTTTGGCGACCCAGTTCTGCCAGGCTGATCATCGCCCTCTGCGCTTGCCCGGCACTTTCGATTGAAAGCCGGGTGGGCGTCTGCGGACCCAGTTCAGGAATTTCTCAAGCCGTGGATGGGCGCGCAGGGCCTCGACCGTGCTGAAACTGCGCGCCAATTCGGCTTCGGACAGCGTGGCGTGGATTTCCTTGTGGCAAATCTTGTGCAGCAGCACGGTGGGTCCGCCCTTGCCTCCTTTGAGTTTTGGGATCAGATGATGCAGGCTGCCGCCGCCCTCGGGGATCGGGCGGTCGCAAAGCGGGCAGATTTGATCGCTGTTCGTCATGATCTGGAATGATGCGCCTGCGGGCGATGAAGGCAAGAGGGCTGCAATGGCGCAGGCAGTGGTGATCGGGGCAGGGCCCGCCGGATTGATGGCCGCAGAACAGCTGGCCCAAGCTGGTCACAGGGTTTTGGTGGCCGAGGCCAAGCCTTCAGTCGCGCGCAAGTTTCTGATGGCGGGTAAGTCGGGCTTGAACCTGACCAAGGATGAACCTTTCGAGACGCTGCTCCAATCCTATGACGAAGCCGCTGACTGGCTCCGCCCGATGCTAGCTGAATTCGACGCGCAGGATGTGAAAAACTGGGCTCAGGAGCTGGGGCAGGAACTATTCACCGGTTCTACCGGGCGTGTGTTTCCGTCGGTTATGAAAGCCTCGCCGTTGCTGCGCGCGTGGTTGGCGCGCCTGTCTGAAATTGGCGTTGAGATTAAAACCCGCTGGCGCTGGACCGGATGGCAGGACGACGCGCTCAGCTTTGACACGCCAGACGGGGTGCAGACGGTAGCGTCAGACGTGACGATTCTTGCGATGGGTGGGGCAAGTTGGGCGCGTTTGGGATCGGATGGGGCTTGGGCGAATGACCTTGTCCAAAGAGGTGTCGAGGTCGCCCCCTTTGCCCCCGCAAATGCGGGTCTGCTTGTCGATTGGTCCGATCACATGTCAAAGCACTTCGGCGCGCCGATCAAAGGCGTCGCCCTGCGGGCCGGATCGCTGCGCACACGGGGCGAGGCCGTGATCTCAGCCCGTGGTCTGGAAGGCGGCGGCATCTACAGCATCTGCAAAGCCGTGCGGGAAGGGGCGGAGTTGACCTTTGATCTGATGCCCGATCTGTCGGCGGAGGATGTGGCACAGCGCCTGAGCAGACCGCGCGGCAAGGCCAGCCTGTCCAACCACATCCGCAAAGTGCTGAAACTGGGGCCGACACGAACCGCACTGTTGACCGAGTTTGGTCGCCCTCTCCCCTCTGCGCCCGATGCGCTGGCCCGGCTGATCAAATCGCTGCCCGTTCGTCACGCCGGATTGCGCCCGATAGACGAAGCAATCTCGACCGCAGGGGGTGTTTCACGCGATGCGGTGAATGATGGCCTGATGCTGACCAACCTTCCGGGTGTGTTCTGCGCGGGCGAGATGCTGGATTGGGAAGCCCCGACAGGAGGCTATCTGCTCACGGCGTGTTTCGCCACCGGGCGCTGGGCTGGTCGATCAGCCGCGGACTGGCTGCGAACTAGCTAAGCTCGGCCAGTTTCTTATAGGCAGGCCGGTTCCGCATTTCTTTGCCATAGGTTTTCAGTACATCTGAATTCAAAGTGAATCCGGCGCCTTTGGCCCAGCTCATGCAATGGACCAAAAGGATATCGGCAATCGTCATTTGATCACCCAGCAGGAATGGACCTTGAAACCGGCGTTCTAGCCGCTGGAAATTATTGTCGAATTCCCATTTGGCCGCCTCACTGATGCCGGGTGCGCGTTTGTCTTCGGGCAAAATGAAGCCATGTCGTGCGGCGACCCATAGAACGGCGTCCAACTCGTCAAGAATTGCATGAAAAAGCGAATCCTGAATGGCGCGGTCATAGCTGCCTGCCGGATAGGTGAAAGCGGCATGTTTATCAGCCAGATAGGTCATGATCGCGGAGCTGTCCGAGATCAACTGGCCATCATACTCCAGTACAGGGATCTTACCAGTGTGGTTCAACGCAACGACCTGGGGATCGCGTGGTCCGACTTTTATCAGCTCATATGGCTGACCCAACTCCTCAAGCAGCCAGATGACACGCGCTGCGCGGCTTCGAACGCTCCCATAGACTTTGTACATGCTATCCTCCTGCCAAATGTCTGCCCGAATGTGACCCGGATCGCGCGTACGTCAAGACATACGCGGGGTCAGCGTGACCGCGCCAGCATCGCCAATCGGATCATTGCGCGTTCGACCAATGCCATCGCGGGGGCGGTTTGGCCGGCAGATCGCAGGGACAGGTCGGTATCTGTGAGTACCGTCAGTGCCGTTTGTAGTTTTGGCGCGCCCCATCCCTGCGCCTGACGCAGAATGCGGTCGCGCCGTTTGCCATAGACCGGAGGCCGCAGCTTGCCGATGCCTTGTGCTGCACCACCGGGAGCTGAGGCGCAGGCATAAAGTGTGCGAAAATGCCGGGTCGCACCAATGCAAAGCGTTACCCCGTTGGTGCCTTGTGCCTGCAAGCGTCGGATGAGCGGCCCGATTTCTCCGGCGCGTCCTTCGGCAACAACGTTCAGGACATCGTCCAGCGCCGCCTCGGTCGAGCGGGGCGCGCAGGCTTCGATGTCGTCCATGCTCAGTTCTGTGTCATCGCCGCGTTTGTAAAGTGACAGCTTTTCAATGGTTTGGGCGAAATCACCTGGGCTGAGGCTGACGGCCAGTTCGCTGAGTGCTGACATCGAATCGCGCGGGATGTTGCTCAGCCCAGCCTGGGTCAGAACCCGCTCGACCTCGGCCCGTGAGGGGGGGTCATCGTAGATGCCAACCGCGTAGGCCTGCGGATGCGCCTCAAAGGCCTTGCGGATTTTCGAGCTGGGTTTCAGCTGACCTGCGGTGACGATGATCTGCGCATCACCGGGCGCCCAATCCTCGAGCGCCGCCAAAATCGACGGCGCGGCAGTATCGGTCGCCTCTTCCACAAAAACCGCGCGCGGACCCGGGAAAAAGCCAACCGCCTTGACCGCATCCAGCAATAGGGCCGGATCGCCGCGCAAGTCGCTGCCCGGTATCCGTGTCAGGCGCATTTCCTCTTCGGCGTTCTCTCCAAGCAGAGCGGCCAGAACCTGTTGACGTTTCAAAGCAACCCGCATGGCATCGGCACCGTAGATCAGCAGCCCAGTTTTATCCGCATCCGGCTTGGCGAAATAGCCATCCGCCTCACGCGGGCTCAGCTTCATGCGGTCAGGTCCGGCGTGGCATAAAGGCGATTGACGATCTGATCCGACAGAATCGACATCAGTCGCCGTTTCGCATCCCGCTCATCTGCCAGTGTGGAAACGGTCGAACCTGCAGCCGAATAGCCCACAAAATCGGTAACCGTACCCGACGCCATGATCTGACCTGTTTCGTTGGATCGAAGCGAAAACTCTGCCCGGCCGTTGATGGTATAGCGGTTGGTTTCGTTGGTTGTCGTGATCGCGGCGGCTTGAATGTTGGTCGCAACCTGAACGTTCAGCTTGTAATCCTTGCCGGATGTGGCGCTGCGGCCCAGTTTTTGTTCAAGGTTTTCAACCAGAAGAAAACTATCAACCGTGTTCGGAGCCGATAGCTCGACCCGGCCAAACAGTTCGGAACCAGACCCACCTGGGGCGTAAACAGGTTCAAATCCGCAGGCAGACCCGGCAAGGCAGGCTGCCAGTGGCATCAGTAGAACTCTTCTGCGATCAAACGACGACATTCACGATCCGACCCGGAACAACGATGACTTTCTTCGGTGCAGCACCATCCAGCGCCTTTTCGACAGCTTCGGTGCTAAGCGCGATTTTTTCAACCTCGTCCTTGGGCATATCCTTCGGAACGCTGATTTCTGCGCGGCGCTTGCCGTTGATTTGAATGGGCAGGGTGACGGTATCATCCACCAGCATCGCCTCATCCGCCTCTGGCCAGGGTGTTGTCGCGACCAACCCTTCGCCACCCAACAGTTGCCAGAGCTCCTCGGACAGGTGCGGCGTCATCGGCGACATCAACTGTGCCAATATCTTCGCTGCCTGGCGTTTGGCATCTGACCCTGCTTTGGATTTGGCAAGCGTATTGGTGAACGCATAAAGCTTAGCGATAGAAGCGTTGAAGCCAAAGGATTCGACCCCGCCAGATACATCATGGATCGCTTTGTGCATCTCGCGCAGAAGGGTCTCATCCTCGTCATTGGCCGGGATATCCAACTCGGCGATCTCAGACGCAATGCGGTGCACGCGGCTGAGGTGCTTAAAGGCGGCCTCGGCCCCGGATGCGGTCCATTCCACGTCCCGTTCAGGCGGAGAATCGGACAGAACAAACCAGCGCGCAGTGTCGGCGCCAAAGGCTGAAATAATGCTGACCGGGTCGACCACATTTTTCTTGGATTTCGACATTTTGGCCGAGGGGATGATCTCGACCTCGGTGCCGTCGGCCAGTTTACCGTCGGTCACGTCCTCGGGCAGGTGGTAGACCGGGCGGCCCTTGGCGTCGCGGGTCTGGTAAATTTCGTGCGTCACCATGCCTTGGGTGAACAGCGCATCGAACGGCTCGATAGCCTTTTTCGGCAGATGACCGGTGATCTGCATCGCCCGCGCAAAGAAACGGGAATAGAGCAGATGCAGAATCGCATGCTCAATCCCGCCAATATACTGGTCGACATTCATCCAGTACTCGGCCTCGGCCAAATCTGTGGGTGTTTCGGCATGCGGGGCTGTGAAACGGGCATAGTACCAGGACGAATCGACAAACGTGTCCATCGTGTCGGTTTCGCGCTTGGCTGGAGCGCCGCAGGCAGGGCAAGGGGTATCGCGCCAGTTGGGGTGGCGATCCAGCGGGTTGCCGGGGATAGAAAAGTCGATGGGTTTGCCGTTGCCATCATCATAAGGCAGTTCGATCGGCAGGTTCTCTTTCTTCTCGGGAACTGTGCCGCATTTCTCGCAATGAACCACGGGAATCGGGCAGCCCCAATAGCGTTGACGGCTGAGGCCCCAGTCGCGCAGACGGAATTTGACCTGCGCTTTGCCCAAATTCCGCTGTTCGAACCAGTCGATTGTTTTGTCGATCCCGTCCTGGCTGGTGGATTCGCCCAGACCGGCAAAGTGGTCGATATAAACGACTTTCTCGGATTTCTGGGGCACCAGCGCCTCGGTTTCGATCTCGGATTCATCACCTGGCATATGGAACGCAGGCACAACGGGAAGCTGGTACTTGCGGGCAAAATCCAAGTCACGCTGGTCGTGCGCTGGACAGGCGTAAACCGCGCCCGTGCCATAGTCCATCATGACAAAGTTGCCGATCCAAACCGGAAGTTCCTGATCCGGCCAGACGGGATGACGCACGGAGATACCGGTATCGATGCCCTTTTTCTCGGCCTTTTCCATGGCCGCTTCGGTGGTGTCCATCTTGCGACATTCGGCGATGAACTCAGCAGCTTCGGGGCTGTTTTCTGCCAGTTGGCGCGACAAAGGATGTTCCGGCGAGACTGCAATGAAACTTGCACCCCGCAGCGTATCCGGGCGGGTCGAGTAGCAGATGATGGGCTCACCGCCATCTGTGCGCTCAAACGGGATTTCGATGCCGCGCGACTTGCCGATCCAGTTTTCCTGCATAAGGCGGACCTTGGCGGGCCAGTTGTCGAGGGTATCCAGCGCCTCAAGCAATTCTTCGGAATAGTCACTGATCTTAAAGAACCACTGGGTCAGCTCTCGCCGTTCCACCAATGCGCCCGAACGCCAGCCGCGCCCGTTTTCCACCTGCTCATTGGCCAAAACGGTCATGTCGACCGGGTCCCAGTTCACCACTGCGTTCTTGCGATAGACCAGCCCGGCCTCAAGCATATCCAAGAACAAGGCCTGCTGCTGACCGTAGTATTCGGGGTCACAGGTGGCGAATTCTCGGGACCAGTCGATGGACAGGCCCAGAGGTTTCATCTGTCCGCGCATGTCGGCGATGTTGCTGTATGTCCAATCTTTCGGGTGACCGCCGATTGCCATTGCCGCGTTTTCTGCGGGCATTCCGAATGCGTCCCAACCCATTGGATGCAATACGTTATGGCCGGTTGCCAGCTTGTGCCGCGCGATCACGTCGCCCATCGTATAGTTACGCACATGACCCATGTGAATGCGCCCGGACGGATAAGGAAACATCTCAAGCACATAGTATTTCGGCTTGTCTGCCTTGCTGCTTGCCGTGAAGATCCCGGCCTTGTCCCAGGCCTCTTGCCATTTTGCTTCGATTTCGTTGGCCGAATAGCGCGACATCATGCGGTCCTTCGTGAATGAAAACGCCGGGTCAGAACCCGGCGTGGTATTAGAGTGTATTTCGTCGGGTTGCTAGAACTTACTGTCTGCAATGCGCAGCTGACGGGCGCGGGACAGGATCGCATCCTCAACCGCGCGCGCGGTCGCATCGCTAACAGGCGCGCCGCCGCTGCTTTGCAAGGCGACCGATAAAGACCGCGCAGCAAGGGCCGGGTCACTGATATGCACAGTCGCCCGATAGGAGCGTCCGCCGCCCGGAGGGGTGCCATACCCCGTTACGATCACGCCTGTGAAAGGATCGACCTCCTGAACTGGAAGAAAGCTAAGAACATCCAGCGAGGCGGACCAAAGATAACGATTCACATTGGTTGTCTGCTCGGCATTGCCGCGATCAAACACATCCCAGATTGACGTGCGTTCAGGGTCGTTCAATTCGCGCTCAGAAGACCGGCTGCTATCGGTGTTGCTATAAACGGGGTTTGGCGCGGCGCTTCGATTCGGGCCACAGGCCGAAACGGCGGCTATTGTTGCAATCAAACCCAAAATCGTAGGCACACGCATCGTAAGCAGGTCCTGTTTTCACTCGCTGTCATCGTCAGGGGATACTCCTAACTAAGGTCCCTGTGCGCAACAACCCTATTCTTTGGTATTTATTGAGTGTGCAGTTGGGCAGCAGGACGAGAAGATGACTGTGGCATCCTTGCACCAATATTTTGTCAATGACAGCGCGTTGTTTAGGCCAAGCTTGCGCAAAGGGGGCAAAAAGAGCGAAACGATGTCCGTGCTGAGACATGTGCTAGGCATGTGTCGAGTAGATAAATCTTTGAAACCGAGGGAAACAAGATGAAAAAAGTTCTCTTTGCAACGACGGCGCTGATCGCGACCGCAGGCGTTGCAGCAGCAGAAGTTAAGTTCGGCGGCTACGGTCGTTTCGGTATTGGATACCTGGAAGACCGTTCCACCGACGAAAACGTAAGCGACACCATCCTGGTCTCGCGCTTCCGTCTGAACATCGATGGCATCGTTGAAACCGACGGCGGCGTACGCTTCGAAGGTCGTGTTCGTGTGCAGGCTGACGAAGACTCCGACAA
Source organism: Ruegeria sp. I1 (assembly GCF_056532675.1). Lineage (NCBI taxonomy): Bacteria > Pseudomonadati > Pseudomonadota > Alphaproteobacteria > Rhodobacterales > Roseobacteraceae > Ruegeria > Ruegeria sp. I1. Next base: position 110,558 of record NZ_JBQFNM010000009.1, on the reverse strand, counting down.
CGGTGAAGCAAACGCAGCTGGCCTGAACGGCGCGCGCTTCTCGGTCATCTTCGGTGGTCTGCGTGTTGACGCGGGCAACGTTGCCGGCTCGTTCGACAACCTGGCAAACTACTACGGTAACGAGCCTGGTCTGGAAACATTCATCGGCCAGTACTCGGGCGTTGACTATGACTTCCTGGCCTACTCGTCGACTGGCGCGGGCGCAAACGCTGTGTTCTTCCAGTACGCAGTTGGTGACTTCGCGTTTGGCGCGTCGTACGACCAGAACGTTGGCAACGTTGGTGGCGACACCACCCTGAGCGGCATTGACCGTTGGGACCTGAGCGCGACCTACACCTTCAACAACATCACCGCAGCACTGGCCTACGGTCAGACCGATGCTCCGGCTGGTGGTGAGAAGAGCACCCTGACCGTTCTGACCCTGGGCGCAGAATTTGGTGACTTCTCGGGTACTCTGTTCGTCGCAGACGATGACGTTGCAAACGATGCTGAAAACGGCACTGCATGGGGCTTCTCGGCCGCATACAATGTTGGTGCGGCTCTGACCCTGACCGCCGCTTACGGTGACGGTTCGGCTGACGACGATACCCGCAACATCGGTATCGGCGCTATCTATGACCTGGGTGGCGGTGCATCGCTGCGCGGTGGTATCGGCGACATCAAAACTGGTGACGCGGACGGTCAGCTGCGTGCTGACTTCGGTGCCCAGTTCAACTTCTAAGTTGATCTGAACCACAAAGTTCTCAGGGCGGGTCTTCGGACCCGCCCTTTTCTTTTGTCGCCACATGGTGTTCTGTCGCCTCAGAAAGCAGATTCAAGGAACACCATGTCGCTGCAAGACATCACCACCCGCATCGCCAGTGCCGAATCCAAAGCCGGGCGCGATCCAGGGTCGGTCAAGCTGATCGCTGTTTCCAAGGTGCAGCCGAATGAGCGGGTGCAAGCCGTACTAGAGCAGGGCCATCGTTGCTTCGGTGAGAACCGAGTGCAGGAGGCAGCGGGTAAGTGGCTGATGTTCAAGGAACAATTCGAAGGAATTGATCTGCACCTTATCGGCCCGCTGCAAACCAACAAGGCGCGTCAGGCGATGGAGTTATGCAACGCCATCCATTCGGTTGATCGCCCGAAGCTGGCCAATACCTTGGCACGACTGGCGCAGGAGATCGGAAGCTGCCCCGCGCTTTTCATTCAAGTCAATACCGGTGAAGAAGAGCAAAAGGCAGGGATTTTGCCGCTAGAGGCGGATAGTTTTGTAGCCGAATGCCGTGCGCTTGATCTACCTATCCAAGGCCTGATGTGTATTCCGCCAATCGAAGAAGAACCCGCACTACATTTTTCTCTTCTTGCCAAAATCGCCAAGCGAAATGGTTTGACGGGCCTGTCGATGGGGATGAGCGGTGATTTTGAACAGGCCATCGCACTGGGTGCCACCCACATACGTGTTGGTTCGGCCATTTTTGGCGAGCGTGTCAAACCTCAGGGATGATCAAACGCATGCCGGGTATGATACGGCGGGCAATCCAGCGCAGGTGATCACGCCGAAAGGCAATGCATCCTTCCGTTGGATATCCGGGTCTGCGCCATTGATGAATAAAAATGGCTGACCCGGAACCCGGCACCGCATTTGGCCAGTTCCAGTCGGTGATCAAAACCAGATCATACAGCGGATCCGCGCGACGCAGTCTCTCATGACTAAACCCATATGGCGCGGTCACCAGAGAGTTATAGTCATCATCCGATACATCATCTGACCACAGATCCCACGGGCCAATGGGCTGGGCCCATCCGGCAGGCGGTGAGATGCGATCAGGGCGATAGAGCATTCCTACGATGCGATGTATTCCGGTTGGCGTCGCGCCGTCGCCTTCGCGCTTTGCGTTGCTGAGCCCTCCTTTTCCGATGGAACAGGGAAACACGCGTCCCATAAACCGGACCCCGCGCGGGGTCAGGACCAGATCACCAGGTGTCAAAGCAGATGCCCGGACTTCGCAGCCTTGGTGGCCAGATAGCCTCGGTTATGCGCAGTCTCACCGACCTTCAGCGGTACTCGCTCGGTTACAGCGATGCCGGTTTTTTCCATCATAGCGATCTTGGCGGGGTTGTTCGTCAACAGTCGAACCGAGCTGAAGCCCAGCGATTTCAGGATGTCCGAGCCCAGACGGAAATCCCGTTCATCATCCTCAAAGCCCAGCCGATGGTTGGCCTCAACCGTGTCAAACCCCTGATCCTGAAGGAAATAGGCGCGCATCTTGTTGGCCAGCCCAATCCCGCGACCTTCCTGATTCAGGTAAAGCAATACGCCCGCACCTTCATCCCCCATCTGCGCCAGAGCCCCGCGTAGCTGCGGGCCGCAATCGCACTTAAGGCTGCCCATCAGGTCACCGGTGAAACAGGCCGAATGCAGACGGGCGAGGACTGGCTTGCTGCGATCCGGGCGTCCAATTTCAACGGCGTAGTGTTCTTCGCCCCCGTCTTCAGGACGGAAAACATGCAACCGCCCGGCTTCGGACACCTCCATAGGCAGGCGCGCGGCAACGATTTCGTGCAACGCACTGCGTTCCGCCAAATGCGGCGCGGCGCGCGCGTGATCGATGCAAGTCAGCCCGCGCTCAGCCGCGAAGGATCGGCCGTTTTCTACAGAAACGACCACCGCAGCGGGCAACAGGCGCGCGGATTTGGTCAGCGCAATGGCGATGCGATGCAGATTGGCACTGCCCTGCCGCTCGGTCATCAGCGGGCCTTTCATGGGCGCGTTCAAATCGTCCGACGGGTCAGCAACGGCCTGCACCCAACTGATATCTGCGTCCGCAGGAACCAGAACCCGCGCAAGATCGCCGTCATAGGCCCGTGCCTTCAGCGTTTCGGCCCGTCGGCCGGTGATCGCAACAACAGGCGTGCCGCCAAGCTTGCGCAGATCGGCCAACCGTTGGGGGCTGAGCGTCTCGGTCGACGCGGCCAACACGCAAAACCCGCTATCATCGGTCAGTGCCACCGGCACGCCCATGCGCAAATCGGCCCGTGCGCGGGCCAGCAATTCGGTCATGTCAGGGCTGAGACTCATCGATGATACCTTACTACATCCGGCGAATTACTACCGGCTTCACCCAGAAAAGTGAAACATTTCCGCTGCGTCCGACACGAAGGCGTGAGACGATTGCAGCAAAGCTTGCTGATTGCATATTCCAAACGCAAGTGATGGAAAAGGCTTAGGAGGACCGCAGATGGCTCAGCTCAAGAAAATCCTGCTGGTGGATGACGACGAAGACCTGCGCGAAGCGCTTAGTGAGCAACTGGTGATGACAGAGGACTTTGACGTCTTCGAAGCATCGGATGGTGCATCAGCGATGGAGCGGGCCCGCGAAGCGATCTACGATCTGGTCATTCTGGATGTCGGCCTGCCTGATACAGATGGCCGAGAGCTGTGCCGCCTGATGCGCAAGCAAGGTGTTAAAAGCCCGATCCTGATGCTGACCGGCCATGACAGCGACGCCGACACTATCCTGGGCCTGGATGCCGGTGCCAATGACTATGTCTCGAAACCATTCAAGTTCCCGGTTCTGCTGGCGCGTATCCGCGCACAGCTGCGACAGCATGAGCAATCTGAGGACGCCGTATTTGTGCTGGGGCCGTATACGTTCAAACCGGCCATGAAAATGCTGATCACCGAGGAAGACCGGAAAATCCGTCTGACTGAGAAAGAGACGAACATCCTCAAGTTCCTGTACCGCTCGACCGATGGGGTTGTTGCCCGCGATGTGCTGCTGCATGAGGTCTGGGGTTATAACGCGGGTGTCACAACCCATACGCTGGAAACGCACATCTACCGCCTGCGTCAGAAAATCGAGCCCGATCCGTCCAATGCGCGCCTTTTGGTCACAGAATCGGGTGGATATCGATTAGTGTCTTGATCGCCTATGGATTGACTTGGATCAAAGTGATACTCTGTACTCATAATTAGGTTACTCCCATCCCGCACATGTCCGGGTTATGACATGTACCTCCCTGTTGGACTGCCGGGCCTGATGGCCCGGCTTTTTTTAGGCTAGGTTTGTGCGACGCCTGCTTTGAGCCCTGATCGACCGTTCCTTGATTGTATTCAGCTCGCTAGGTAACTCTTCTGTTTCAAATACGGGAGAAGTCACTTGATTAGTTCATTGAAGGCAAAAGCGAAGAAAGGTCTCGTAGAAGTCGAAGACATTACTCGATTGGCGAAGAATCCATCGCCTGAGAACGGCGTTTTGCTAAGAGAATTGACCATGCAGTACGGCTGGAAGCACCATCCGTGTTTTCCCGATGCCCCCTTGGCCACATGGTCAGAGATAGTTTCCACCTATTGCATCAGTGGATTTGACGGGATCATTTTGCTAGCTGATGTTAAAGTGATACGACCCCTTGTGTTCAGTTTCTTGGAAGATATTCCTTCGGATCAGGCGCTTACAACGCTCCTCAAGATTGCCGAACCTGAGATATCGTCGGTCGAAACTGACCTTGAGATGTCCGTCAAAACTGCAAGCGTGCTCAATGTGTTTGGATCGAGCAAATTTCGTTCTCAGAGCACTGCAATGGTGCGTGAGTTTCTGCATCGGGTATTGGTGGCGGTCAAGAACGAGGCCGACGTTGGCACAGTCATGTGCGCGCTTCGCTGGTACGGCGATGGGCAATCAATTGAATTGATCCGCTCCAAACCAACCATGTCAGACCGCTGGGAGAGCGCCCGTAGCGCAGCGATCCGAGCTATTAGGGAGCGAAACCGATAGGCCTTCGCAAATGCCAGCTTTGTCCGCATAGCTGTCATATATCGGCCTGAGGTTTTTGGCACGTTTTTCGATAGCACCCCATCCCACACCACGCTAACCTTCGCCCAATCGCGACAGAGGAATCCCAACCCATGCCCTTCACCCTTGCCACCTGGAACATCAACTCGGTCCGTTTGCGTGAGCCTATCGTGCTGAAATTGCTGCAGGAAGAGGCTCCGGATGTGCTGTGTTTGCAGGAATGCAAGTCCCCGGTCGAAAAGATCCCGACCGAAGGGTTTGCGGAACTGGGGTATACTCACATGGTTGCGCGCGGGCAGAAGGGCTATAACGGCGTCGCCATCCTGTCGCGTCTGCCGATGGAAGAGGTGGGCGACAAGGATTTCGCTGGTCTCGGCCACGCGCGCCATATCGCAGGGCGGTTGGAGAATGGCGTGACGATCCACAATTTCTATGTGCCGGCAGGCGGGGATGTGCCGGATCGCGAAGTGAATGAGAAGTTCGGGCAGAAGCTGGATTACCTCACCGACATGCGCGACTGGTTTCATGCGGAAAAGCCCGAGAAATCCATTCTGGTGGGCGATCTGAACATCGCCCCGCGCGAAGATGATGTCTGGTCGCACAAGCAACTGCTCAAGGTGGTCTCACACACTCCGATCGAGGTTGAGCAACTGGCGGAAACGCAGGATGCGGGCGGTTGGGTCGATATCACCCGGCAGGACATTCCCGAAGGGCAGCTCTATAGCTGGTGGTCCTATCGCGCCCGCGACTGGGATGCGGCGGACAAGGGGCGGCGGCTGGATCACGTTTGGGCGACGCCGGATATTTCGAACGCGGGCCATTCCAGCCGTGTCCTGCGCGAGGCGCGCGGATGGGAAAAGCCCAGCGATCACGCGCCCGTCTTTGCAAGTTTCGATCTGTAACCGGGAAACTCAGCCCTTGGTTTCTGCGCCAAGCGGTTGCATATAGGGCGCAAGTTCGAACGAAAGAGTATTTGCCATGGACCTTCTGAACCCGTCAGACAGCACCCCCGCCACCGATCTGATCAAGGATGGCTCTGAGGCCACGTTCATGGCCGATGTGGTCGAGGCGTCGCAGGACATCCCGGTGATCGTGGATTTCTGGGCGCCGTGGTGCGGCCCGTGCAAAACATTGGGGCCACTGCTGGAAGAGGCCGTAACCGCCGCCAAGGGTGCGGTGAAGATGGTCAAGATCAACGTGGACGAGGCGCAGATGATTGCGTCTCAGTTGCGGATTCAGTCGATCCCAACCGTTTACGCCTTCTTCAAGGGTCAGCCGGTTGACGGATTTCAGGGTGCGCTGCCGGGGTCCGAGATCAAGGCATTCGTGGACCGGGTGATCGAAGCCGCAGGCGGCGAAAGCCCCGGTGGCCAGTTGGAGGATGCGGTTCAGGCCGCCGAAGAAATGCTGGCCGAAGGGGCCGCCGTAGATGCGGCGCAGACCTTTGCCGCCATTCTGGGCGAAGACCCCAACCATGCAGCGGCCTACGGCGGGCTGGTGCGCGCGCATATCGCATCCGACGATCTGGAACAGGCCGAGGCGATCCTGAACGGTGCCCCCGCAGAAATCTCCAGCACGCCCGAATTGGAAGCGGCCCATGCACAGCTTGAGCTGGCGAAGCAGGCCGCAGACGCCGGGCCGGTGGCTGAACTGACGGCAACGGTCGAGGCTGAGCCTGACAACCATCAGGCGCGTTTCGATCTGGCGCAGGCTCTGCACGCCAATGGGGATGTCGAAGACGCCGTGGCACAATTGCTGGAACTGTTCCGTCGAGACCGTGAGTGGAATGAGGCGGCGGCCAAGACGCAGCTGTTCACGATCTTTGATGCGCTCAAGCCCAATGATCCGATTGTTCTGAACGGGCGGCGCAAGCTCAGCTCGATGATATTTGCCTAATTCCGGATCAGAGCTACACTCGGATACATGATGCATCCCGCTGACCTGCCGGAAACGGTATCCGTTTTTCCATTGCCCGGGGCGCTGTTGCTGCCCCGATCTCGCCTGCCGCTGCATATCTTTGAGCCGCGTTACCTGCAGATGCTGGACGATGCGCTGAAGACCAAGGAGCGGCTGATCGCAATGGTTCAGCCAAACCCGTCTTTGAATGATGAGAAAAAGCTGCATCGGATCGGATGCGCGGGGCGGGTTACCCAGTTTTCCGAAACAGAAGACGGGCGCTATCTGATCACCCTGACCGGGGTGTCCCGGTTCCGCATCAAATCAGAGCTTGATGGGTTCACACCTTATCGACGCTGCGAAGTGTCTTGGGAGGGGTTTGACCGCGATCTTGGGAAATCCGAGAAGGATGACGGGTTCGACCGAACCCGGTTCCTTAACTTGTTGGAACGGTTCTTCGACTCCCGTCAGTTGTCGACCGATTGGGATTCTCTCAAGGATGCGGATGATGAGCTTTTGGTGAATTCTCTGTCGATGCTGATGGATTTCGATCCGGAAGACAAACAAGCCCTGCTTGAGGCCCCGTGCCTGCGGACCCGACGCGAAACATTGGTGACACTGATTGAATTCGCCATGCGCGGCGGATCAAATGAGGAAACTTTGCAATGAGCGATACCGCGAACGCCTTTGACCGCCATATGCTTGAAGCGCTTGTTTGCCCTCAGACACAGACCACCTTGCACTATGATGCCGAAAAACAGGAACTCGTATCCAAAGCTGCCGGGATGGCCTTTCCGATCCGAAATGGCATTCCTGTGATGTTAGTCGATGAGGCGCGTCAGCTGGACTAAATCGCGCGACCCTGCAGAAGCTTCGGCAGATCTCCGGTCAGCCCAGCGGCTTCGCGTACGAAGCCGCGGCGTAATCCGGGCAACGAGCCAACGATCCCCATCCCGATATCCCGTCCAAGCCGAAGCAGCGAATTGTCGTTCGAAAACAGCCTGTTGAACACATCCGTCGCCATGGCGAGTGAGGCTGTATCGAACCGCCGCCATTCCTGATAACGCTGCAGCACCAGGGGCGAGCCGATCTCTTCACCCCGCCGTCCGGCCAGTGTCAGCACTTCGGCCAATGCACCCACGTCACGTAGACCGGCGTTCAGACCCTGCCCGGCAATCGGGTGCATCCCATGTGCGGCGTCTCCAACCAAAGCCAGATGATCGGCGATGAAAGAATTGGCGATGGTCAGGTTCAGCGGATAGGTGAATCGGTCGCCCTGCAGGCGGATATCGCCGAGGAAGTCGCCGAACCTTGGACGCAGCGCTTGTAGATACTCAGCCTCAGGTAAGGCATTGATTTGATGCGCGGTCTCTGTCCGTTCGCTCCAGACAATCGAACTGCGGTTGCCGGTTAGCGGTAGAATGGCCAGGGGGCCAGGCGGCATGAAGAACTGATGCGCGATGCCGTGATGCGGCAGCTCATGTTCAATTGCGCAAACCAATGCGGTTTGGCCATAGTCCCATCCGGTGCGCTTGATCCCGGCCCGCGCCGCCGTACCGCTGCGGCGACCGTCACAGCCGACCAGCAACTGCCCTTCGATCGTGGCGCCATCATCCAGTGTTAGAACGGCCCCGCCCACACCCGTTTCCTGCGCTACAACAGTCTTGCCGTTGATCGGGGTGATGCGCTCGTCCTCGGCCATTGCGTCCAGAAACGCGCGGCGCAGGTGGCGATCCTCGACCATGTAGCCCATCGGGCCCTCTTCGATTTCGGCATGGTCGAAATGCATGAAAAAGGGCGACGGGCCTGCACCCGCATGCCCATCGGTGACCTTGATTTCAAGCATTGGCTGAGCGTGTTCGGCGATACGATCCCATATCCCGATTGCGTCCAGCAACCGCTGAGACGCCAGCGCCAATGCATAAGACCGCCCGTCAAAAGCCGCATTCTTACGTGTCTTTTCGGCCAGTGCATCAATCACCGTAATCGAATGACCGGTCTGAGCCAGTGCCAGGGCCAAGGCGGGGCCATTTAGCCCTCCGCCAACGATCAGAATGTTCGAGCCTCGTGTCATGCCCTGCACTATGCGCGCCCTTTCGGGATTGTCCATGTGCGGTCCTGTCGCTACCGTCCGGTTCAGCCAAAAAGAAGGAGCGCGGTGATGCAGGAATGGTTGACGATGACAGCCTGTGATCTGGGTCGAGGTATTGGCATGGGGCAGATCGACCCGGTCGAGCTGACCGAAACCTACATAGCCGCCATTGACGCCCATCCGCATCGTGATCGTATCTATGCGCGCGTCACCCATGATCGCGCACGGGCCGAGGCGAAGGCTGCAAAGGACCGCGCCGCTTTGGGTTTGCGCCGGTCGCTGCTGGATGGCGTTCCGATCAGTTGGAAGGACCTGTTCGATACCGCCGGTATCGGGACCGAGGCTGGATCCGCCCTGTTGCAAGGCCGTGTGCCCGAAGCAGACGCCGTGGTTGTGCGCAACGCCACCGCGATGGGTGCGGTTTGTCTGGGCAAAACCCATATGAGTGAGCTTGCCTTTTCCGGGCTTGGTCTGAACCCGATCACCGGCACTCCGCCTTGCGTTGATGATGAAGAGGCTGTGCCGGGCGGCTCATCTTCGGGTGCAGCGGCCTCGGTGGCCTGGGGGTTGGCGGCCTGCGGGATCGGATCGGATACGGGCGGGTCTGTTCGCATTCCGTCGGCGTGGAACAATCTGGTGGGGCTGAAAACCACCGCCGGGCGGATCAGCCTGGAAGGGACTGTGCCATTGTGCTTGCGCTTCGACACTGTCGGTCCACTGACGCGGTCGGTCGAGGATGCAGTGCATATGCTGGCCTTGCTAGAGGGCGGCACGCCCGCCGATCTGCGCGGTGCGTCACTGGTTGGACGCCGCTTTGCTGATCTTCAAAACGTGGCCAAAGATGACCTGCGGGATGAACCGCGCAAAGCTTATGAGGGGGCGTTACAACGACTGACGGATGCCGGGGCCGAGATTGTTCCGCTTGAGGTCCCCGAGTTGAACGAGGCGATGGGCCTGTCGGGTGTGCTCTATACCACCGAAGCCTACGGCCTGTGGAAAGACGTGATCGAAGCCAACCCCGATGCGATGTATCCCGAAATCCTCGAACGATTCCGCATGGGACAGGCCCATTCTGGGCCGGATTACGTTGCAGCATGGTCCAAGCTGAAAGCCTGTCGGGCTGCATGGGATGCGGCCACTGCCGAATTCGATGCGGTCTTAGCCCCCACAGCGCCCATCCTGCCGCCCAATCTGGACCGGTTGATGAGCGACCACGACTACTACGTAACCGAGAATCTGCTGGCCCTTCGTAACACCCGCATCGGCAACCTGATGGGTCTGGCCGCCCTGACCCTGCCCACCGGAACACCGGGTTGCGGGGTGATGATGCTGGGCTACCCGGGGTCCGAAGAGGCCCTGCTGCGGCTGGGATCAGCCGCCGAATCTGCATTGGCCTGAATGCCACAATCCCCTGATTCGACGTCTCTTTGTCTGGACGGGGTGGGGTGTGATCTGTAATCTGTCAAAAAACGGGGCGAAAACGATCCCGATCTTGAGGCAGTAGTTATGAATTTTCCCGAGCGGTTTTCGAACCTACCGGAATATGCATTCCCGCGTCTGCGCACCCTGTTGGATCATCACCAGCCGGGCGGAGATGTCATTCATATGACCATCGGCGCGCCCATGCATGATTTTCCCGCCTGGGTGACAAATGTCATTACTGAGAACGCGGCAGGGTTTCAGGGTTATCCGCCGAATGAAGGTTCGCCTGAGCTGCGCGGCGCGATCGCCGACTGGATCGAGCGCCGCTACGGTGTCGCGATGAACCCCGACACGAATGTGATGGCCCTGAACGGCACGCGTGAGGGGTTGTATAATGCGGCCATGGCCCTGTGCCCCGAGCAGAAGAATGGGCAAAAGCCGGTCGTTCTGTGCCCGAACCCGTTTTATCAGGTCTACATGGTCGCCTCGATCTCGGTTGCGGCTGAGCCTGTCTTTGTGCCTGCGACTGCGGCTACAGGCCATCTGCCCGACTATGCCGGGCTGCCAGAGGATGTGCTGAACCGAACTGCGATAGCCTATATCTGTTCTCCGGCCAATCCGCAGGGGGCCGTCGCATCACGCGAATACTGGGCCGAACTGATTGCGTTAGCCGAGAAATACGATTTCCGCATCTTTGCGGATGAATGCTATTCCGAGATTTACCGGGATGAGGCACCCACTGGCGTTCTGACCGTCGCGCAAGAGAGAGGCGCTGATCCCGAACGGATCACCCTGTTCAACTCCTTGTCGAAACGTTCAAATCTGGCTGGTCTACGGTCCGGCCTGATCGCGGGTGGGCCGGAAACCATCAGGCGCGTCAAGCAGTTGCGCAACTATGCCGGTGCGCCGTTGTCTTTGCCCCTGCAAGCCGCTGCCGCGCGGGTTTGGGCGGATGAGGCGCATGTCGTCCAGAACCGCGCGCTCTATCAGGAAAAATACGCCCTTGCGGATGAGGTCTTTGCAAACGTACAAGGCTATATGCCGCCCGAGGCCGGGTTTTTCCTGTGGTTGCCGGTCGAAAACGGCGAAGAGACCGCATTGAAGTTGTGGCAAGAGACCGGAGTACGGGTCCTGCCGGGCGCATATCTTTCTCAGGGCGATCCGGGGCAAAACCCGGGCGAACACTTTATCCGGGCTGCCATGGTGGCCCCAAAAACAGAGTTGCAGCGCGGGCTGATCACGCTCCGCGACTGTATCTATTCGTGAGGTACGAGGGCAAAATGGCATCATTGAACGCGCGCAACCGCGATCCACTGCTGGACAGCACCACACAGGCCGCGATCGAGCGACGCAGCAAAGAACTGATCGGTATTGCGCTGATCCTGCTGGGTCTGGCTGCAGCGGCGATGATCTGGTCCTACACGCCAGAGGATCCGAACTGGATGGTCTCGACCGATGCGCCGGTGCAGAACTGGATGGGCCGGGTTGGTGCCTGGATTGCAGCGTTTTCCTTTATGGTTGTGGGCTGGGGCAGTTGGGGCTTTGCCCTTGCGTTGATCGTTTGGGGTGTGCGTTTTGCGGGTCATTTCGGTGAGGATCGCGCCATTGCCCGGCTGATCTTTGCACCTATCTGGATCGCAGTTCTGGCCGTCTATGCAGCAACTTTGGTGCCCGGAGAGGCGTGGCGCGCGACCCACAGCTATGGCCTGGGCGGCTTGGGCGGTGATACCGTGCTGGGCTTTATCTTGTTGATCCTCCCGATCTCGTCGGCTTTTGTTGTCAAACTGATGTCATTGGTGATGGCGCTTGGCATGCTTGCGCTGGGTGTCTTCGTCCTGGGCTTCACCAGAAGTGACGTACAGCGCGGTTTTAGGGCCTTCCTGCTGGGCTTGGTGGTGTCCTATGACATGCTGATGACCCTACTGGGTCGTGGAGCTTCGGCCACGGCGCAAGCGGCGCGGGATCGTCGCTTGCAGTGGAAAGAGCACCGAGCAGCGCGAGTTGAGCCTGTCTTGCAGGATGCGGTTGCTTTTGGTGATCCCGTCTTTGAAGAGCTGGAAGAGGAAGCGGACGAACCTGCCCCTAAAGCCGGCCTGCTGGCCCGTATGCCAGCCTTGATCCGCCGCCCTGATCCGATGCCTGAACCGGAATTGATCGAGGCGATGCCGGTCGAAGGTTTTGACGAAATGCCGGGCGAAGATCGTATCCGTTCGAAGATTTCGGCCGCGGTACGTAATCGCAAGGTGGCGACGGGTGAAGTAACACCCGAGCCTGATCCGAACTTGCCGCTGACCAAAGGCCGGGGCCGGGGACCTGATCCCCTGATCCTGAACACCGGTGCAGCTGCGGAGTTGCCGCCAGAACCACCCATGAGCTGGACCGACCTTCCACCCGAGCCGACGCTGAGCGCCGAGGCCACGACGGAGTGGCAAGCGCCGCTGCATCAGGACTTTGCGGCTGAGCCGGAACTTGAAGACGACGATACCGTGTTCGAAGATATGCACGTGTCTGAACTGCAGGCGCGTCCTGCGATGAAAATCCCGGTGGCTGAACCGCGCAAGCCGGTGGTTGCCCAGCCCGTGCGTCGCACACCGCAGCCATCACGCCGTGCACAGGCCGAGGCGCAGCCGACACTGTCCTTTGAAGAACGGCATTCGGATTTTGAACTGCCTCCGCTGGGCCTGCTGTCCAACCCATCCACCATTCAGCGCCACCACCTGAGCGACGAAGCGCTGGAGGAAAATGCGCGGATGCTGGAAAATGTGCTGGATGACTATGGCGTCAAAGGTGAGATCGTCAGCGTCCGTCCCGGCCCGGTGGTGACCATGTACGAATTGGAACCAGCGCCGGGCCTTAAAGCCAGCCGTGTGATTGGTCTGGCTGACGATATTGCGCGATCCATGTCCGCACTCTCGGCGCGGGTTTCGACCTTGCCGGGCCGCTCGGTGATCGGGATCGAACTGCCGAATGAAAACCGAGAAATGGTGGTGCTGCGCGAAATCCTGGCCAGCCGTGATTTTGGTGACGGTAACCATGCACTGCCACTGGCGTTGGGCAAGGATATTGGTGGTGAGTCTGTCGTGGCGAACCTTGCGAAGATGCCTCACCTGCTGATCGCGGGGACCACGGGTTCGGGTAAATCGGTGGCGATCAACACGATGATCCTGTCGCTGTTGTACAAGCTGAGCCCGGATGAATGCCGCCTGATCATGATCGACCCCAAGATGCTGGAACTGTCCGTATATGACGGTATCCCACATCTGCTGTCGCCCGTTGTGACCGATCCAAAAAAGGCGGTCGTGGCCCTGAAATGGGTCGTGGGCGAGATGGAGGATCGCTATCGCAAGATGTCCAAAATGGGCGTGCGTAACATCGCGGGCTACAACGGGCGCGTGAAGGATGCGCTGTCCAAGGGTGAGATGTTCTCGCGCACAGTCCAGACCGGGTTTGACGATGAAACCGGCGAACCGATGTTCGAGACTGAAGAGTTCGCGCCCGAGGCGATGCCCTATATCGTCGTCATCGTTGATGAGATGGCTGACCTGATGATGGTGGCAGGCAAAGAGATCGAGGCCTGCATCCAACGTCTGGCGCAGATGGCGCGGGCCTCAGGCATTCACCTGATCATGGCCACGCAGCGTCCCTCGGTCGATGTGATCACCGGCACGATCAAGGCAAACTTCCCAACCCGGATTTCGTTCCAGGTAACTTCGAAGGTCGATAGCCGCACCATTCTGGGCGAGATGGGCGCCGAGCAACTGCTGGGGCAGGGTGACATGCTCTATATGGCGGGTGGCGCCAAGATCACCCGCTGCCATGGCCCGTTTGTCTCGGACGAAGAGGTTGAGGAAATCGTCAACCACCTGAAACAGTTTGGTCCCCCGGATTATATGAGCGGCGTCGTCGATGGACCGGCCGAAGAAAAGGCTGATAACATCGACGCCGTTTTGGGGCTGAACACTGGTGGTAACACCAATGGCGAAGATGCGCTGTACGACCAAGCGGTGGCGATTGTGATCAAGGATCGCAAATGCTCGACCTCATACATCCAGCGGAAACTTGCCATCGGTTACAACAAAGCCGCGCGGCTGGTTGAGCAGATGGAGGACGAAGGCGTTGTTTCGGCGGCAAATCATGTCGGTAAGCGGGAAATCCTCGTCCCCGAGCAGTAGGATATTTAATAACAAGGGCAAAAGGCTTATCTGAACCTTATGAAACAGATTGCTTTTGCCCTTGCACTGACATTGGCCGCGCCCGCGGCTTGGGCGGCCGACAAATTGCCATTGTCAGAGATTTCGAACTATCTGAACCAGATGAAAACGGTTCAGACGAGCTTTACTCAGGTCAATGACGATGGCTCGCTGAGCACCGGCCAGCTTTGGATTCAAAGACCGGGCAAGATGCGGTTCGAATATGATCCTCCGGACAGCGCTGTTGTGCTGGCACGAACCGGCAGCGTTCTGATCTTCGATCCCAAATCGAACCAACCACCCGAGCAATATCCGCTGAAGCGCACACCCTTGTCCTTGGTTCTGGCGCGCAACGTCAACCTAGGGCAGGCCAATATGGTGGTTGGGCACGAGTTTGACGGCACTGCAACGGTCGTCACGGCGCAGGATCCCAAGAACCCAGACTCAGGCCGGATCGAGCTGATGTTTACCGACAATCCCGTCGAGCTCCGGAAATGGGTGATCCACGACAATGCAGGCACCCAGACCACGGTGCTGCTGGGCCCGCTGAGCGAAGGTGGCACCTTCGATCAAAACCTCTTTTCAGACAAATAGCGAATAAGGGTCAGCAAAACCGCTGACCCCATCACGCTTAGTATCGGCAGTTTGCCAGCTGTGACTGATACATATCGGCGCGCGCATCCACGTCGCTGGCAACGCCAAGCAACCAGGATTTGCGATTGTAACTGCCACGCGCATACCCTGTATGCCCTTCGTGATAGGCTAGGTACTGGTTACGCGTGTCGGAGGGGTGGATGCCATTCCGCTCGTAGCTTTTGTTCATGTACCAACCGATAAAGTCCGATGCATCGCCGATCCGATCCCGCTTGGCGCGGCGCTTGCCGGTTTCACGCTGGTATTGCTCCCACGTGCCATCCAGGGCTTGACCATAGCCATAGGCGCTGCTTTGACGGCCCATCGGGATCACGCCCAGAACATAGCGGTGTGGCGTACGCGCATCGTGACGATACCGGCTTTCCTGATAGATGGTGGCCATCTGCACGTGAACGGGAACGCCCCATTTACGCTCGGTTTTTTGGAAGGCCCGGATATAGTCGGGCTTTTCGCGCGCAATACTGCACGCGTCATTCAATCTGCTGGGCGGTTGCTTGGAACCACCCCCACAGGATGCCAAAAGCAGCACCCCAAGGAGTACGAAAAGAATTCTGCTCATGTGCCTCATGCCTTTTTTCTGGCATTCTAGCGCAGATTGAGCGTGGATGGAATCACAATCGCTAGAGCACAAGTGCCAAAACAAGTGGCAGTGTTGCAACGGACACCAGTGTTGACACCATAACCATCCCGGCCACCGCATCTGCATCCGCTTCAAACCGTTCGGCTAACAGATAAGATGTGACCGCGACCGGAGTACACATCTGCAGGACCAAAACACCAAAGGCGATCGCTTCAAGATCGAATGCAACAGCAACAAACCAACCCAGCGCAAAGCAAACAGCGACTTTCAGAAGGGACAGCCAGACTGCGCGACCCAGACTACGCGTGGTGAGCCGGGCAATAGCGACACCAACAGTGACAAGCATCAACGGCACAGCCATTTGCCCCAGCAAATCCAACGTGTTGGTCAGAAACAGTGGGGTTTCCCACCCGCGCCACAAAAACAGCGCACCCAGAAGTGTCGCCCAGACCATGGGTTGTCGGATTACCTGACCATGCGCGCCCTTTCCGGCGACCAGATAGATGCCGTAGGTGAAGGAAAATAATGCCGTCACCGACAGGAAAATCACGGCATATCCCAGACCTGCCTGACCAAAGGCGAAGATGCATAAGGGCAGCCCCAGGTTGCCGGTATTGCCAAAAATCAGCGGTGACAGATAGGTGCGCTGGTCCAGTTTCAGCGCCCGCACGAGGACCCAGAAGACAGCTGCCAGTACAAGGTTGGCGACGATCGTGGCGATCGTAAAGCGCGACAGGTCACCCCCCGGGATTTCGGTTTGCATCAGGGCGACAAAGATCAGGCTGGGGACCGCCAATGTCATCGCAAATCGGGTGACAAATTGCAGCCGATATTCGAACCCCAGCTTGACCCAGGCGAAGCCGATCCCGGCCAGAATGAAGACCGGCGCAACTATTTCGAACACTGTCAGTAGAAGGTTCACAGACTGTTTCCCCGAATTTCAGATCAATGATTGGCTTTTCCGCCCGGAAAGAGGTAGTAACTTCTTTGGGGGCTGAAACAATGCTAAAGACACACGCCAAATACGGCCTGGGACAGGTTGTTCGACACAAAAAACATCCCTTCCGAGGGGTGATTTTTGACGTTGATCCAGAGTTTTCGAACACCGAGGAATGGTACGAAGCCATCCCCGAAGACAGTCGGCCGATCAAGGATCAGCCGTTCTATCATCTGCTGGCCGAGAATGATCAATCTTTCTATGTCGCTTATGTTTCAGAACAAAATCTGATCGAGGATCAGTCGGGCGAGCCGGTCGAGCATCCGGATATCCCCAATATGTTTGGCCCTTTCGAAGATGGGTCCTACCCGCTGCACTTTCATCTGAACTGAACCTTTGGGCCCGAGGGGCCAAAGGTGACTGTGTCTAGTACCCGAGTGCACAGCCATCCTTACGCGGATCGCTGCCGCCTTCCAACACACCATCCTCACGGATCCGAATGGCCTGAGCCCCGCCAAGCGGAGTTTCTGGAATCGTGACAGTGTGGCCAATATCTGCCAATTGTTGAGCGACCTTATCTGGGAAGCCACGTTCCAGTTTCAGAACTCCGCCATCGGCAAAAGCACGGGGGGCATCGATGCTGGTTTGTATCCCAAGATTGAAATCTGTCAGGTTCGATACAAACCGGGCGTGGCCTGTTGGCTGATAAGCCCCGCCCATCACACCAAACGGCATCATGATGCGCCCGTTCTCGGTCAGCATGCCCGGTATGATTGTATGCATCGGACGTTTCCCGCCGCCCAATTCGTTGGGATGACCGCGTTCCAGCGTAAAGCCCGCTCCACGGTTTTGCATTAGAATACCGTATTTTTCCGAAGCAATCCCCGAGCCGAAACTGTGAAAGATTGAATAGATCAGCGACACCGCCATCCGGTCCCGATCAACAACGGTGATATAGACCGTGTCTTTGTGAATGGCTTCGGTCAGCGGAGTTGGCGACCCCATCGCGCGTTTGGGATCGATAAGCGCGGCGAGGCGTTCGGCCACGTCTGGGTCGAGGAATTGTTCCGCGCGCGCGGTGTGGTCCGGATCGGCGATGAAACGGTTGCGGGCATCATAGGCCAGTTTAGTGGCCTCCGCTTCGATATGAACCCGATCTGCGCCAAATGGATCCATGCGCGCCAAATCGAAGTGTTTCAGGATGTTCAGCAGCAGGATCGCCGTAGCGCCTTGTCCGTTCGGTGGATGTTCAACCAGATCAATGCCGCCGTAGCTGCCGCTCATCGGGTCTGTTGGCGTGCAGTCGGTGCGTTCAAAATCATCGGCAGTGTGGACACCACCGAGTTGAGACAGGGCAGCAAGCATATCCTGTGCAATTTCACCTGTGTAAAAGGCCTCGCGCCCGTTTTTGGCGATGCGGCGCAACACCTCGGCCTGACCGGGGGACCGGAAAACCTGACCAATCTTGGGCGCCTGTCCGTCGATTAGATAGTTCTGTTTGGCGGCCCCTTGCAAGGTTGCCGCCCCGCTTTGCCAGTCAAAGGCGACGCGCGGTGCAACCGGAACACCCAGTTCGGCATAGTGGATTGCGGGTTGCAGAATTGCGTCCAGACCAAGCCGCCCTTCGGTTTCAGACAGATGGCAAAACGCGTCGACCGCGCCGGGAATTGTTACCGCATCGGCGCTGGTCAGGGGGATCGCGGTCAGCGACCGGGCGCGCAGCGCTTCGGCATATGCTTTAGCCGGGGCTCGGCCCGACCCGTTCAGTGCGCGAACCTTGTTCTCACCCGCCCGATTGAACAGGACAAAGCAATCGCCGCCCAGCCCGGTCATTTGTGGTTCGCAAATGCCCAGCAGCACCGCCCCGGCGATGGCCGCATCCATCGCGTTACCGCCTTGCGCAAGAATATCCAGCGCGGCCTTTGCCGCCAGAGGATGCGATGTTGCGCACATTCCCTCGGTTGCCAGAACCTCGGAACGTCCAGGCAGGTGCAAATCGCGCATAACATCTCTCCTCTTCCTTGCCGTGGCGAAGGTAAAGTGAGGGGAGGGATTGTCCAGTGATTTCAAGGGGAGGGAGGTTCCTCGGCGCCGTTCACTGGGTGGGGGCTGTGACACTTGGCGCCGAGGGAAGCTATCTGAGCTACGAGTCACTGTATGATGGTTGTTTGCGGCGCCACAATGGTTCGAAAAAGGCGTTATTGTGGCGTTATGTCTGTGGTTAAGGCTGGTGTTCGAAGTCGAACCTTAGGGACAGGCGATTGCATCCCTGGTGTCGCTCATAGCAGATATCACTGGTCAGTTGATTGATTAAAAACCAACCAAACCCGCCTTCGGGCAAATCCTGTAGGTCCGTTTCGACCGAGGCTGGGGTCCCGTCAGGCAATTGATACCCGGGCATCGGGTTCCCGGTGTCCGAGATCAAAATGTCCAATCGGTCGCGTTCCAGCCGACAGGTGACCTGCACCTTAGCGGGCGCTATCCCCTCATAGGCATGTTCAACGACGTTATTGATTGCCTCGGCCAAGGCAATCTTAACATCATCTGCCATATGATCGGGCAACCCCTGCTGCGATAACCCGGCGCTGAGCTGTGCAATCCCGGCGCTGGCTTCCAACTCTGTGGCGGGAAAGCTGAGCTCCAGGCAGGTTTCGTTCCGTATCGGCGTCACGCAGTCCACTCCTGCCAGATCAGTCCAACGTCTCTGCCAAGGCATCGTCCAGAGTGGTGAACAGTTTGAACACTGTGTCCATGCGCGTCAGGCGAAAGACCTTTTCGACAACCGGTTGCAGGCCTGACAAATCCAGCCTGCGCCCGTCCCCAAGCTGTTTCATCGAGGCAACGATGGCACCCAGTCCGCTCGAGTCGATGAATTCGACCCCTGCCAGATCTAGTATGACGCGGTCGCATTCCGTTTCGGTTTCGCGCCGCATATCCTCCTTAAACTGGATGGCCATAGCAGCATCAATTCTGTCAGATTCAACTGTTATGACCTGAGTGGCCCCGGTCGTTTTGCTGGTCAGACCCATTGTGACCGCCCTCTTCTCTAAAACTAAGTCGTAGAAATACGCTAGACGGCAAATCTTACCATTCGGTATTCAGGGGGCGGAAATCGAACAAAGGAAAGCCGGGATGAAAGATGTTGTGATCGCAGGGGCCGCTCGTACCCCGATGGGTGGGTTTCAGGGCATTTTTGATGGCGTCTCGGCGGCGGAGCTTGGTGGAACGGCGATCCAGGCGGCTCTTGCGCAGACAGGTACCCAGACGGTGGATGAGGTTCTGATGGGTTGTGTTCTTCCCGCGGGTCAGGGGCAGGCCCCCGCGCGTCAGGCCGGGTTTGCAGCTGGTTTGGGCGAAGACGTGCCCGCAACAACGCTGAACAAGATGTGCGGGTCAGGTATGAAAGCTGCCATGATGGCCTTTGATCAGATCGCGCTGGGCCATGCGGACCTGATGGTCGCGGGCGGAATGGAGAGCATGACAAACGCACCTTATCTGCTGCCCAAAATGCGGGGGGGCGCGCGCATCGGGCATGGGCAGGTTATCGATCACATGTTTCTTGATGGCCTGGAGGACGCCTATGACAAAGGCCGCCTGATGGGCACCTTTGCCGAAGACTGTGCCGGGGCCTATCAATTCACGCGCGAGGCGCAGGACGAATACGCCCTGCAATCTTTGTCTAACGCATTGGCTGCACAGGAAAACGGCGCCTTCGACGAAGAGATCACGCCCGTATCCGTGCGCACCCGCAAGGGTGAGGTAACCCAGTCCACGGATGAGCAGCCTAAATCCGCCCGGCCTGAGAAAATCCCGACCCTTAAACCTGCCTTCCGCAAAGATGGCACAGTCACTGCGGCCAACGCTTCCTCAATCTCGGATGGTGCGGCCGCGTTGGTACTGGCGTCTGCCGCCCAGGCCGAAGCGCAATCTCTGACTGTCCGAGCGCGGATCCTGGGCCACGCCAGTCATGCGCAAGCGCCGGGTCTATTCACGACGGCTCCGGTTCCCGCAGCGCGGAAACTGCTGGATCGGATCGGTTGGTCAACCGAGGATGTTGATCTATGGGAAGTGAATGAAGCCTTTGCCGTCGTCCCCATGGCTTTCATGCATGAAATGGGATTGCCACGTGAGAAGGTGAATGTGAATGGCGGCGCCTGCGCGCTAGGTCATCCCATTGGCGCATCGGGCGCGCGGATTATGGTTACGTTGCTGAACGCGCTGAAAAAACGGAACCTCAAACGCGGTATCGCAGCGATTTGTATCGGCGGCGGGGAAGGCACAGCTATCGCCATCGAACGCGTTTGACCCTTCATCTTTTTCCAAATACTTCGGGGGTACGGGAGCTGGTCCCCGTTTCCCTTACCTGAAAGCGCGTCATGACCGTCGACTACGATACCCTTGCCAAAACCATCGCGTCCCTGACAGAAGGCGAAACAGATCAGGTCTCCCTGATGGCCACCATTGCCTGCGAGGTGCATCATTCCGATGATCGTTTCGACTGGACCGGGTTCTACCGCGTGACCGAGCCCGGCCTGTTGAAGATCGGTCCCTATCAAGGCGGCCATGGCTGTCTGGTCATCCCGTTCGAGCGCGGTGTTTGCGGGGCCGCCGCGCGCACAGGCCAAGTGCAACTGGTGCCGGATGTGGACTCGTTTCCCGGCCATATCGCCTGTGCCTCGTCCACCCGTTCCGAGCTGGTTCTGCCTGTGCGCGACGCCACGGGTGCTGTGATCGCGGTGTTCGACATAGACAGTGATCAGCCAGACGCATTTGATCAAACCGACGCAGATCACCTTGCATCGATCTTGACCCAGACGTTCGGCGGCTAACTCTAACGCGCGCTTATCCATACATTAACACGGTCTAAATGCTCGTGAAAAAACTCTTGGAAATTTCACAGAACTGCGCCATCGTGAAAAACGAGATGTAAATTTCACGAGATTCGGAGCGCCCTTTGAACAGTCAGGCCCCGCAAAGCGCCACACTCGGAGCGGACCTGCGCGCCTTGCGCAAGGCGCGGGGATTAACCTTGTCCGAGATTGCCGAGCGTCTTAACCGCTCCGTCGGGTGGCTCAGCCAGGTTGAGCGAGACATGTCCGACCCGTCGATCTCGGACCTGCGTCAGATCGCAGAATGTCTGGGTGTTCCGATGTCGATGTTGTTTGCGCATTCGTCGGTACCCGCGGAAGAGCAAGGTTATGTGGTCCGTGCCGGTTCACGCCGACCTATGGGTTCGGGCGAGGAAGGGTTGATTGAAGAGCTGCTGTCGCCCGATCTGACAGACGATTTCGAAATGGTCCATTCCACCTTTGAGCCCCGATCAAGAATGCAAAAGCCTGCCAATCGACCGACGCAGGAAGTTGGATATATGATCTCGGGCCGGCTGGACCTGATCATCGGCGCGCGTCAATACACCGTCGAACCGGGTGACAGTTTTCGGATCAAGCATGAACCCTATCAATGGGCGAACCCCTATGATGAGCCTGCCGTGGCCATCTGGGTGATCGCCCCGCCGGTGTATTGATGAGTTTTGAGGCCTGGACCATATTCGCCCTGTTCTGGGTGGTGTTTGTGACGACGCCGGGGCCGAACGCGGTCAATTGCATCTCGAACGGGATGAGCGTGTCATTTCCCAAGGCCATGTTGGGGGTTCTTGCGATCCTGACACAGGCAAGCGCGTTTCTTCTTCTGTCGGCGCTGGGTGTGACCGCGCTGATTGCTGCCTCTCCGACCGGGTTCTTCATCGCCAAACTGATCGGGGCCGGTTTTCTGATCTGGCTCGGGATACGCGGCTGGATGAACGCAGCAAAACCTGCGCCAGCCAGTGAAAGACCCGCAAGCCATGTATACCTGCACGCGTTGGCCGTAGCGACGATCAATCCTAAAAGCGTGGCCGGATACCTTGCCGCCTTTTCGCAATTCGTGCAGCTCGACGTGCCGGTCTGGCAGCAAATGGGGGTGATCATGCCCACCGCGCTGGTGATCACCGCGCTTAGCTATACAGGCTTCACATTGTTGGGCGCGATGATGGGCAAAGCGGCGTTGGGGGCGGTGTTCAATGTCTGGGTGCGCCGTGTGATGGCAACCTGTTTCATCATCTATGGCGTCATGCTGGGGGCCAGTTCGACGCCCGTAACAAGGGGGTAAAACCATGTATTCCGGATCTTGCCTTTGCGGTTCTGTTGTCTTTGAGATTGACGGGGAATTGTCGCCACCCTCGGCCTGCCATTGCGGCCAGTGCCGCAAGCAATCCGGGCATGTCTGGGCCTCGACCTGGACGCATGAGGACAATCTGAGTTTCACCGCGCGCGACACGCTAAAGTGGTTCGAAGCTTCTGATACCGCCCGTCGCGGGTTCTGCAATGCATGCGGGTCGTTTCTCTTCTGGCAGCACAATGACGAGGACACGATTTCGATTTCCATGGGGGCCTTTGACGGGCCCACCGGGTTGCACCTCGCCCGCCACATCTTCGTGGCTGACAAGGGCGACTACTACGACATTACGGACGATCTGCCTCAAGAGGCACAGTAACAGGGACTGAATGAAATGAGTGATTTTCCGACAAAAGCCCGCGTGGTTATCATCGGCGGCGGCGTGGTGGGGGCCTCGTCCCTGTATCATCTTGCCAAGAAAGGCTGGACTGATTGCGTTCTGCTGGAAAAAAACGAACTGACCGCGGGTTCGACCTGGCATGCCGCTGGCAACGTGCCGACCTTCTCGACCTCGTGGGCGATTATGAACATGCAGCGGTATTCGACCGAGCTTTATGCGCGGCTGGGGGATGAGGTTGACTATCCGATGAACTATCACCAGTCGGGTTCGATCCGTCTGGCGCACAGCAAAGAGCGGATGCAGGAATTCGAACGCGCCTTGGCGATGGGCCGGTATCAGGGCATTCCGATGGAAATGTGGACCCCGGAAGAGGCCAAGGAGCGCTACCCGTTCTTGGAAACGCATGATCTTGAAGGCGTTTTGTATGACCCAACAGATGGCGATATCGACCCCGCCCAGCTGACACAGGCGCTGGCCAAAGGTGCTCGTGACATGGGCCAGAAGATCATCCGCTTCTGCCCGGCGACAGGTGTGACCCAACACGACGATGGCACCTGGACGGTGCACACAGATCAGGGCGATATTTCTTGTGACTATGTCGTGAATGCTGCTGGTTACTACGCACAGCGCGTGGGTGAATGGTTCAAACCTTTTGGTGGTCGGACCGTTCCAGCAATGGTCATGAGCCATCAGTACCTGCTGACCGATGAGATTCCTGAAATCGAAGAATGGTCCAAGGAAAATGGCGGCAAGCTGCCACTGCTACGGGATGTGGACGTATCCTACTACCTGCGGCAGGAGAAGCACGGCTTCAACCTCGGCCCGTATGAGCCCAACTGTAAGGGCCACTGGATGACCGAAGATGACCCGATGCCCGAGGATTTCAGCTTCCAGCTCTGGAACGACGATCTGGACCGGATCGAAGACATTGTCACCGATGCGATGGAGCGGGTGCCGCTGATGGCGACCTCGGGCGTTGGCCGCGTTATCAATGGCCCGATCCCCTACGCGCCGGACGGTCTGCCGTTGATCGGTCCAATGCCAGGTGTGAAAAATGCGTTTGAGGCGCATACCTTTACCTTCGGCATCGCGCAGGGTGGCGGGGCCGGCAAGGTGCTGGCGGAATGGATCGTCGATGGCGCCACCGAATGGGATATGTGGGCCGTCGATCCGCGCCGTTACACAGATTATACCGATCAGGACTATTGCAATCAGAAGGGGCTGGAGGTGTATGGCAACGAATACGCGATGCACTTCCCCCATCACGAATGGCCTGCCGCACGCGATAAGAAACTATCGCCGGTGCATGACAAAGTCATCGCGCAAGGCGGTGTCATGGGGGCTTATAACGGCTGGGAACGCGCCAACTGGTTCGCGCAACCGGGCGACGATACCTCGCTTGAGGCCACGCATACCTGGGGTCGTTCGGGTCCGTGGGAACAGCGGATCAAGGAAGAATGCGAGGCTGTGCGCGACCATTGTGGCGTGCTGGACCTGCCGGGTTTCTCGCGCTTCATGGTCAAGGGCGAGGGAGCTGCTGAGGCGCTGCGCGGCCTTGTCACCGGTGGTCTGCCCAAGATCGGACGTATTAACCTGGTCTACATCGCAGATGCACGCGGTCGCATCCTGACCGAGATGTCCTGTGTCCGTCTGGGTGAGGATGAGTTCGTGATGATCACTGCCGCGACCGCGCAATGGCATGACCGGGATATCCTGTTCAGCGCGATGCCCTCGACTGTCTCGATTGAAGACGTCACCACAACCCGCGACACGCTGATCGTCACAGGGCCCAAGTCGCGTGAGATACTGGCGGGGATGACCGACGCCGATCTGACCAGCGGCTGGCTGACCCATCAAAGCGCCACGGTGGCCGGGCACCCTGCCCATCTGATCCGTGTGTCCTTCGCAGGAGAGTTGGGTTGGGAGGTCCATGCCCTGAACGCGGATATGCCAGCCATCTATGACGCGATCCTTGACGCCGGGGCCAAGCCGTTTGGGATGTACGCCCTGAACTCCTTGCGCATCGAGAAAGGATACCGCGCTTGGAAGGGCGATCTGAGCACCGACTATTCACTGCTTGAAGGCGGGCTGGAGCGTTTCGTGAAGCTGGACAAGCCGCAGGATTTCCCCGGCAAGGCTGCGATCCTGAACGAAAAGCAGCAAGGGGTGAAGAAATCCTTTGTGACGCTGACCGTTGAAGCCGGTGATTGCGATGCGCCTTACATGTCCTGCATCTGGCAAGGTGATCAGATCGTGGGTGAGACGACCTCGAGCGCATGGGGCTACCGCGTCGGAAAGTCCATCGCGCTGGGCATGGTCAAAACCGACGCCGCGAACCCTGGAACCGAGCTTCAGGTGGAAATCTACGGCCAGAAATACCGCGCTGTGGTAGAAGAGGACCAACCGCTCTGGGATCCGGCGAACGAGCGGCTGCGCGCCTGATCGTTAAGAAGGAGACCCATATGAGCAAGCGCTATTCAGTTCTGGGGCCTGGTGACGGCCCCAACTATGACTGGGAAAACGACCACACGTTTGTGAAAGTGTCCGGTCAGGATACGAATGGCGCTTATACTCTTATGGAGGACAATCTGAAGGCCAGCTTTGCGCTTGGCCTTCATCGACACGAAACCCACGCTGAAACGTTCTATTTTCTGGATGGTGAGGTTGATTTTTACATCGATGGCGATTGGCATCGCTGCGGGGCAGGGACAACGATGCACGTGCCCCCCGGTGTGCCGCATGCGTGCCGAACAGCGGGCAATGCACCCGCAAAGATGCTGATGATCTACCAACCTTCGGGCTTTGATGATTTCCTGGCTGAGATGGCGAATATGAGTGAGGCTGACTTTGCCGATGAAGCGAAGATGGCAGCACTCAATGCCCGCTACGACATTGTCCCGATGGGCCCCGTTCCTCCCCATCCAGACGACGCAGATTGAGCGACGATCCCTATGACCATACCAACCAAAATGTCCGGCGTTTATCTGACCCACCATGGTGGGCCCGAGGCGCTGGAATGGCGCGAGGATATTCCAGTGCCAACACCCGGACCGGGGCAGGTTCTGGTGCGCGTTGCAGCTGCCGGGGTCAATAACACGGATATCAACACACGGGTCGGCTGGTACTCTTCGGATGTAACCGGCGCTACGGATGACGTCGATCAGGATGTCGAAGCCGGGGGCTGGGGCGGTGCGTTACAATTTCCTCGGATTCAGGGGGGTGATCTGTGCGGCATTGTCGAAGCTGTTGGTTCCGATGTGGGGTTCAAACCCGGGCAGCGTGTGACCTGCCCGATCAACCTGCCACGTCCGCGCCCCGGTCACCCGCACGGGTTTATCGCGCTGGGGTCCGAGATTGATGGGGCCTTTGCGCAATATTGTCTGGTGGAGGCGGATGATCTTTATGACGTCTCCGCTTCGCCCCTGTCAGATATCGAGATCGCGGCCATACCTTGCGCCTTTGGGACCGCTGAGAATCTGCTGACCCGCGCGGGTGTCACCGCTGGTCACAAGGTCCTGATCACCGGCGCATCGGGTGGCGTAGGTCTGGCCGCTGTGCAACTGGCCCATCTGCGGGGCGCGCAGGTCTGGGGCGTTACCGGGGAAGTCAAAGCCGAGGTGGTGAAATCTCAGGGCGCAGTCGGAACCTTTGACCGCGATGCGCCTCTGCCTACCGATATGTTCGATGTTGTGATCGACGTGGTTGGTGGCCCGGCATGGGCAAATCTAATCCTAGCGCTGAAACCCGGCGGCCACTACGCTGTCTCCGGCGCAATTGCAGGCCCGATTGTACAGGCAGACCTGCGCGATATCTATCTGCGCGACATCACCATCCATGGCTGCACGCATCAATCGCCCGAGGTCTTTGGCCGCTTGGTCGAACTGATGAATGTTGGTCACATCAAACCGTTGATCTCCCAAACATATCCCTTAAAGGATATCGCCAAGGCGCAAGAGGCGTTTCAGTCCAAAGCGCTGCCGGGGAAACTGGTGCTGATCCCGTAAGGAAGGTTTGGTATGGCGGAGATTACTTTGTTGGATGGCTCAATCGGGCAAGAGCTGGTGAAGCGCAGCGGCAAGCGCCCGACGCCCTTGTGGTCAACGCGGGTGATGATCGATCATCCCGAACTGGTCCGTGAGGTACATGCCGAATACTTTGCCCGCGGCGCAACCGTTGCCACGACCAACACCTATGCTGTTCACCGCTCGCGCCTGGTGCGTGAAGGGATCGAGGATCAGCTGCCGTTGTTGATTCAAACCGCTGTGACCCAGGCTAAGGCCGCGCGGCCGGACGGGGTTGGGCGGGTCGCTGGATCGTTGGGGCCTCTGCTGGCGTCATACCGACCCGACCTGATGCCCAACCCGGACGACGCAGCCCAAAAGTTCGGTGAACTGGTCGCGTTGATGGCGGATGACGTGGATCTGTTCCTGCATGAAACCGTGTCCTCGGTACTTGAGGCCGAAGGAGCCCTGCGCGGGACGGCCAACTGTGGCAAGCCTGTCTGGCTGGCCGTGTCAGTGATGGATGAGGACGGAACACGCCTGCGCTCAGGCGAGCCGCTGCGCGATATCGCCCCACTGGTCGCCGAACATCACCCCGACGCCGTTCTGATCAACTGCTCGCGACCCGAGGCAGTCCCGGCGGCGTTGGAAGTCCTGTCCGGTATGGGCCTGCCATTCGGGGCCTATGCCAATGGTTTTACCCATATCGCAGATGGGTTCCTGAAAGACGCCCCGACTGTTGATGCGCTGGAACAGCGCCATGATCTGGGCCCCGAGGCCTATGCCGATCATGCCATGGCTTGGGTCAATCAAGGCGCAACGATTGTCGGCGGATGCTGTGAGATCGGCCCGGACCATATCGAAGCACTGGCACAGCGCCTTAAATCTGCCGGTCATAAGATCGTCTGAGAAATGTGCGGGGCTGAATGACAGAAACACCCGTTTCAGCCGCAGCCGGTCAAGGCGGTGACCTTGTCCATTTCGACATACTGGTTGCGCCGGGTTATGTGCTGCTGGAACTGGCCTCTTTGGTGGATGTGCTGCGCATCGCAAACCGGGTCTGCCCGTCGCCCCGATTTTCGTTCAGCTACCGATCTCTGCGCGGCGGACCGATTGCCAGCAGCAGTGATGCAACGGTTGAGACCAAAGCCGTCAAGCCGAACCCGACAGCGGCGTATCTTTTTGTCATAGGCAATACCAACCCGGATCAACCGGATCTGTCGCTGGGCCGTGTCGTTTCGGACTATACCTTTCGCAGCGCGCAGGTGTTCCTGTTGGCCGAAGCCGCCAGCCGTTACATTGACGAACAGGGCACAGCCGATTTGGCAACGCATTGGGAAAACGCATCTTTTCTGCGTGAACGTGGTGCAGGGTTTGAGGCTAGACTGTCGATCGCAACCGAACGTGGCGCGGTGGTGACCTGCGCCGGTATGGGGGCGACGACCGATATCGCGCTGGCGGTGATCGGGCGCCACATCTCGGGCGCTGTGCAAATGACGGTTGCCGATATAATGCTGCACGAAAACATCCGCGATTTTTCGTCCTTGCAGCCGTTTTCTGGTGCCAAGACCACGGCGACCGGGGACCTCAAGCTGGATCAATGTATCAAGCTGATGCAGGCAAACATCGAAGAACCGCTGCCCATTCATGAGATCGTAGACCTGCTGGGCTTGTCGAACCGGTCGCTGGAACGGAAATTCAAAGCCTTCTTCGGCACCACGCCCAATGGGTTTTACCGCGAAATGCGGCTGGCCAAGGCGAACAACCTGTTGCTGAACACAACCATGAGTGTGCGTGAGATCGGCCTTGCCTGTGGATTCCCAAACGGGTTCTCATCGGTCTATCGAAGCTTCTTCGGGGTCACGCCTTTCGCGATGCGGCGGCAAAAGAGGCAAATCGCGCATAGGTGATTTTTGTGGTTCCGCTGACGTTTTTGATAGGTTTTCTGTCGATCTTCCATGCGATGCAGGGGAAAACCTGACAAAGCGGAGTCTGCACTATGATTGATCTGCCCAGCAAAGCCCAAGTGGTCATCATCGGTGGCGGTGTCATCGGATGCTCGGTTGCCTATCATCTGACCAAGAAGGGCTGGAAAGATGTTGTCTTGCTGGAACGCAAACAGCTGACCAGCGGCACCACATGGCACGCGGCGGGTCTGATTGCGCAGCTGCGCGCGACCGCCAACATGACCAAGCTGGCGAAATATAGTCAGGAGCTTTACGGCGCGCTAGAGGAAGAAACCGGCGTTGCCACCGGGTTCAAGCGGGTCGGTTCCATCACCGTGGCCCTGACCGAAGAACGCAAGGAAGAGATTTACCGTCAGGCCGCCATGGCCCGCGCCTTTGGGGTTGAGGTCGAAGAAATCGCGAACGAGCGCGTGCATGAGATGTATCCGCACCTGAACCTCGATGGTGTCAAAGGTGCGGTTTACCTGCCACTCGACGGGCAGGGCGATCCTGCGAATATCGCCCTGGCATTGGCCAAGGGCGCGCGGCAGCGCGGCGGCGTCGTCAAAGAACGGGTGAAGGTCACTGATATCGTCAAGCAAGGCCGCACGGTCACCGGTGTGGACTGGGTTGCCGATGATGGCGGCGCCTCGGGCCATATCGAATGTGATATGGTGGTGAACTGCGCGGGTATGTGGGGCCACGAAGTTGGCCGGATGGCAGGTGTGAACGTCCCGCTGCACGCGTGCGAGCATTTCTACATCGTCTCGGAACCCATCGAAGGTCTGACCCCGCTGCCGGTTTTGCGCGTGCCGGATGAATGCGCGTATTACAAGGAAGATGCGGGCAAGATGATGCTGGGTGCGTTTGAACCCAACGCCAAACCCTGGGCCATGGGCGGCATTCCAGACAGCTTTGAGTTCGACCAACTGCCTGAGGATTTCGATCACTTTGAACCGATCCTCGAAGCGGCCTGTGAACGCATGCCGATGTTGGCCGAAGCGGGCATACATACCTTCTTTAACGGGCCGGAAAGCTTTACGCCCGATGACGCTTATCATCTGGGTCTCGCGCCCGAGATGGACAATGTCTGGGTTGCCGCCGGTTTCAACTCGATCGGTATCCAGTCCGCCGGTGGTGCGGGCATGGCGTTGGCCGAATGGATGGACAGTGGTGAAAAGCCGTTTGATCTGGGTGACGTGGATATCAGCCGGATGCAGCCGTTTCAGGGCAACAAACAGTACCTGTATGAGCGTTCGAAAGAAACGCTAGGCCTGCTTTACGCCGACCACTACCCCTATCGCCAAAAGGCCACCGCGCGCGGTGTGCGCCGGACGCCGTTCCATCATCAACTGAAGGAACAAGGGGCCGTTTTCGGCGAATTGGCGGGTTGGGAACGCGCCAATTGGTTTGCCAATGACGGGCAGGAACGCGAATATCAATACAGCTGGAAACGTCAAAATTGGTTCGAAAACTCTGCCGCCGAACACCGGGCCGTGCGCGAAAATGTCGGCATGTATGACATGTCTTCCTTCGGCAAAATTCGCGTTGAAGGGCCGGATGCCGAAAAGTTCATGAACTATATCGGCGGCGGCGATTACGCGGTCGCCAATGGCAAGATCGTCTACACCCAGTTCCTGAACCGAGCGGGTGGGATCGAGGCCGACGTGACAGTTACCCGCCTAACCGAGACCGCCTATCTTGTTGTCACCCCAGCGGCGACCCGCCTGGCTGATCAGACCTGGATGATGCGCCATGCGGGTAATTTCAACGTGGTCATCACGGATGTCACCGCGGGCGAAGGCGTGCTGGCCGTGATGGGCCCGAACGCGCGCGCGCTCCTGGAGAAAGTTTCGCCGGCGGATTTCACGAACGCGACCAACCCTTTTGGTACCGCGCAGGACATCGAAATCGGCATGGGCCTGGCCCGTGCCCATCGCGTGACCTATGTGGGTGAGCTTGGTTGGGAGATCTATGTCTCCTCAGACATGGCCGGCCATGTGTTCGAAACGCTACATGACGCCGGTCAGGATATGGGGCTGCAGCTTTGCGGCATGCACATGATGGACAGCTGCCGGATTGAAAAAGGTTTCCGCCATTTCGGGCATGATATCACCTGCGAAGATCATGTGGTTGATGCGGGGCTAGGTTTTGCCGTCAAGGTTGACAAGGGCTGTGATTTCATTGGCCGCGAGGCCGTGATCACACGCAAAGAAAATGGGCCCCAAAGCCGTCTGGTACAGTTCAAACTGACCGATCCCGAACCGCTCCTATTTCATAATGAACCGATTGTGCGGGATGGCGAATATGTCGGCTATCTGAGCTCGGGCAACTACGGCCATACATTGGGCGGTGCCATCGGCATGGGTTATGTTCCTTGTGAAGGTGAGAAAGCAGCCGATGTTTTGGCCTCGACCTACGAGATCGATGTCTGTGGCGTTAAGGTTAAAGCCGAAGCGTCCTTGAAACCAATGTATGATTCCAAATCCGAGCGCGTCAAAGTCTGAGACGGATCAGCGGGCTCTGCCCCCGGCGCCCTTCGGGCACTTCCCCCCGAGGTATTTCGGGCCAGATGAAGCACGGGATCCTGAATTCATCTGGCTAAAGACATCTCGGAGCGCGAGGCAGAGCCTCGCAGAATTTGAACTGAATTGTGCATAGGGCCAGACATTGACCCATCACTATTCGTTATGTTGGGCTTCACCGATTTCGGAGTTTTCAACCACTTGGGAATTGCCGTACACCGGTCCGGTATCAACCGGAGATTTGCTGTGTCACGCGCACCCTCTTCACCTCAGAATGTAGATACCCCAAAGGGGTTGGTGCTTGCGGTTACAGCCTATGTTCTTTGGGGTTTCCTGCCGCTTTATATGAAAGCGATGGATCATATTGGTCCGGTCGAAGTGGTTGCGCATCGTGTGATTTGGTCGGTGCCGGTTGCGGGCCTGTTGTTGATCCTTCTGGGGCGTACGGGGGATCTGAAAGCAGCCCTTGGCAATCCTAAGATGCTGGGGATGGCGGCGGTCACGGCTGCGCTGATTTCAGTGAACTGGGCGATTTACGTTTGGGCGATTTCAACCGGGCATGCGCTGGACGCCGCGCTGGGGTACTACATCAATCCTTTGTTCAGCATCGCTCTGGGCGCGATATTGCTGCGCGAGCCGCTGAACCGAACGCAGCTTGTTGCGGTTGGTCTGGCCGCGCTGGGTGTTCTGGTTTTGGTGTTCGAGGCCGGGCGGTTGCCTTGGGCCGCACTGGGTTTGATGGTCAGCTGGGGCTTTTATGCCTTTTTCAAACGCTCTCTGCCCATTGGTCCCAATCAGGGGTTTCTGCTCGAAGTGCTTATCCTGCTGATCCCAGCACTGGCTTATGTGACATTGCTGGGCGTGCAAGGCACTGGCCATTTCGGAGTTGTTGCGTCTGACACTTTGCTCTTGTCTTGTGCAGGTATTGTGACCGCAGTGCCTCTGTTGGTCTACGCCAACGGGGCCAAGCTGGTGCGATTATCGACAATGGGTATTCTACAATACATCGCGCCCACAATGATTTTCGTCACTGCGATCACATTGTTCGGAGAGCAGATTGATCGTGGCCGGATGATTGCGTTTCCGTTGATCTGGGCGGCACTGATTGTCTATTCGATTCCGATGATCAGACAGGCGCGACGTCAGGTTTGAAGCAAAAGTTTCGCTGCTCTTTCAGCCCAGATCGCATAGGTCTTGGGGCTGGGATGATAGCCGTCTGGCGCGACCAGGGCTTGATCGTCAGGTAGATCCAGTTTCAGATGCCTGAGTTCTGGATACGCAGCTGCCACTCGTTGCAAACCCTGGTCCAGTCGCGCGGATTGCTGGCCCAGAACCCATGCCAGAGGCTGCGGCAGAGCAGGAAACCGGTTCATTTGGGGGACGGCTGTAACCACGACTCGACATGCGCCAAACTTCTGCGTCAGCAGGGTCGCCAATTGGGTCTGGCGTTCGAAGAAACGTTTTAGTGTAACACCACGGGTCACATCATTCACCCCCAGTGCAGTGACAACAGCGTCATATGTGCCGCCTAGCTGCGACAGCCTGTTCAGGGTGTCCTGAGTTGTATGCCCGGTGGTGGCCTCTAGCCGCCATTCGACCGCGTGACGCTTGGACAGGTGATGCAGCAAATGGCCGGAAAGGGCCTGATCTTGCCTGCCTGCGCCGACGCCTGCGGCAGAACTGTCACCCGTGATCAACAGGCGCAGCCGGGGCCCACGACCGATTTGCCCCTGGCGCGGGCCAGCGGGTTCCGGCAGCATTTGAACCCTGCGACGCACCGCCAGACCCTGTAGTGCAAGAACCGGGGCCAATGGCACGCGGACGATCTGATCGGAGGCAATTGGGACCGGCATTGTCAGCTGAGTGCGGATTTGAAGTCCAGAAAGCGCGGATCGCGTGAGACGCGGGCCATCATCGCCTCGCGCAGGGCGCCGATGGTTTTGTAGGGGCGCATGACAACCTCGAATTCCTGTATCAGGCCGTCATCGTTCAGCGTGATCAGATCCACGCCAACGGCGTCCAGATCACCGACCTTGCACTGAAACTCTAAAGCCCAGTCGCAGCCGCTGCCCATGATCCGGCGATAGCGAAAGTCGGAAAATACCTGCCCCACGTGGCCCAGGACAGCCGCTACAGGCTCTCGTCCTGTCCATGTGCTGAAATAGGTCGGGGGCATAAAGCGGACATCTTCAGCCAAAAGCGGGCGGATCTGCGCCTCGTCCCCTTTGGCGACAACTTGTTGCATGTGGTCGATTGTTGGATGCATGGCCTCTCTCCCTTGCTGGGTCCAAGGGTTCACGAACACCGTGTGGCACGCAAGGACGACGTTGCGGTAGCGTGCGCCCTGCGTTAGGCAGGCGCGCATGACCGAGGCCTATGATCCCCCAAATACACCGCTGGATGTGCTGCATGAAGATGCGCAGTTGATCGTCGTCAACAAACCTTCGGGGCTGCTGTCGGTTCCGGGCAAGGGTGATCATCTGGCGGATTGTTTGTTGACCCGTGTGCAGGCTGCGTTTCCGCAGGCCTTACTGGTGCATCGGCTGGATCGGGATACCTCGGGCGTCATGGTGTTCGCCCAGACCCCTCATGCGCAACGGCATCTGAGCATGCAGTTCGAAAAACGTCAGACGCGAAAAACTTATGTTGCGCGCGTTTGGGGTCGGGTCAAAGACAAGACCGGAACCGTTGATCTGCCGCTGATCGTCGACTGGCCCAACCGCCCGCGTCAGATGGTATGTCATGAAACCGGCAAACCGGCGGTGACCGACTGGCGTGTCGTTAAACACGAGGGTGAGAGTACCCGTATGCGCCTGTTTCCCAAGACCGGGCGGTCACACCAGCTGCGAGTTCATATGCTGGCGCTGGGTCACCCGATTTTGGGTGACCCGTTTTATGCCGAAGGCCCTGCGCGCGATTTCCCGCGCCTGATGTTGCATTCCGAGGAACTGCGTCTGAAAAACCCCGAAGGCGGGGTTTCCATGAAATTCAGGGCGCCGGCGGATTTCTGAATTCACGCGATGCTGGTCCACAGCGTCTTCAGATTGCCAAGCGAAAAGCGGCGCGCGCGTTTTTTTGTGTTGGCTTGGCAAGGCTGTCTTGCCTGCGCAAGTTCGCGTTCAATCTCAAAGGCGCGCAGCGTGTGGTCTTGTGACCAGCGGCCAAGTTTCAGGGTCATCATGACGTGGTTGTCGAGATAGGGCATGCCATCACTCCTTTTTCGGGACTGTTCCAGCTTCGCCCATCACTCCTGACACCCCCTTGTCAGTGGGGCGTGCTAATGTGTCAGTAGCGTTGAGGGAGAAAAACATGCGCCGTTCGACCCGGTTGTTCGAAATCATCCAGATATTGCGTGCTGCCGACGCGCCGGTGACGGCTGAGGCATTGGCGGCCAAGCTCGAAGTATCGGCGCGCACGGTTTACCGGGACATCGCGGCACTGCAGGCGCAGCGCACCCCCATCGAAGGAGAGGCGGGGATCGGGTATCTTATGCGCCGGGGGTACGATTTGCCGCCGCTGAATTTCGATGCGGAGGAGGTTGAGGCCCTTTGGGTGGGGCTGTCGCTTTTGGCGCGCACCGGAGACAGCGAGTTGCAGGAAGCTGCCCGCCGTATCTGCCGCAAGATCGACGCGCTGCACGACACGCCCAGACGCTGGCTGCGGGTCTCGACCTGGGGAACGCCGCCGGATGATCCGGCCAAAGGCTGCGTGCCTGTTGCCAGCTATCGAGAGGCCATTCGCAGCGAACAGAAAATCCGCATTACTTATGTGAATGGGGCAGAGGAACGCACCATTCGCATCGTCCGCCCCGTCGCGTTGATCTACCATATCGAATGCACGATGCTGGCAGCATGGTGCGAGCTGCGAAGTGGGTTTCGCCATTTTCGAACGGACCGTATCTGGGCCAGTGAAAGCATAAACGAGAGCTTTTGCGGGCAGGGCGAATCCCTGCGTACTCTCTGGCAGGAACAGACCCGTTGGGACAGCCATGTCGAAACCGCTTGATCGGTGCGGTTGGGCAGGTATTCGCCGACTTCACCGCATTGTTGCTTGAGCCTTTACCTAGTCCCCATGATATAACGGGTTGAACGAGGCAAACCCGAACAAACCGGGGGCCGGAGCAGAAGGTGATATCATGACGATTTCCAAGTTTTTTGTGGCAACCGGGCTGGGCTCGGCCCTGGCGCTTGCAGCATGTACTGATCCGGGTACGTTGAATCTGCCCAGTGATCCCAATCAGAATACCAAGCAGGGCGCGCTGATTGGTGGATTGGTCGGAGCGGGTGTTGGCGCGATTGCCAATGACTCGGACCCGTTACTGGGCGCGTTGGCGGGCGGCGCAATTGGTGCGGCGGGTGGCGGCCTGATCGGCAATCAGCTTGACCGTCAGGCAGCCGAACTGCGCCAGCAGCTGGCCAACGATGGCATCACAATTGTGAATGCCGGGGATCGCCTGATCGTAACCGTGCCAAACGACATTACCTTTGACACTGACAGCGCCACTGTGCGCCCGGCCTTGCGCTCGGACCTGGTGAAGGTCGGTCAGAACCTTGTGAACTACCCGAACTCGAATGTGCAGATCATCGGCCATACCGATAGCGATGGCGATGCCGCGTACAATCAGGGCCTCTCGGTCCGTCGTGCGAATGCGGTCGCGGACATTCTGCAAGCCAACGGCGTCGGCTTCAACCGCATCACAACCATCGGACAGGGCGAAAACAATCCAATTGCGTCGAACCTGACACCGGCGGGCAAAGCGCAGAACCGTCGGGTTGAGATCGTGATCGTTCCCAGCGGAAACGCCTGATCGCGCAGGGCCTGTGCACGGAATGGGGTTTGGATCGCGCCTGTCCCGGTCTAACTATGGGGAAACAACGAAACGGAGTTTCCCCTGATGTCCAAACCGATCCTACTGGGCCTGTCTGGGTCCCTGCGCCAAAGCGCGACCAACCGCAAATTGCTGCGTGAGGCTGCTCGGCTTTTTGATCCCGCCGAGTTTGTCGAGGCCGACCTGAACCTGCCGCTTTATGATGGCGATCTGGAGGAAGTCGAAGGCATTCCTGCCGTTGTTCAGACCCTGCGGGCTCAGATCGAGCAAGCAGATGCGGTGATCATCTCGACCCCGGAATACAACAAGGGTCCCTCCGGTGTTCTGAAAAATGCGCTGGACTGGGTCAGCCGGACCGAAGGCAACCCATGGGCCGACAAGCCTGTTGCGGTTATGTCGGCCGCTGCGGGTCGTGCAGGGGGTGAACGGGCCCAGATGATCCTGCGGGCCTATATGGTACCGTTCCAGCCGCTGATTTTGCAGGGTCCGGAAATCCACCTGGCCAACAGTTCGAACGAGTTTGATGACCAGGGCAGGTTGACCAGTGCGCGCTATGAGCAGACGCTGGGGACATTGATGCAGAAGCTGCGGAACCTGAGCGCATAGAGTCGGGTCAAAGCGAGGCTTCGGGCCGGAAATCATCCGGGATCGTATCCCGCCCATCCAGCATAAGATCGGCCATGACTTCGGCAATTCTCGGGGCCATGCCAAAACCGATCTTGAATCCGCCATTGGCGATGAACTGACCTGTGTGCAGGGGGTGTTCGCCCAGCATCGGCGCGCGGCTTTTGCTGCGCGGACGGACACCGGCCCACCGCTCGATCACTTCGGCCCCGTGCAGCAGCGGAACCGCCTGCATCGCACGCTCGATCACATCGTCCAGCGCGCTGTCGATGCTGGCGGGATCGTCATAGTCGCGTTCCGAGGTCGAGCCGATGGCCAGCGTCCCGTCGGCATGGGGAACGATATGGATCGCATCTGCAAACAGTTGCGGTACCGCGCCCGCATCAAACCGCAATAGCGCCGCCTGACCTTTCACGCCATTGCCGACAGTTTTGCCGTAGGCTTCGTTTAGCTCTTTCAGACCGGCCAGTCCGGTGGCGTGTACAACCCGACCTGCATCGGGTGCGTCAGTGACCAACTTTACCCCCATAACCGCCAAAGCCGCGACCAGCGCGGCGCAAGCGCGGCGCGGGTGCATGCG
This sequence comes from Ruegeria sp. I1, assembly GCF_056532675.1. NCBI lineage: Bacteria > Pseudomonadati > Pseudomonadota > Alphaproteobacteria > Rhodobacterales > Roseobacteraceae > Ruegeria > Ruegeria sp. I1. The sequence continues at coordinate 72,955 of NZ_JBQFNM010000009.1, read as the reverse complement.
GGCGGTTAGCGTGTCATGAATGACATAGCCGGTCGGGCTGGGCGGGCACCATGATCCGGCCTCGGCCACCTCGATTACCCGCCATTCGGCACGGCCTTGCCACAGCTCTTGCGCGGTGTGTTCACGCGCGCGCGCCAGATCGAGGCTGCGCGGGTCGGCAATCGGCTGGATGCGACCTAAACGCCCGTACCCGGCAGAGACACCGCCGACGGCCTCGACCTGAGCCCAGAACGGTTCGGCCATGATCAGGCTGTCGAACTGAAAGGCCTTCTTGGCGTTCCAGTTTTCAGGCACATGCGGGGCCAAAGCGCCGACCAGACCGCCGCTGGAGCCAGCGCCCGGCCCAAAGGGGTCGATGATGCGCACCTTCGCGCCGCGCTGCGCGCAGGTCCAGGCGATCGACAAGCCGAAAATCCCGGCGCCTTTGACGGTAACATCGACCATTGCCAAACTCCTTTTCCTTGTTCAGTGTCGCGCCGCTTAGCTACAGGATTCCCCGATGGCAGACCAGCGCGCCGAGGTCACGTGGACCGAGGATCAGATACCCGTCTCGGATCGCTTCGACGACCCTTACTACTCGTTGCAAAACGGGGTTGAGGAGACGCGGCATGTTTTTCTTGAGGGCAACGACCTGACTGCGCGATTTGCCCCCGGTTTTCACATTGCAGAGCTGGGCTTCGGCACCGGGCTGAATATGCTCACCGCGTGGTCTGCATGGGAACAGGTTGGCCAAACGACCCCGCTGCAGTTCACCAGCTTCGAAGCCTTTCCAATGGATACGGCGGATATCCGGCGCGCTTTGGCTGCATTCCCTGAATTGGCGCCATGGGTGGATCGATTTCTGGAGAAGTGGACAGGGAAACAGTGCGTTCTCGATACGCTGGCGCTAACTGTCATCGAAGGCGACGCACGCCAGACATTACAGAATTGGCAGGGGCAGGCAGATGCTTGGTTCCTGGACGGGTTCTCACCCGCCAAGAACCCCCAGCTTTGGGGTGCAGACCTGATGCAGCAGGTCGCAGATCACACGGTTCAAGGGGGTACGGCGGCCACCTATACCGCCGCCGGTTTCGTGCGGCGCGGATTGGAAGAGGCGGGATTCCAAGTGACCAGAACCCCCGGCTATGGCCGCAAACGTCATATGACACGGGCGGTCAAAGCATGACACAGCAGAACAATACGCGCGCGGGCGTTGCGTTGATGATTGGCGCGACAATCGTCTTTGCCTTGCAGGACGGAATCTCTCGTCATCTGGCCGAGTCCTATAATACGTACATGGTCGTGATGATCCGCTACTGGTTCTTTGCGGCCTTCGTGATCGCCTTGGCTGCGCGCGCGCCCGGCGGGTTGAGGGCAACGACCCGGACCAACCAACTCGGATTGCAGATCTTTCGGGGCGTCTTGCTGGCGGCTGAAATCTGCGTTGCCGTATTCAGCTTTACGATTCTGGGTCTGATCGACAGCATGGCTGTCTTTATCTGCTATCCGCTGCTCGTTGCGGCACTGAGCGGCCCGGTGTTGGGTGAAAGGGTCGGATGGCGTAGGTGGACGGCGATTGGTGTGGGCTGTGTTGGTGTTTTGATCATCCTACAGCCGGGGGTCGGAGTCTTTAATCCTTGGGCCATCATTCCGTTGATCTCAGCCCTGATGTTCGCGCTTTACGGCTTGCTGACCCGCTATGCCGCGCGTCAGGACAGTACGGCCACCAGCTTTTTCTGGACCGGTGTATCCGGTGCGGTCGCCATGACGCTTGTTGGCATGTGGTTCTGGGAACCCATGGCGCAAGGCGATTGGGGTTGGATGGCGGTGTTGTGCGTCAGCGGGGCGCTTGGGCATTGGCTGCTGATCAAGTGCTATGAGATGGCCGAGGCCAGCGCCGTTCAACCCTTTGCCTATTTCCACCTGGTCTGGAGCGCGATCCTGGGCATTTCGGTCTTTGGTGAAGTGCTGCGCCCCGAGGTGGTTGTCGGGGCGGCGGTTGTTGTGGCCGCGGGCCTTTTCACCCTATGGCGCGAACGCAGCCAGGGTTGAGCCCGTCAACTCTTGCGAAAAGGGGATTGGCAGGGCTGGTTGGCCCAGACGCGCGCGGTAAACCGGAAGGCTTTCTGCCACGCGCATCACATAGTTGCGGGTTTCGCTAAAAGGGATGGTCTCGATCCAATCGACCACATCAACCTGCCCCCGGCGTGGGTCGCCATAGCGTTCCATCCAAGAAATTGGCCGCCGTGGCCCGGCATTGTACCCGGCCGCCATCATGACTACGTTGCCGTTGAAATCAGCTGCCAGCCCTGACAGGTAGTTGGCCCCGAGCTTGGCGTTATACTGCCAGTCTGAGGTCAAGCGTCCGGTCTGATGACCGCTGAGGATACCTAGCTCCTGCGCCACCAGTTTCGCCGTGGCTGGCATCACCTGCATCAGACCGCGCGCGCCTGCACCGCTGATCACAACCGGATCAAACTCGCTTTCGCGTCGTGCGATCGCCAGTGTCATTTCCTTCGCCATGGGCAGGCCCATATCGGCCACAGGGTGCACCGGATAGTAGGCCGCAGGCAGAACGGTTCCGGTGGTGGCTGCCCGTTTGGCAATCATGACCGCCAGATGCGGTTCGTTCAGCTCGATCGCCAGATCGCCCAACTGAGCGGCCTGAACCGGATCAAGGCCTTCGACCAGGTGCGTCAGAAACCGCTCGGACAGATTATCCTCGCCTGCTTTCAACAACAGCAGCCCGGCTTCCAGAACACTGGAATTGGTGAAATCCGCCTGCCGCCAATGCGGCGCACGGCGGGGTGTGGCCAATTCAGGATCAAACGGGCGTCCGATCTGTTCAGCCGCCAGCAACCCGTAAAACGAGGTCTGATTGTCCGCCCCGATGGCGTAAGCCTCATAAGCCTTTTCTGCCTCACCCTGCGCCGCATAAGCGCGGCCCAGCCAATATCCCCCGCGACCTTTCGAGATCGGGGATTGCACGGCGTCCGAGAAATTCTGGAAATGACGCACAGCAGTGGCTGGATCGTTCAACCTGCGTAGGGCCAGAAAACCTGACAGCCATTCCAGATCAGCATAGGCATAGCCCATTTCGGGCGTCATATGATGGGTTGAGGCAACCTTGTAGGCCCGCGCCGGTCGGCCTTGCCGCATCTCCAGCCGTGCCAACCTGCGCCGTCCTTCGGCCCATTTGTCAGGCTCGCCTAAGGCCTCCGGGCTGGTCGACCGGGCCAGCATCAGATCAACGGCGCTGTCGTCCAGTTCTTTTCTGTCGCGCCAGACGAAACGGTCAAAGGCAAGACCCGGGGCATCCGCGACCGACTTTGGCACTGCCGCCACCTTTGTATCGACGCCAGGTAGACGCTTTTGCAACGCAATCCGTGCTTCGGCCAGTTTGCGATCATCCGCGCCCACCAGTGGTAACATCTGGGATGCACTCACCAGATGGCCATCCCATAACATCCGGTCCAACCGCGCTGCGTGATGGGGTTTCAGCAACTTGCCAAAATTCTCGACGTAATCTTTCTGCAACCCCGTGCCCATGGGCATGGTGCGCCAGGCTGTGACGATATCCGCCTGTGCCTCACCCTGTTGTCCTTTTGCCATCAGGGCGACGGCGTAATTCAACGCACCCTCCGCCGTTTGCGGCGGCACATCTGTGTAGAACTTCAGCACGCGATCGGGGTCTGCGCCGGTAAAAGACGGCTCGCTTTTGCGGCGCAGCCAGGCCAGGCCGGGCCAGTCCGGACGGCGATCCAGAAACACCAGCACATCGCCCGAGCTGCCAAAGCCCTGCCGCAGCCATTCCCACACGATGATATCGCGCGAAACCGATCCGCGCTGCCCAGACACGCGCAGTGCCTCGTTCCAGTCACCCTTGCGCATCTCGCTTAACCCGGCACGCAAATCGGCAGCAGCATCCGCCTGCGCGGGTTGTGGCGTTAAAGCGGAATACAGAATCACGGCCATCATCAGGCCCAGAACGCGTGTCATGCCTTGCATTTCCCAACCAACCAAGGATAGAGCCTGTGAGGATAAACCTTGCATCGCCGGGATCAACTCACAAAGCCTAAATCGTGATGGCCCGCGGTGTAAAAAACACGGAAACTGCACCTTAAGGAGCGTGTCATGTTCAAAGGCTCTATGCCCGCCCTCGTCACCCCGTTCACAAACGGCGCGTTGGACTTGGATACGCTCAAACACCTTGTCGAATGGCAGATCGAATCCGGCTCTACCGGGCTGGTCCCCGTGGGCACCACCGGGGAAAGCCCGACCCTCAGCCATGATGAACATGAGACAGTCGTGGAAGAAGTGGTCAAAGCCGCCGCAGGTCGTGTGCCGGTGATTGCCGGTGCGGGTTCGAACAACACGGTTGAAGCAGTGCGCTTTGTGCAATTCGCTAAGAAAGTCGGCGCGGATGCCGCACTTGTTGTGACGCCCTACTACAACAAGCCGACTCAGCGTGGCCTGTTTGAACATTTTGCCGCGTTGCACGACTGTGCCGACATTCCGATCATCATCTACAACATCCCTGGTCGCTCGATCATCGACATGACGCCCGCCACGATGGGTGAACTGGCCAAACTGCCACGTATTGTTGGGGTAAAAGACGCCACTGGCGATCTGGCGCGGGTCAGCCAACAGCGTGCAAGCTGCGGTGCCGACTTTTGCCAACTGTCTGGGGAAGATGCGACGGCTTTAGGCTTCAACGCCCATGGCGGTATCGGGTGCATCTCGGTCACGGCCAATGTGGCCCCGAAACTCTGCGCTGAATTCCAACAGGCGACATTGTCAGGCGACTACGCAACAGCATTGGCCTATCAGGATCGGTTGATGCCCTTGCACGAGGCTCTTTTTATCGAGCCCGGCCTTGTGGGTGCCAAATACGCGCTTAGCAAATTGGCCCGCTGCAGCGCTGAGGTGCGCCTGCCGCTGACCAGCTTGGAAGACAGCACCAAAGCCGCCATTGATGCGGCCATGGCCCATGCGGGTCTGATCTGAGCCTAAACAAATCCAAGCAAAAAGGGCGGCCTCGATCCCCGAGCGCCGCCTTTTCCATTTCAGCCCGGATCCAGACTTCATCTGGCCAGAAATATCCCGGGGGGTGAATTGAGCCGTAGGCTCAAGAGGGGGGCTGGCCCCCTACCTATCGCTTGCCATAATACAATCCGACCACATGCTCGGCTTGGGCAAAGAACAACCAGCGCGACGTGGCTACGCCCGCCATATGTGAGATCACGGCCAGCAGCGCAAAAAGATGCTTTAATGCCAAACCTCCGACCGGTAGAACAAGCAGAAGCAGAGGTAAGACAAAACCAAGCGCAAACGCGATCATCCGAAGTTTCTGCGCATGCTTTCGCCCCACCACATGGACGAATTCCCGCAGCAGGTAGTTGGTGCCTGTATGCGGTGGCTCAAACGCACGCACGGTTCCGCGCGTACCCAATCCGGTTGCGGTGCCCAGATCGGTTCCGGAGTTTGCGAGCGCGCTGTCACCTTGATGCCAGTACAGAATCTGGACCAACGCAGCGATCAACAGCAATGCTATGGCGATAGACGTCTGGCCAGCCAGCAGCGCCCCCCCGGCCAGGCTGAAGCTCAGGAACATCGCCGGTGTTAGCTTCAAGTTCCAGCGTGGGATCGTCTTGAGCTGCGTATAGATCATTGATGTCGTAAACACCGTCGCAAGCGAAAACAGCGCGCCCAGCAACCCGAGTGCACCCCAACGCTGCCCAAGAAACACAGCCCCGATGGCATAGAACCCCATAACGATCAGGGCGATAACCGCGCACCAGCCCTCCCGGCTAAGCCAGCTTGAGCGCCATTGCGTGAAGGCTTTCATCGCGCGTTCCGGGTGGCCAAGGTGAAAGGTCGACGCCATCAGGCCGCCGACGGCCAAAGCATAAGCGATCGCAAAGAACACAAACGCAACCCAGCCCGTGACTTCGGGCAGGCCGAGGCCCAGAAAGACAAGCAGACCAAAGCCCAGACCTGACAAGGTGGTAAAGATGATGACGGAAGGGGCCGGATGCATCAGAGCTTCTCCAGTGTTTTGTCGAGCCAGCCGAGGAACCCCTTGGGCTCTTCCGCGATGGGGGCCAGGAGCGGGGCGAGAATATCGATCTGCTCCTCGATCTGATCTTTGGGTCGGGGTGGCAGGTATTTGTTAACCGGTTTGGTGCCCATTTCTGGCATCAGGTCCATGCCGTCTCGCTCGGCCACCAGTTTGCTGACATCGCTGTCCGGATCGCCGAGGTCGCCGAAATGGCGGGCACCGGCCGGGCAGGTGCGCACACATGAAGGCACGCGGTCTACCTCGGGCAGGTTTTCGTTGTAGATGCGATCAACGCAGAGGGTGCATTTCTTCATCACCCCTTCGGCCATGTCCATCTCGCGCGCGCCATAAGGGCAGGACCAGGCGCACAAGCCGCAGCCGATGCAATCGCTTTCATTGACCAATACGATCCCGTCTTCGACTCGCTTATAGCTCGCTCCGGTGGGGCAGACGGTGACGCAGGGTGCGTCCTCGCAATGCAGGCAGGATTTTGGGAAATGGATCAGCTGAGCTGTACCTTGTTCCGGTTGCACCTCGTAAGAATGCACACGATTCAGGAAGGTGCCGGACGGGTCGGCCCCATAGGCGTCCTGATCCGACAGGGGCGCGCCGTAATTTTCGGTGTTCCAACCTTTGCAGGAAATCACGCAGGCGTGGCAGCCCACACAGGTATCCAGGTCGATGACCAGACCCATCTTGCGTTCGGTGGATTTGGGGAGCTGGGTCATGCCTGCCTTGCCTCCGCTTTGGTAGTGAGGGTGGGCTGGGGTTCTGCACCAGACCCCGGGATATTTTTAGCCAGATGAAGAATGGATCGGGTCATTTTCCAACCTTCCATGCGATATCCTTTGGACCGGTGCCAACCGGGGATTGAATCGAGGCGAATTCGGGTTGGCTTTCTGAGTCTGATGGTGGGTCGGCCTTTTCGATTTTGACCTTGAGGTCGAACCAGGCGGCCTGTCCTGTTACAGGGTCAGAGTTGGCCCATCGCATACCGTCTCCCTTTGGCGGCAGGAGTTCGTGGATCAGGTGGTTCAACAGAAAGCCTTTGGTGGCTTCGGGGGCGTCGTCCTGTAGGGCCCAGGCGCCCTTGCGTTTGCCGATGGCGTTCCAGGTCCAGATTGTGTTGTCGTTGAGCGCGGCCATCTCCATGACTGGCACCGTGATTTCCCCGTGTGGAGAGCTGACTTTGGCCCAGTCGCCATCCTGCAGCCCGTGTTCGCGCATCAGTTTGGTTGGGACGTAAAGCGGGTTGCGCCCGTGGAGCTGGCGCAGCCAGGCGTTTTGAGTGCCCCAGCTGTGATACATCGCCATTGGGCGTTGGGTCAGGGCGTTGATGGTGTAGCCTTCGTTACCCTGTTGATCAGTTTCATACCAGATCGGCAGCGGGTCCATCTTGTCTTTGATCCGCTCGCGTAGGTGATCCGGCGGCTGGCGGTCGCCGTGCCCTTCAGCGGCAAGTTGGAACTTGCGCATTGGTTCAGAATACAATTGGAACAAGTAAGGTTGTGGGCTGTCATAAAGGCCCATGCCCACGGCCCAGTCCTGATAGGCCGCGTTCCATGGTTTGTAGTAATCGGCCCCTTCGGGGATATGAGCCACGTAGAAACCACCGTTTTCGATATAGCGGTTCAGCTGGTCGGGATTGACTTCTCCACGTCCTTCCTTGTCGCCATCTTCGCCCCGGAATCCCGCCAATGGGCCGATGCCGGGCTTGCGCTGGTGATTTACGATATAGTCTGCGTAGTCTTTCCACTTGGGCGTGCCGTCTTCATTGGTAAAGCCCGGCAGGCTCATCCGGTTGGCCAGTTCGATCAGTACGGATTGGAAGCCGCGCACATCGCGGTCAGGCTCGATCACCGGCCAGCGGATCGCATCGGCAGCGGCGTCCGCTTCGCAGATTGGACGATCCAGCAGAGAGATACAATCGTGCCGTTCCAGATAGGTTGTGTCAGGCAGGATCAGGTCGGCATAGGCCACCATTTCCGAAGAATAGGCATCGGAATAGATGATGTTCGGGATGACATATTTGCCGTCTTCTGTCTTGGCCGTGAGCATCTCCATCACACCTTTGGTGTTCATGGAGGAGTTCCACGACATATTCGCCATGTACATGAACAGCGTGTCGATCTTGTAGGGATCACCCGCGGCGGCATTTGAGATTACCATATGCATCAGCCCGTGGGCCGACATCGGATTTTCCCAGGTAAAGGCCTTGTCGATACGCTGGGGAGTGCCGCACTCGTCAAGCAGTAGGTCTTCGGGACCACGCGGGAAGCCCAGATGCGGGCCTTCCAGCGGGCGGCCCGGGCGACGGTCGCCATGCGGGGTTGGATGCGCCTCAACCGGTTTGGGGTAGGGCGGTTTGAAACGAAAGCCGCCGGGGACCTCGACCGTGCCCAGCAGAATTTGCAGCACATGCAGGGCGCGACAGGTCTGGAACCCGTTTGCATGGGCGGAAATTCCGCGCATGGCGTGGAAGCTGACGGGCCGACCTGTCATCTTGGAATGCGCTTCACCCCGGAAGTCGGTCCATTCATGATCCAGCTCGATCGCCTCATCAAAGGCAACGCGGGCAATCTCGGCGGCAATGGCGCGGATGCGTTTGGCTGGGATGCCACAACGGTCGGCCACGGCCTCGGGGGCGTGATCGTCGCTGAGGTATTTTTCAGCCATCAGATGGAAGACCGGGCGGTGCGTGACGCCGTCTTTGTCGTAGGTCGCCGACAGGTCCGGGCGCACGCCGGGTTTGTCAAAGGCGGTTGGCTTGCCGGTCACGCGGTCGATTACCAGCGGTTTGCCATCGGCATTGCGTAGGAACAGGCCCTTCTCTGGACCCTCGGTGGCATTCACCAGAACGGGCGCGTTGGTGTACCGGCTCAGATAGTCCAGATCGATCTTACCAGCCTTCATCAGCACGTGTATCAGCGACAGGATGAACAGACCGTCTGTGCCGGGCGTGATCCCGACCCAGTCGTCAGCCACCGCGTTATAGCCGGACCGGATCGGGTTCACCCCGATCACCCGCGCGCCGCGGGCCTTGATCTTGCCGATGCCCATCTTGATCGGGTTGCTGTCATGATCCTCGGCCACGCCAAACAGCATGAACAGCTTGGTGTGGTTCCAATCGGGCTGGCCAAACTCCCAGAAGGCGCCACCCATTGTGTAGATTCCACCAGCGGCCATATTGACCGAGCAGAAGCCACCATGGGCCGCATAGTTGGGTGTGCCGAAATTCTGTGCCCAGAAGCTGGTGAAGCTCTGGCTCTGGTCGCGGCCGGTGAAGAAGGCCAGTTTCTGTGGGGCCGTTTCGTGCAGTTCGTTCAGCCAACCTACGGCAGTGCTGATCGCCTCGTCCCATTCGATCTCGCGGAACTCACCCGAGCCGCGCGGACCAACCCGGCGCAAAGGCTTGCGCAGGCGCGATGGGGCGTTGACTTGCATGATCCCGGCCGAGCCTTTGGCACAGAGCACGCCTTTGTTCACCGGATGATCGCGGTTGCCTTCTATGTAAGCAACCTTGCCGTCCTTCATGTGCACGTTGATGCCGCATCGGCAAGCGCACATGTAACAGGTGGTCTTGCGGATCACGTCCGATACTTTTGGTGATGTCTCAAGGATCGGCTGCTGATGGGTCATTGGCGGGTCCTGTTGGTTGGCTCAGGAGGACTTTGTCACTTTCCTCATGCTTTGAGAATATTGTTCTGCGAACGATGTTTTGTCTGGGTCTATGTTCTGTTTGCCTGTAGCACGGTCACGGCGATCATCTGTGTTACATCTTCGGCGCTGCAGCCGCGGGACAGGTCATTGGCGGGTTTTGCTAACCCTTGCAAGACCGGGCCAATCGCGCTGTAGCCGCCCAGCCTTTGGGTGATCTTGTAGCTGATATTGCCCGCGTCGAGATTGGGGAAGATCATCACATTGGCCTGACCTGCCACAGATGATCCGGGGGATTTGCGATCCGCGACCGATGGCACAAAGGCTGCGTCGAATTGCAGCTCTCCATCAACGTCCAAGTCAGGAGCAGCACGGCGCAGTATGTCCGTACCCGCAACCACCTTATCGACATCCGAATGTCGGGCGCTGCCTTTGGTCGAAAAGCTGAGCATCGCAACCTTGGGGTCAACCTGCAGCAAGGTGCGTGCTGATGCAGCCGAGGCGATTGCGATTTTGCTCAGCTCGTCCGAGGTTGGATTAATGAGCAGCGCACAATCTGAATAAATCATTGCGCGCGCACCGGGTTGCGCGTTCTCAGGTGGGTACATCAAAAAGAAAGACGACACCATTCCGGCGTCAGGGGCCATGCCGATTACATGAATGGCCGCGCGGACGATGTCTCCGGTTGTGTGAACAGCACCGCCAACCGTACCGTTGGCCCGGCCAGTGCGTACCAGCATCGCCGCATAGACAGAGGGGGTTTTGACAGCCGCCTGCGCCTTCGTAAGGTCGACACCTTTGTGCTGGCGCAGCTCAAGATAGGTTTGGGCAAACTCCTCGGACAAGTCCGAGGTTGCAGGGTCGTGAACCGCGATACCGGTTGACGGAGCAGCGCCGTGGTCTTGCAACGCGGCTTCAACGTCGGCCCTAGGTCCAACCAGAATGATATCGGCCAGATCGGCCTGATGGGCGGCCAGCGCCCCCGCAACAACGCGGGGATCACTGCCTTCGCAGAGGGAAATCACAGGTCGGGTCGCCGGGACGTTCTGACGCAAAAGCTCGATGGGCGTTAGGGTCATACGTTCCGGCTCCGATCCGTGTCTGGCTTACTGTGCAGCCATGTCGCTGGCATCGATACCGGCAACTGCAACAGGCTTCTTCATCGCGTCGCGGCGGAAGGGCTCACCCAGTTCCTGGTTGATCATGGCTTCGATCAGGGTTGTGATGCCGTTCTTCTGATCCTCGATGGCCTGGTTCAGGGCGGCGGTCAGTTCGTCCTGCGTGCGGGCGACCACACCTTTCAGACCACAGGCCTGTGCAATACCGGCGTAAGACACTTGCGTGTCCAGTTCTGTGCCGACGAAGTTGTCGTCAAACCATAGGGTCGAATTCCGCTTTTCCGCACCCCACTGGTAGTTGCGGAAAACGATCTGAGTTACGGCGGGCCATTCCGAGCGGCCGATGGCCGTAAGTTCGTTCACCGCGATGCCAAAGGCACCGTCACCGGCAAAGCCAACAACGGGCACATCCGGTTGACCGATCTTAGCGCCGACGATGGCGGGCAGACCGTAACCACAGGGGCCGAACAGACCCGGTGCCAAATACTTGCGACCCTCGTCGAAATCTGGATAGGCATTGCCGATGGCGCAGTTGTTACCGATGTCGGAAGAGATGATTGCTTCGCGCGGAAGGGCCTGCTGGATCGCACGCCACGCCATGCGGGGGCTCATCCAATCCGGCTTTGCAGCACGGGCGCGCTCGTTCCAGGTGGTGCCTGGATCGTCATCTTCGTGATCCATGCTGGACAGTTGTTGCGCCCAAGTGGATTTCTTCTGGGCGATGTTCGCCTTGCGCGCGTCGCGGCCTTCGTCACCGGCGGTGTCGGACAGTTGCGCCAGTATCCCCTTGGCCACTTTGGCTGCATCACCCACGATGCCGACGCTGACTTTCTTGGTCAGGCCGATGCGGTCCGGGTTGATGTCGACCTGAATGATCTTGGCGTTTGCTGGCCAGTATTCCATGCCGTAACCGGGCAGGGTCGAGAACGGGTTCAAGCGTGTACCAAGGGCCAGAACAACGTCTGCGTCCTTGATCAGCTCCATCCCGGCCTTTGAGCCGTTATAGCCCAGCGGACCCGCAAACAGAGGGTGCTTGCCGGGGAAGGCGTCATTGTGCTGGTAGCCGACGCAAACCGGCGCATCCAGACGCTCGGCTAGTACCATCGACGCATCGATACCACCCTCGGACAGAACAACACCTGCGCCGTTCAGGATGACCGGGTTCTTGGCGTTCGACAGAATCTCAGCCGCTTTCGCCACCGAGTTTTCACCACCCGGGCTGCGTTCGAATTCGATAGGCTCGGGGATTTCGATATCCACGACCTGTGTCCAGAAGTCGCGCGGAATGTTCAACTGCGCCGGACCAGACAGACGCTTGGCCTGGCTGATGACTCGGGTCAGAACTTCGGCAACGCGGGACGGATCACGAACTTCTTCCTGATAGGCGACCATATCTTCGAACAGTTTCATCTGCTCGACTTCCTGGAAACCACCCTGACCGATGGTCTTGTTTGCCGCCTGAGGGGTGACCAGCAGAAGCGGGGTATGGTTCCAATAGGCGGTTTTGACGGCGGTGACGAAGTTGGTGATACCGGGGCCGTTCTGGGCGATCATCATCGACATCTTACCAGTGGCGCGGGTGTAGCCATCGGCCATCATACCGGCGCTGCCTTCATGGGCGCAGTCCCAGAACATGATCCCGGCTTTGGGGAACAAATCCGAGATCGGCATCATGGCCGAGCCGATGATCCCAAACGCATGTTCGATCCCATGCATCTGCAGGACCTTAACAAAAGCTTCTTCTGTGGTCATTTTCATGTGACTGATCTCCGGGCAGGTGAGGAATGGCCGGGCACGCTACCCCGCCGTTGCTATTGGTTTTGACCCATTGGGCAGGGTGGCGTTAGGTCCAGAACGCGGCGCGGATTAGGTCCAGTCGGCGATCAGCTGGTCCGGATCGCATCGGCGATCAGCTTTACCCCAGGCTCGATCCGATCTTGGGGAATGGAAGAATACCCGAGCCGGTAATAGTTCTGTGGCTGCTCTGGCCCCGAGAAGAAGGGCAGGCCGGGTTCGATATGTACGCTTTCTCCCTGCAGCTTTTGCGCAAGCCGGGTGGCGTCGACATTCTCTGGTGCTGACATCCACAGGGATGATCCGCCCATTATGCCCCGCCCGGCGACGGTCAAACCGTGGTGTTCGACGGCCTTGTCGAGCGTTTCCCGCCGATCTGCCAGTGCTTTGGACATGCGCCTGATCTGAGCGTCGTAGTGGCCCAGCGACAGGAAATAAGCCGCCGTCCGCTGGATATGTCCCGGCGGATGACGCAACACCATGGATCGCAGGGCGCGTGCTTCACGAATGAAGGGCTCGGACCCGACCATGTACCCCAATCGCAATCCGGGAAAGAGAGATTTCGAGAAGCTGCCCACATAGATTACGCGCCCATCCCGATCCATCGACTTCAGTGCCGGAGAGGGCGCGCCCAGAAAAGCCATCTCGAACTCGTAGTCATCTTCAACCACCATGGCGTCCAATTCGCGCGCGCGTTCCAGCAGTTTGTGCCGGCGCGCAATGGGCATGGTCGCGGTGGTCGGGCTTTGATGGCTGGGGGTTGTGAAGATCACATCGGTGTTTTCGGGCAACTGATCTGGGGGCAGGCCGTCCCGGTCGACGGGAAGGGCCGTAATATCGCAATCCCAATGGTCTAGCAGGTTGCGCAGCGAGTAATAGCATGGGTCTTCGATCACTGCGGTGCGATGGTGGGTAAGCAGCACGCGTGAGGCCAGCCATAGCGCGTTCTGCGCGCCCATGGTGATCAGAATCTCTTCGGGCCGGGCAGCAATGCCACGGCGGGGCAGGGTATGGCGGGCAATGAATTCCACCAGCAGCGGATCATCCTGATCCACGTAATCGGCGGTTAACGAGGCGAAGTCCTTATGCCCAAGCGCGCGAACAGCACAGAGCCGCCAGTTGGCATGATCGAATAAGGTTCGGTCGGCCTGCCCGTAAATGAATGGATAGCGGTAGTCGCGCCAATCAGCGGGCTTGGACAACAAATCCCCGCCTGAAAACCGACGGGCCAAGGCGCTGTTCCAATCAATGGTTTCTTCGTTGCGCTGAACAGGCGAATATTTTGGCGGTACCGGCGCATTCTCGGACACGTAGTATCCGGATCGGCCTTTCGCAGTCAGGTAGTCATTAGCCAGCAGTTCAGTATAGGCCAGCGTCACGGTGATGCGGCTGACACCCAGATGTGCGGCCAGTTTCCGGGACGATGGCAGTTTCTCTCCGACATGGAACCGACCTGACAGAATGCCTTCGGCGATCATCTGTTGGATCTGTGCTTGCAGGGTGCCTTGTCCATTGAGCTCTAGGAAGAATGTGTCGATCGAGATGGCCATAGGCGCTTATAGGCTGGACCTAAGGATAGGGCAATCTGGACTTACTTTATTTGCTGAAATTTCTGGCAATGGATTGACGGGCAGCTCGAATCAAACTAAATAACTAGAAAAATAGTTTAATGGAGAAGTCAGATGTGGGAAACCGCAGCAGCAGGATTCTCGGCCATGGGCTCCGAGGCCCGGCTACAGGTTCTGAAAACACTCGTCCGTGCGGGTGAGACTGGTTTGACGGTTGGTGAAATCCAGTCGCGTACCGGGATTGCACCATCGACGCTGGCCCATCACCTACGGTTTCTGGCTGCCGGTGGCGTGGTCGAGCAGGAAAAGATCGGACGCAGTACGATCAACCGCGCCTGCTTTGATGAGTTGAGAAATCTGGCAGAATTCATTCTCAGTGAATGCTGCGTGGATGAGGTAGGAAAGGCCGCAAACGATGGCTGAGTTAACACAAAATCCGAAACTGTCATCTAAGGCCGTGTTTGACCTGATCAAAACGCCTTGGGCACTGATCGTCGCCATATTGGCATTGGTGGCGATTCTGGACCCAGGTAACTGGGGCGAGGTTGTGACCTTTGCGGCCAAAGCGCTTGCACATACTGGTCAATACATCCTGTTCGCCGTTTTATTGCTCTCGTATCTCAAGGCTACAGGGGCCGAAGTTATGGTGGCGCGCGCCTTTGAAGGGCGCGAAACACGCATGATCTTTCTGGCGGCCCTGTTCGGTGGTCTCGCGCCGTTTTGTTCCTGCGAGGTTATTCCGTTCATTGCTGGTCTGTTGGCTTTGGGTGCCCCTTTGTCGGCAGTGATGGCGTTCTGGCTCAGCTCGCCGCTGATCGATCCGCCGACATTGCTGATTACGGCAAGCGCATTGGGTTGGCCCTTTGCCATTGGCAAGGCGGTGGCAGCCGTAGCGCTGGGCCTGTTCGGCGGTTTTGCCGTCCGCTTTCTGATGCGCAGCGGCGCGTTTTCCCAGCCGTTGCGGGAATACAAACCGGCGGGATGCTGCGGCTGCGGGCCCAAGATGGACGACAAGCCGGTCTGGAAGTTCTGGCAGGAACCCGAACGACGTCAGCGTTTCCGCGCCGAGTTTCTGCACAATGGTATCTTCCTGCTGAAATGGCTGGCGCTTGCCTACGTGCTTGAGGCGCTGCTGGTTAGCTACGTGCCTGCAGACCTGATTGCCCGCGTTGTTGGTGGCGAAGGTGTGCTGCCCATTGTGATCGCGGCACTGGTTGGCATGCCTGCTTACCTAAACTCTTATGTTGCACCGCCGCTTTTGGCGGGTTTGATGGAGCAAGGTATGACTGCAGGCGCTGCGATGTCGTTCATGGTCGCGGGTGCTGTGAGCTCGATCCCTGCGATGGCGGCGGTCTGGTCACTGGTGAAACCGCGTGTTTTTGCCACCTATCTGAGCCTCGGTGTTGGCGGTGCAATCGTCGCCGGGATCGTGTTCCAGGCCCTCTAAAGGGAACCGCCCGGCACAATGGCCGGGCGGTTTCAATTCCATTCAAGTCAGCTTGCGTCGCAGAACTTTGGCAGTTTGAAACGGTATCTGGGCTCTCCGCTGTCCACATAGATGCGTTTTTCGATACAGGCGCTGGTGCCAACCGTCTGAGAGATCGGGGCCTCGGTCGACGTGATCGAGGCCGCGGTACCATCCGGCAGCCGAACCGATGCAATCACGCCATTCCTGAGGTCACCATTGATCGCGGTGGCGGACAGGACCGGGACAGTCATGAACGAATGATGCTCGTGCTCGCCATCTCCGCCCAACAAGAACAGCGTGGATACGATTGCGAGCATCCCAACGCCCGCAGCCAGACCCAGGCCCCATGTCCTGAGGAACGCATAAATCGAAACGGCGTGGTGTGGGCCAAAAATGGCGGAAAGTACGCTAAGCATAAGGCTTCCGTTGGAAAGAAGGCCCCGGCCTGTTTAGACCGAGGCGGCCAACACATCAGGGGCGCTGATCGTCTTCTTCTTCTTCGTCCCCGCTGCCTTTGGGCAGGTTGAAGAAGCTGTCAGCATCCACGATCGGATCGCTGTCTTCCTTCTCGTCTTCCGGTTCGTCTGACAGAGAGAAGGTCTCCAGCCCCTCAATCGCCGTCGGGATTTTCGGCGCAGCGTCCATCTCAAGCGACTGCTCGGTCGAAACCAGCTTGCGACGTTCATCATCGCTCATGACGCCACCTTCGGCGGCCTTCTTCGCGGCGGCCTTTTGCACCACGGCATCCAGTTCGGACTGTTTGCACAGGCCCAGAGCAACCGGGTCGATAGGCTGCATGTTGGAGATATTCCAATGCGTGCGCTCGCGGATCGACTGGATGGTCGGCTTGGTGGTGCCAACCAGCTTGGCAATCTGTCCATCAGTAAGTTCGGGGTGGAACTTGACCAGCCACAGGATCGAGTTCGGACGGTCCTGACGCTTGGACAGCGGGGTGTAGCGCGGGCCGCGGCGCTTTTCCTCGCCCGTGGCCGAGGGGTTGAACTTGAGCTTCAGCTTGTGCAGCGGGTTGTTCTGCGCCGTGTCGATCTCTTCTTGGGTCAACTGGTTGTTGGCAATCGGGTCGAAGCCTTTCACGCCAGTGGCCACATCACCATCTGCGATGCCCTGTACTTCCAACTCGTGCATCCCTACGAAATCCGCGATCTGCTTGAAGCTGATCGTGGTGTTGTCCACCAGCCATACGGCGGTGGCCTTGGCCATAAGCGGTTTTGCCATCAGCCCGTCTCCTATACATACATCTGTCCCGTCGCCGGAATTCGGCGGCCCCGGGATTTTGGGGCAGGTTTCCGTTGTCGGGGAACTTGGCCCGTATATAGTCGCGCCAGTGCAAGAAGGGAAGAGGCGAATGCGCCAAGGGATTCTGGGCTTTGTTTTCGCGCTGCTGGGTGGTCTGGCTGCGCAGGCCGAGGGCGAGAAGGCGGGCGAATTTGACTACTATGTCCTCTCGCTCAGCTGGTCGCCCAACTGGTGCGCCCGCGAAGGGGACGCGCGCGGCTCGGATCAATGCGATGCGCGGCATGACCACGGCTGGATCTTGCACGGGCTCTGGCCGCAATTTCATCAAGGCTGGCCGTCTTATTGCCGCACGCCCGAGGCCCCGCCGTCGCGCAGCATGACCCGCGCGATGGAGGATATTCAGGGCAGTTCCGGCTTGGCCTGGCATCAGTGGAAAAAACACGGCACCTGTTCGGGCTTGTCGGCATCCGACTACTACGCTTTGTCACGCGAGGCCTATGGCCGTGTTGAACGCCCCGGTGTTTTTCGGCAACTGGACGCAACCGTGAAACTGCCTGCCGCAGTGGTCGAAGAGGCGTTTCTGAAGGCCAATCCCAAGCTTAAGCGCGACATGATCACGGTGACCTGCAAACAGGGGTACATCGAAGAGGTTCGCTTGTGCCTGTCCCGCGATCTGAACCCGGCCCCCTGCGGACGAGACGTGATACGAGATTGCAAGGCGACCGACGCGTTGTTTGATCCGATTCGCTAAAGCTCTTTGTTTTGGCACTCGCGCGCATATTCAAGCGCTTTGGCTGTGCCTGTCAGATCAATCGCCATGACCGGCTGACCCTCGGGGTTGAACACCGTCATCGTCTTGTTCTGGGCAATCGCTGTCACGAAGTCGCGGTCCGTGAAGAACACCGTCGCGCCTGGAACCCGATCTTGCTTGAACCCGATGGCGGTGGCGTCAAAGCTTTTGCCGTCCAACTCGAACCGGATCGGATAGCTTTGACCCGGTTCGATGTTGCCCCACGCCTTGTTGAACACAGTGAAATACCCGCGATTGTCCAGCGCGTCATATCCCAGCCGCACGACCGAGAGGTCCTGATACACGGTCTGGATCAGGCACCCATCGCCGAGCGCCGGGTCCATCATGATGTTCCAGCCTTCGACGAAGCCCTTGTCGATGAGGTCTTGTGCTAGGGCGGCGGTGGTGGTGAAAGCGGCGAAGGTGAGCGCGAGAAGGCGGGTCATGTTAGCTCCGAAATTCATAGGTAGTCCTTTCCTAATCTGAATCGGTCCTGCAAAAAGAAATTCCGGCAATTGGAATGCTTCAACATCCAATGGTCGATTTACTTGATATCAGCTCTGCTTGCTTCGTGGTTTCACTTCGGAATTGAAGGCTCTCATGTGACCTTTCTGCCGTGCAGCGGCGCGCCAGAGTTTCTTCCGCGCATCTTGGGGTTCGAGGTGGGTGTATGCACCGCCAGAGAACTTGGGCCAATCCAACGCCAACCCCTTTCTGACCAGCTCGGCGGCGACATCAGTTCCGTCAGGCAGAAGGCACTTGGCGACAACTCGGTCGAATGAAACTTCTTCCTTGATGATGGCGGTAACCACCTTACCCTTGCACATTGCTATTAAGGCGAATTTGGATTTCTTGCCCCAAGGGTGCTCTAGCTCCGGAGCATCTATGCCGGCAATCCTGATTTTCGTTCCACTTATTATGATCGTATCACCGTCGATCACGTGACATTTTCCCTTAAGAGTTGCGGTCGTAGGAAATTTCGACGGTTTGGACGGTTTAGAAACTCGTCTAGAGTTGTGTTTTGCCGCTGTCGGTGCCGTGTGTCGAAAAGGCACTACGTTGGTCTTTCGGTTTGAAGGTCCGAACAAAAAGCGCAGTAACGATCTCAGCATCTAAACCCTGATCTCAGAATAGATATTGCAATGCCACATATGCTAAATGACGAATGCTTCGTGTGTAAACCGCTAGTTCTCAATCCGAACATAATGCTCGTACAGCATTTAGAGCTCCTTCCGCGCCCGCAACGCGGCTGTAATCGTCCCGTCATCCAGATAGTCCAGCTCACCTCCAATCGGCACGCCCTGCGCCAGTGAGGTTAGGCGAACCTGACCCTCCAACTGATCCGCAATGTAGTGAGCGGTGGTTTGGCCGTCGACTGTGGCGTTCAGGGCCAGAATGACCTCGGTGACCTCTTCGGCTACAACGCGGTCTTTCAACCTCGGAATGCGCAATTCGTCCGGACCAACACCGTCCAGAGCAGACAATGTACCGCCTAGAACATGGTAGCGGCCTTTGAAGACTCCGGCGCGCTCCATCGCCCAGAGGTCCGAGACATCTTCGACCACGCAAAGCTCTCCGGTCGCGCGGGCCTCGTCATAGCAGATGTCACAGATATCGGTGGTGCCGACATTGCCGCAGTTCAGGCATTCGCGGGCGGTGGCAGCGACCTGTTGCATCGTGTCCGCCAAGGGCGTCAGCAACAGGGCGCGTTTGCGGATCAGGTGCAGCACAGCGCGACGGGCCGAACGCGGGCCGAGGCCCGGCAGCTTGGCCATCAGGTCGATCAGATTGTCGATGTCGCTGTTTGAGCTCACGGCCTGTCCTGTCTGGCGCCGGAGGAGGCCTCTGGCGAGTGTATTTGCGAAATGACCGAGATCAGAACGGCAGTTTGATGTCAGCGGGCAGGCCCATGCTTTCGGTCAACTTGGCCATTTCCGCCTGAGAGCGTTCGGTGGCTTTGGTCTGGGCGTCCTTGATGGCGGCCAGAATCAGGTCTTCGACCACTTCCTTGTCGTCGCCGTTGAAGATCGACGGATCGATATCCAACCCCTTGAGTTCGCCCTTGGCCGTGGCTGTTGCCTTGACAAGCCCGGCACCGGATTCACCAACCACCATGATGGTGTTCAGTTCTTCCTGCATATCAGTCATCTTGGTCTGCAGGTCCTGAGCTGATTTCATCATCTTGGCCATATCGCCCAGGCCGCCTAGTCCTTTGAGCATTCAGAGTCTCCTTAAGTGTGATCGCCTCAGGCGAATATAAGCAGTATAAAGTGCCATCCCAGCACATAGCGCAATTGCCAAGCCAATGAACAGGGTGGAATGGCCGACGCATCCTAGGTCCGCTGCCGTGCGACGCGGATCATACATCATATCGTCGACAAAAATATGAGTCGCCCAGATCATCCAGCCGATAGATGTCGCTAACGCGATCCAGAGATTTCCACGCCAGATTGCCAATACCGATAAGGCTAGCAAGACGAATGAAATCGGATTTGAGGCAAGCGCGGCTGCTTCGACCCATTCGCTAACCGTTTCGCCATTCCAAGATGGGTTATAGATTTCGCAAGCTTCTTGGTAGACCGCATCGATGTGTGCATAGTGCACCTATCAATCCTCCTCGAACGGGTCCCATTCGTCTTCCACCTCTGGCAGCGCTTCGGTTTCGACCTGAGCGGCGCGTTGTTCGGGGGTCTCGATCTTGGTGATCGTGGCTTTAGGGAACTGCGCAAGTACGGCCTGAACTAGAGGGTGTTCAGAGGCTTCTTCCTTAAGCGCAAGCTCGGCCTTGTCGCGAATTTCGGCTATAGTCGGCGCGTCGCCATCCGATACGATTGACACGGCCCAGCGGTTGCCCGTCCAGCGTTGCAAGGCCGAGCCAAGTCGCGGGGCCAGATCGGTCGGGGCCTGCGATGCAGGTGTGAACTCAATCCGACCAGGTTGGTACGAAACCAGGCGAACACCGTTTTCGACTTCGACCAGCAGTTTGACATCGCGGTTGGTCCGGATCAGTTCGACCACATGGTCAAAGGTTGGATACCGGGCAAGTGCCGCCTGCACATCCTGCGCCAGCGCCGCGACGGGCGCGCCGCCGGAACTGCGCGGTGTGGGCTGGTGGCCTGCGGTCATCGGACCGCGTGGTTCCACAGGGGCTGCGCCATTATTGTGGGTAGGTGCGCCCCCTCCTGGTCCACCCATGGGTGGAGGCGGTGCATCTTGAAGACGTTTGATCAACTCTTCCGGGCTGGGCAGATCGGCCACATGGGTCAAGCGGATCACAGCCATTTCGGCTGCCATCATCGCGTTTGGCGCAGCGGAGACCTCCTCAAGTGCTTTCAACAGCATCTGCCACATGCGGGTCAGCACGCGCATGGGTAGGGCTTCAGCCATTTGCTGGCCGCGCGCGCGTTCGTCAGGCGATACGGTTGGGTCCTCTGCTGCGTCCGGCGTGATTTTCACGACCGAGACCCAGTGGGTGATCTCAGCCAGATCGCGCAGCACGGCTAGCGGATCGGCGCCTTCGGCATATTGCGCGCTGAGTTCAGTCAGCGCGCCGGCGGCATCGCCCCGCAGGATCATGTCCATTAGGTCCAGAACCCGGCCACGATCCGCCAAGCCCAGCATCGCGCGCACTTGATCTGCCGTCGTCTCTCCGGCCCCGTGTGAGATCGCCTGATCCAGCAATGAGGTCGCGTCGCGGGCAGATCCCTCAGCAGCACGGGTGATCAGGGCCAACGCGTCCTCGGCAATCTCAGCACTTTCAGCCGAGGCGATCTTGCGAAGCAAGCCGATCATATCCTCGGGCTCGATCCGGCGTAGGTCGAAGCGCTGGCAGCGAGACAGAACCGTGACTGGAACTTTGCGAATCTCTGTGGTCGCAAAGATGAACTTCACATGGGCGGGTGGTTCCTCCAGCGTTTTGAGCAGCGCGTTGAAGGCGCTGGTCGAGAGCATGTGAACCTCGTCGATGATGTAAATCTTGTAACGGGCTGAGGCGGCGCGATAGCGGACACTGTCGATGATCTCGCGGATATCATTGACGCCCGTGCGGCTAGCGGCGTCCATCTCCATCACGTCGACATGACGACCTTCCATGATCGCAGTGCAGTGTTCGCAGACGCCGCAGGGTTCGGTGGTCGGGCCGCCATTGCCGTCCGCACCGATGCAGTTCATGCCTTTGGCGATGATCCGCGCCGTGGTGGTTTTACCCGTCCCACGAATGCCGGTCATGACAAAGGCTTGCGCGATCCGGTCAGCCTCGAACGCGTTTTTCAGAGTGCGTACCATTGCATCCTGACCCACCAGATCCGCAAAGGTTTCCGGGCGATATTTGCGGGCGAGAACCTGATAGGCGGGGCTGTCTGTTTCGGTCATGTCTGCTCTGGCGGATTCGGGACGTCGCCACAGCGTAGTGGCCGCCGCTGCTCGCGTCCACAGCAGGGTTCAGGAAATTTGGTTTGGAGCGAATCGGGATATGCGTAAACTGGGGTTTCAAATTTAAACAAACATTACTTTTGAACGGGCGCGGATTTGGGAGGAGGACTTTGATGTCTCAACTGGTGGTCTATGCCCTGCAGGTCGGGGGTGGCACGCTTGCGCTGACGTCGCTGCCGGGTCGTGGGGGCGACTATGCCGATGATCTGGACACGATATCAGATTGGAAACCCGGGCTTGTGATCTCGATGACGACGGAAGTTGAGATGCTTCAGGACGGGGCCCAAAGTTTTGGCAGTGACATTCAGGGGCGCGCCAGTCGGTGGGTACATCTGCCGGTTGAAGATTATGGAGTTCCTTCGTCCCAAATCGAGGATGAATGGGTTGCCGTCAGCGCGGCGGCGCGACATGCGCTGTCTGGGGGTGGCCGGGTACTGGTTCACTGCCGGGGTGGGTGCGGGCGATCAGGAATGGTTGTTCTGCGGCTGATGATCGAATGCGGTGAGCGTTTTGATCAGGCGTTGGCCCGATTGCGGGCGCTGCGTCCGTGCGCAGTGGAGACCGACGAGCAGATGAGATGGGCCACACGCGCGACCACCGACGTACTCGAACTGCGTTCGGGGTGATCGGTTACGTCTCTAAGGGTCTTGGGCAGGGGCGCTTGCGGTATCGTTGCAACTCTAGGCAGATGCATGGTGTTGCGCAGGTGGACGTTTGGTCAAGCAACCCTCGGGTTGACTCGAACAAGGTTTGCTGTGCTTTCTAAATCGGTAAACTGATCGGTTCAGAAATCACCCGAAGACGCGATGTTAGATACGCACGAGGCAGCGAAGGTTGAAGACTTTCGGTTTCTATCCGGATCCGCGATGCTGTCGGCGCGCTTGTATTGTCCCTTAGTCAAACCCGAAACAGTTGTTGTATTGAACGGTGCAACGGGCGTCCCACGCGACTATTATCAACACTTCGCAAGATGGCTGGCTGCAGAGCGCGGCATCGCCTGCTTGACCTATGACTACAACGATTTTGGCCATTCACGCACGGGGCGTTTGAAAGATTCAAAGGTCACGATGGCCGACTGGGCGTTAATCGATATGCCAGCGGCGCGGGCCGAGATGCGGCGGCGTTTTCCTGATGCCAACCAGTGGACAATTGGTCATTCGGTTGGCGGGATGTTGGGGCCGGTGCAGCCGGATATCGATACGATAGACCGCATGATCTGTGTCTGCTCAGGGCTGGTCACCTTGTCGGATCATCCTTGGCCTTACAAAGGACTGGCCTGGATGTTCTGGCATGGGCATGTGCCGTTGCTGGTCAAAGCGCTGGGGTATCTGCCGGGCAAGGCAATCGGGTTTGGGGCTGATCTGCCGGGTCCTGTCTACTGGCAATGGCGTAGGTGGTGCACTGCGCCGCACAACTATCTACCCGAGATGGGGCAAAACCTGCCACAAGCGCGCTGGGCGGAATCGGGTGTCTCGGTGGATCTGTTTACCAGCGATGATGATCAGACAGTTCCGCCTGAGGCGGTCTGGCGACTGGCCGATCTTTATGGCTCCAAGGCGCGACGCCATGTGTTGTCTGCACGTGATTTCGGGGTCAAGGAGATCGGTCATATCGGCGCGTTTGCGCGGCGTAACGCGGCCGTTTGGCCCCGGTTGATTGAGTAGGGGCGTCGATTGCGCGACGCTCTTGTTTTGCTCACCGACCTTTCAGGTGCTTTTGATCCTTCATGACCGACCGGACCATCTTTCCGAAGGCTTTATCGCGTGCGCGGGATTGGGCGATGGTTTCTGAATTCCTCTGATCCTCGCGCCGTAGCTTACGCCATCGGTCCAGCCGCGAAGGATCAAGCGTGCCATCGGTAATCGCAGCCTGCACGGTACATCCCGGTTCCTGATCATGCCGACAATCCGAGAACCGGCACCCTTGCGCAAGATCCAGAATGTCCGAGAAAACCTCGTCCACACCCTCTTGCGCATCGAGCAAACGCAACGCGCGCATGCCTGGGGTATCGATCAGCCAGCCTTTGTTCCGCATCAGATGCAGGGCACGGGCGGTTGTGGTATGACGTCCATGGGCGTCATCCTCGCGAATGCTTGCCGTTGCCTCTGCCTGACCCGTCATCCCATTGGCCAGCGTGGTTTTTCCAACGCCGGACGAGCCTACCAGAGCAGCCGTTTGTCCGGTGGGGCACCAGCTGAGGATTTTTTCTATATCCTCAGGGTCAAGCGCGTTGACGGTCAGAATGGTCAGGAACGGCCCAAGTTTTTGTGCCTGACGCTGAACTGCGTCGGGATCAGCACACAGGTCCGCTTTGGTCAGCACGATGACCGGATAGCACCCGGCCTGATTGGCAAGGGCCAAGTAACGCTCCAGCCGGGGCAGGTTGAAATCCGCATTGCAAGAGCTGACGATGAACAGCACATCCACATTTGCGGCGATCAGTTGCGCTTCGGCCCCAGTGCCAGCGGCACGCCGTTGCAGCAGGCTGCGCCGGTCGAGCAGGTGCTGAATGCGCTGATCCTGATCAGCAAGCACCCAGTCGCCCACTGCAAAGTCGCCGGTCGGACGACCGAGTGACACAAGTGGCGTTTCCCCCGCCGATGAAAGCCCGATCAGACGATCGCGGTGCACCGCGGAGATGCGATAGGGGGTAAGATTAGGGTAATCCACGCTTTGCGCGGCAAAATGAGAGGACCATCCAAGGTCCGAAAGTGTATGAGACATTGATCTGCCTATGTTCAGAAACAGCATAGCAACCAGATGGCAGACGCGCATCCGGCGGCGATGTGTTCAGGCAGTTGCGTAGATTGCGATCAGAACCGCGCTGCCTGAAGGGTTTTTGCTACACTCATAAAAGCCCTCCTGCGGCTTGTTGGTTGCTATTAGTGAGAGGTTGGACATCGACCCAAGCGGGGCTCGTTGTGGCTGCTTCCTTCCGGACCTGACCAGGTTGGCGAGGCGCTCGCCCGCGCCAACCTCTCAGGGCTTGATATAGGCAAACCCGGTGCAGATGGCAACCCGTCAGAGAGTTAACTGAATGCGTTCAAAACCTGTGGGATCAGGGGTCAGAACTTGTGGTTCAAATATGTTTAATTCCGCCAAATACTTTAGCGCGCCGGGCCCGGTGGTCAGGATCGCCTGCGCGCCGTCTTGGGGGGCAAGCGCAAAAGGATAGGGTGTCTGTGCCAGCGGATCGGCGGGCAGATCGCCGATCAAATAGTCGCGCAGGACCCTTTTGATATCCAATGGCGGTAAGTTGATGGCCTGCGCCTGATCGACGAATGGAAAATACCCACCTCCGCTGGCGCGATAGTTGTTCAGCGCCACGATGACCTCCTGCTCGGGCTGCAGATCAGACCCGTTAAAGCGCAGCTGGCGTATGCGCCGATAGTCTTGGCCCAGCAATTGCCCTTGGCGGTCAAACCGCGCAGGTTGTGACAGATCGATCTGATAGCTCAGCCCAAACAGCACATCAAAATTATGCCCTGCGCGGCTTGGATCAATCAGCTCGCATGCGGCATCGAATTGCAACTGATGAAAAACGCCAGCCGACATCTCAAGCCAGTCGAGAACCTGTGCACCGGTGACTCTGACGGCGCGCAGCTCATTGGGGAAAATATGCAGGTCGGCGATGTGGCGCAGGCAAACCTCACCTGCAGGAACGTCGGTATAGAAGCGAGGGCCAGATCGACCACCACACTTGTAAGGAGAGACGGCCGATAGCATTGGTAGATCTGCCAGTGCCGAGCCCGCTAGATATGGCCTGAGGCCTGCCGCCTGGGCCATTGCAACAAGTACAAGCCCCTGATCCGGGGCGCAAAAGCTGAAATAGCTGTGCAAGGGCTGCGAGATTCGGGTCACCGGTTCTGCCATCTCAGCGCGGGTTTTGGAATGGATTGGTGCAAAAAGCGTGACCAGTTCGGGGTTTTCCGGCACCTCGGTATCATCTGATGCCGTACTCACCGCATGCAGTTTTGCACTTTGCGCGATAACCGCCCAGCCCGTATCGGCTGAATGCGCCATATGCAGATCAATCTGCCCCAGATGTGAGCCTGCGGATCCGGCCATGACCACGGGTTTGCCATGGATCAACCCGGCGTCATGATCCACTTGGGGCATATTGCTATGGCTTGGACCGGGCAGCGTGAAATGCGTATGCCCTGCGATCAGGGCATCTATGCCCGTAAGACCTGCGAGCGCGATCACCGTATTCTCAGACCCGGGGGCTTCGTCTTCCTGCTCGATCCCTGAATGCGCCAATGCGATGATCAGATCGCATCCCGCCGATTTCAGGCTCTGCACCGCGCGTTTGGCCGTGTCGAGAATACCTTCGGCGGCGACCATTCCACTTAAGTGATGCGCTTCCCACTGGGTTGTCTGTGGCGGCAGAACAGAAAAAACTCCAATACGCAGCGGGATATCTTGCCCGTTCCATGAAACGGTACGGTCAAAGATCGTGTGGTCTTGCCAGCGTGTTTGGATGCCTTTGTTTGGGTGCAGATTGCTGCACAGTACCGGGCAGGGCGCGTCGGCAAGAATACGGTCTAGCGCGTCCAGTCCAAAGCCAAAGTCATGGTTGCCCAGACCTATCGCATCGTACTGCAAAGCGGCAAAGCCCTGCATCATCGGGTGGGTGTCGTGGTCTTGCACCGCCTGGTCACCAAGCGGTGTGCCCTGAAGCGCATCCCCATTGTCGAACAGCAGGACAACTGCATCACCTGCGGATTCACGCGCAGATTCGATTAGGCTGGCGGTTCGCGTTAACCCGACCGAAGCATCGGGCTGATCGGAGTAATAATCGAAACCGGTCAGATTCATGTGCAGATCGGTGGTCGCGAGAATACGAATTTTCACGTCTGCGCTTTCAGTCTGACCTGTACAAACTGGTCTTGTTTTCACTCTGAACTACTACTTTTGGGCGATAATATTATTCAAAATCAACATTTAGTAGATTTAATGCACATATATTTAGGCGTATCAACCACTGCATTGTCGCAGGGACAGGGGGGTGCCGAGAAATGGCATTGCAACATTCTGGTTGCCGTGGCAGCCCTGTCAGCAAAGCCCAAGGGACAATGAATGAAAAACGCAGAACTGGTGACCTTTGGTGGCTCGGGTCTGGATCGAGCCGCCGAGCTGCGATCTGACGCAGAACGGCTGCAACACGCGCAAGATGAAACAAAGGCGCGCTGCGTCCTGCTGTGGCGCGGAAAACTGCTGGTGCAGGGTGAGGCCCTGGATCAGCTTATCAGGCTTCCGATGTCACACCCCGTGATTCAAAACGGACCGGGCGGGATTGTCGCTGTCCCGATCTTTTTGGGTTTGGAAGAAGGGCGCGCCCCGATCTTTGCCTTTGACATCTCGGGCTGGACAGCCGAGGGCCAAGATCTGACTGGCCTTGATACTTTTGTTGATCGGTCGGAACAGCAACACCCCGACTTGCCCATGGGCACTGCGTTTGCTGAGCTACGCCGGATCATGACCCGGCTTTCAACCCGCGATGCCGAGCTGGCAGCAACCGCCAAGGCCGTTATTGGCTGGCACAAGACGCACAAGTTCTGCGCCCAATGCGGTGCGCCATCCCAGATCGCGCAGGCTGGGTGGCAACGCAGCTGCCCGTCTTGCGGGGCCCAGCATTTCCCACGCACCGACCCGGTTGTCATCATGCTAATCACCCATGGCGATGCGGTTCTGATGGGCCGGTCGCCCGGCTGGCCCGAAGGAATGTATTCGCTACTCGCGGGGTTTGTGGAGCCGGGCGAAACTCTGGAAGCCGCAGTGCGCCGCGAGGTGATGGAAGAAGCAGGTGTGCCGGTGGGCGCCGTCTCGTACCTGTCCAGCCAGCCGTGGCCATTTCCGTCATCGCTGATGTTTGGCTGCGCGGGTCAAGCACTATCGCGTGACATCAAGATTGACCCGGTTGAAATCGAAGACGCGCTTTGGGTCACCAAAACCGAAATGATGCAGGCCTTTGCCGGAGATCATCCCAAGCTGTTGCCCGCCCGGAAAGGTGCAATTGCGCATTTCCTTTTGAGAAACTGGCTTGCAGATACATTAGACTGACGGAAAACTATACAAAAAGCGTAGCAAAGGCCGAAATGCAGTTTTCAGCACGTGAAGATATTGAAGCCCCGATAAACTCGGTATTTGAGATGGTCGCCGATTTCGACCGGTTCGAGCGGATGGCGATGCGTCGCGGCGTAGACGTGCGGCGCGTGACGCAGGACGTCCCGCCTGCGGCGGGCACCACCTGGGACACCGAATTCAAACTGCGGGGCAAAGCACGCCAGATGACCGTTGTCATGACCGATTGTGAACGCCCGGCGCAGATGCGGTTCGAGGCCAACAGCAAGGGGATGGCAGGTGTCACGACGATTGATCTGCTTGCGCTGTCGCAGCGTCGGACTCGGTTGAGCGTGGATATGTCACTAAGCGCAAAATCCCTGCCCGCCCGGTTGCTGTTGCAATCAATGAAGCTGGGGCAAGCGCGGTTCCGCAAGCAATTTCAACTGCGGCTGGCTGAATTCGCGCGCGAGCTGGAGCAACGTTACAAGCACGGCTCATGATGTTGGTTGCTGCGGGCAGTTAGGGGCAGGGATTTGAGCGAAATCTTGTACAGACCTGCGCGAGAAGGTGACGCAGAGGGTATCGCAAGCGTCTTGCAGGACATCTTTGAGGCGGGAAAGCGCAAGGCGCCAGTAACAGCCGAGTTTGTTCTGGGTCACTATGTCACCCATCCTGACAGTGTTCGCTGCACGGTTGCCGTTGATCAAAGCGGGCAAATCGTTGGGTTTCAGTCGCTGAGATATGCGGCCAAAGACAACCCATATGATGTCGCGGTGGGTTGGGGCATCATAGGCACTCACATCCGGCCATCAGCCGCGCGACGCGGCATCGGGCGCGGATTGTTTGCCCAGACGTTGAACGCTGCCCGCGATTTCGGGCTGACATCAATCGACGCAACGATTGGTGCGGATAATCAAGACGGCCTTGCCTATTATGACGCGATGGGGTTCCGAACCTATCGACAGCTCGATGCTGGGGTGTCAAAAGCCTATACTCTGTTAGTCTGACACGCATGTCCCATATCATTGTCCTTCATGGTGCATCGAGCAGTGGCAAGAGCACAATCGCGCGCGCGCTTCAGAAGAAGATAGAACTGCCGTTCTGGCATATCTCGATTGACCATCTTCGGGATGCCGGGGTGCTGCCTTTGGATCGGTATCGCGCAGCAGAGTTTGATTGGCCCTCGGATCGGGCCGCATTCTTTGATGGGTTCCACAGGTCGGTGGCCGCTTATGCGGATGCGGGCAATCATCTGATCCTAGAGCATATCTTGGATACACCGGGTTGGGTCGAACAGCTGCAGTCCCTGTTCAGAGCTCATGATGTGCTGTTTGTCGCGGTCCACTGCCCATTGCCGGTGCTGACCGAGCGTGAGCGTCGACGAGGGGACCGCCCATTGGGCAGCGCCGCGCAGGATCAAGCCACGATCCACAACGGCAGGCGATACGATCTTGAGGTCACGTCGACCGATGGAACCGATCTATGCGTTGATGCCATACTCGCCACATGGTGCAGCGGTGAACGCCGGTCCGAGTTCTCGGACGCCAAAAACTAACTAAGAGTTGTTAGCCCCTGGGCCGGGCGGCTGGGTAGACCCCCAGAATCTCGACATTGGTCGTGAAGTGCTGCAGCTCATCCATCGCCAGTTGAACATTCCGGTCGTCCGGATGCCCCATGATATCGGCGTAGAACTGAGTCGCCGTGAACGAGCCATCAACCATATAGCTTTCCAGCTTGGTCATGTTGATCCCATTGGTCGCAAACCCGCCCATGGCCTTATAAAGAGCAGCGGGAATGTTGCGAACCTGAAAGACGAAACTGGTGATCATCTCATGGTCACCACGGCGGGAAGTATCAGCCTTAGGCGACATGACCAGAAACCGGGTTGTGTTGTCACCGTGGTCCTCGATATGGCGCGCCAGTACGTCCAGGCCATAGATTTCGGCCGCCAGTTCACTGGCCAATGCGGCCGAATGCGGATCGTTAGCCTCAGAGATTTCACGTGCGGCGCGGGCGTTGTCGGGGCTGACTCGGCCACGAATACCATGTTCGCGCAGGAAAGTGGCGCATTGAGGCAGCAAAACCAGATGGGAATGTGCCTCGGTCACATCTTCCAGTCTGGCGCCGGGGACACCAAGCAGATTGATGTGAACGCGCACATAAGCTTCGTCAATGATGTGCAGGCCGCTATGGGGCAAAAGCCGGTGAATGTCAGCCACGCGCCCATAGGTGGTGTTTTCGACCGGTAGCATAGCCAGATCGGCCTGGCCCGAGCGAACCGATTCGATCACATCCTCAAAGGTGCGACAGGGCAGCGCCTCCATCTCCGGCCGCGCATTGCGGCAGGCCTCGTGACTATAGGCACCGGGTTCCCCTTGAAAAGCAATGCGATTGGTCATTTGGTCGATTCCGTGCAACAAGTTCTTGAATTGGGCGTTTAGTCGCGGTGTCTATACCTTGCCTCTCGTCAGGGGAAGCCTTAGACACCTGCGCAGACAGCTGAAATGGACACGCGATCAATGTTCGACACGATGACAGTTACCAAGGCCTCAGCAGGCCTGTTCGGCACTTTCCTGGTGCTTCTCCTGGCCAAATGGGGTGCGGATATCCTGTATTCGCCCGGTGGTCATGGCGAGGCGGAAGCCGCTTACATTATCGAAACCGAAAGTGCGGGCGAAAGCGCGAATGGCGAAGAAGTGGTCTTTGAGGACCTGCTGGCCGCCGCTGATCCCGAAAAGGGCGCACGTGTCTTCCGGAAGTGTACTGCGTGTCACAAGCTGGAAGACGGGGCAAATGGCACGGGCCCGTATCTGTACGCAATTGTTGACCGTCCTGTTGCAACGGCCAAAGGGTTCACCGGCTATTCGGCGGCGATGCAGGCACATGGCGGTAACTGGACGCCAGAAGCCCTGGATGCCTTCCTTGAGCGCCCAAGCGCCTATATCTCGGGTACATCCATGAGCTTTGCTGGTCTCAGAAAGCCAGAAGAACGCGCCGATCTGATTGCCTATCTGCAAACCATCGGCAATTGATCCTTAACAGATCAAAAACTCGTGAAAGCCGCTGCATTTTGCAGCGGCTTTAATTTTTGCGTGAGGATTACTTCACAATACGCTTATGCATTCTAAACTTGAAACTGAGTGTTCTAGACCTTTAGCTAGGCTTAGACGCATTAAGACGTTGACAGGTTTGTAGGAGAGGTGGGGATGACACGCAAAAGCACGACACCAACGCAGGCGCGTATGAACAGGCGCACCGCGCTGCAGCTACTGGGCGGTACGGCTGTTGCTGCAACCGCCCCCGGGCTCGGCGGCGCATTGGCCGCTGGTACTGATGCGGAGACTATCATTCGGGCGCATGGCTATTCTTTCTTTGGTGATCTCAAATATCCACCGGACTTCAAACATTTTGATTATGTGAACCCGGATGCGCCTGTTGGCGGGCATATATCGGTTTCAACGCGTGGTACATTCGACGGGATGAACCGCTTCAACTGGCAAGGCAAAGCTGGGCGGTATTCGGGGCTGATTGCGGAAAGCATGTTTGGCGAAAGCCCATTTGGATCAGCGACACCTGCAGACTCCATCACAGAAGCTTACGGGTTGTTGGCCGAAGCCGTCGAATACCCAGACACTAAGGAATGGTGCATATTCTATATGCGTCCTGAAGCCCGGTTTGCAGATGGCACTCCGCTGACCGCTCATGACGCAGCGTTTACGCATGACCTGTTTCTGGAACAAGGCATCCGCAGCTATGCCCGCGCGGTGAAGCAGCGGATCGAAGGTTATGAGATCATCGATGACCACACGATCAAATACAATTTTGTAGACGGAATTTCGCGCCGCTCCTTGATTTCTCAGGTTGGCGGGACGCCTGTGTTTTCAAAAGCCTGGTACGAAAAAACGGGCGAACGGTTAGATAAGCAGAGCTTGCAAACCCCGATGGGCAGCGGGCCTTACGTGGTCGATGATTTTGAGCTGAACCGCTATATCGTCTATCGACGCAACCCCGACTATTGGGGTTGGGATCTGCCGATCAATGTTGGCCGTCATAACTTTGAGACCGTTCGGGTCGAATACTTCGCAGATGATGCTGCCGAATTTGAGGCGTTCAAGGCGGGTGTCTACACCTTCCGGGCTGAAGGCAGCACCAAGAAATGGGCAACGGGATATGATTTTCCGGCTGTCCAAAACGGCTATGTGAAACGCGAAGAAATACCGGTCATGTCGCCTCCATCCCCGTCGGGCTTTATCTTCAATATGACGCGGGCACCCTTTGACGACATTAAAGTGCGTGAGGCTTTGGGGCTTGCCTTCAACTTTGAATGGACGTCCGAATCCCTGCAATATGGTCTTACAGAACAGCGCCATTCCTTCGCAGAAAACTCGGAAGTGGCTGCCGAGGGGGTTCCGACGGGTCTTGAGAAAACCTTCCTCGAGTCCTTTGGCGATTTGGTTCCCGAAGAGGTTCTGACACAAGAAGCGGTGCGTGCGCACAGTTCAAACCCATCGCGTACCGTGGATCGTAGGAACAAACGCACTGCCTTAAAGCTGCTCTCCGAAGCGGGCTGGACTGTAAATGGTGCAGGCAAGCTGCAGGATGCCGATGGCAATCCGATGTCTATCCAGATCATGCTGAATGCGTCCTCTTCGGACACGGCAGAGGCTATCGTGACCACCTATGCATCAAGCCTGGAAAGCTTTGGTGTTTCGGTCACGGTTGAAAAGATCGACAGTGCCCAGTGGATTCAGCGGTACTATGATAAAGACTTCGACATGATCTTTTTCCGCAATCAGCCGTTCTTGGAAGCAGGTACCGGTCTCAAACAGGCGTATGGATCAGAAACCGCCGTCGTATCGTCATACAATCCGCAATCTTTGCAAAGCCCGCTGGTTGACGCGATCATTGATGCAGCTCTGGATACCAAATCGCGCGAGGAAGAGATTGCATCGCTAAAAGCTCTGGATCGTGTCCTTAGATACCTGCGAATTCAGGTACCTTCCGGATTTGTTTCAGATACCTGGGTCGCCTATTACGACATGTATGAGCATCCCGAGGTGCTGCCTCCGCTGGCTGTGGGTCAGTTTGATTTCTGGTGGTTCAATGAAGAGAAATACCAGAAACTAAAATCTGCCGGCGCGGTGAGGTAACAGGCTTTGGGCGCATATATACTACGCCGGCTTTTGCTGGTCATTCCAACGTTGCTTGGCATCATGATCGTGAATTTCACACTGGTGCAATTTGTGCCAGGTGGCCCGATCGAGCAAATTCTGGCCCAGATGCAGGGCGAGGGTGATGTATTCGCCGGTTTTGCCGGGGGCGAGAACGTTCAGACCGAAGAAACGTTTGGTTCAGACAGCGAGTACATTGGCGCCCGTGGATTGCCGAAGGAATTTATCGAAGAACTGGAAAAGGAGTTCGGTTTCGACAAACCGCCGCTAGAGCGGTTTTTGAACATGATGGGGAACTACCTGACGCTGGATTTTGGTGAGAGTTATTTCCGGTCGATCAGCGTGATCGATCTGGTGCTCGAAAAGATGCCCGTGTCGATCTCTCTGGGCCTTTGGTCCACCCTGATCGCCTATCTGGTCTCCATTCCCTTAGGCATTCGCAAGGCCGTTAAGGATGGATCGACCTTCGACACCTGGACCAGCGGCACCATTATCGTTGCTTATGCCATCCCCGGTTTCCTGTTCGCCATCCTGCTTCTGGTTCTGTTTGCCGGTGGATCTTATTGGCAAATCTTCCCGCTGCGCGGGCTGACTTCGGACAATTGGGAGAGCTTGAGCCTGCTTGGCAAAATCGCTGACTACTTCTGGCACATCGCCTTGCCGATCATTGCACTGACCATTTCCGCCTTTGCGACGCTGACGCTGCTGACCAAGAACTCGTTTCTGGATGAGATCAAGAAGCAATATGTCATGACAGCCCGCGCGAAAGGGTTGAGCGAAAAACGGGTTCTCTATGGCCACGTGTTCCGCAATGCCATGCTGATCGTGATCGCTGGTTTTCCAGCTGTTTTCATTGGTGTGTTCTTCGGTGGATCGATCATCATCGAGACGATCTTCTCGTTAGACGGGCTTGGGCGCCTCGGGTTCGAAGCTGCCGTGGCGCGGGACTATCCGGTGATATTCGGGACGCTCTTTATCTTCGGCCTGATGGGTCTGGTGGTTGGGATCATCAGCGATCTGATGTATGTCCTTGTCGATCCGCGCATCGACTTTGAAAAGCGGGAGGGGTAAATGGCGCTTTCCCCTCTGAACCAGCGCCGCTGGCGTAATTTTCGGCGCAATGGCCGGGCATTCTGGTCGCTGATCACCTTCTCAATCTTGTTCGGATTGTCCCTATTTGCCGAGTTCATCGCCAACGACAAACCCATTCTGGTGCAATACCGCGGCGAGTTCTATACGCCGATCTTCAACTTTTACCCAGAAACCGAGTTTGGCGGTGACTTCCAAACCGAAGCGATTTATCGCGACCCCGAAGTGCAATGCCTGATCGACAGTGGTGGTATGGACGCCTGTTTCGACGACCCCGAAGGCATTATCGAACAGATCGACGCCGGAACCTATCAGGCCGATGGGTTCGAACGCGGCTGGGCCATCTGGCCTCTGATCCCGTATTCCTACAACACCAGCGTCGACCGCTCCGGTGCGGCCCCGTTGCCGCCCAACGGGCAGAACCTGCTGGGCACAGATGACACGAAACGCGATGTGCTGGCGCGGGTCATCTATGGCTTCCGCCTGTCGATCCTGTTTACCCTGCTGGTGACAGGCGCGGCCAGCCTGATCGGCATATTTGCCGGGGCCATTCAGGGGTTCTTTGGCGGTTGGCTTGATCTGATTTTCCAGAGGATTATCGAGATATGGTCGGCGACGCCGTCGCTCTATGTCATCATCATCATGTTCGCCATCTTGGGGCGAAGTTTCTGGTTGCTGGTGGCATTGATGATCCTGTTCGGTTGGACAGGGCTTGTGGGTGTTGTTCGGGCCGAGTTCCTACGGGCGCGCAATCTGGAATATGTCCGTGCCGCGCGCGCGCTGGGCGTGGGAAACATGACCATCATGTTCCGCCACATGTTGCCCAATGCGATGGTCGCAACCCTGACTTTCATGCCGTTCATCGTGACCGGCACCATCGGCGGGCTGGCCTCGCTCGATTTCCTCGGCTTCGGCCTGCCATCTTCGGCCCCGTCGCTGGGTGAGCTGACTTTGCAGGCCAAGCAAAACCTTCAGGCCCCTTGGCTGGCCTTCACGGCGTTCTTCACCTTTGCCATCATGCTATCGCTGCTTGTCTTCATTTTCGAAGGTGTCCGTGATGCGTTTGATCCCAGAAAGACCTTCTCATGAGCCTTTTGGATGTGAACAACCTGAGGGTCTCGTTCCGGCAGGACGGGCAGGTCTCGACAGCGGTCAAAGGTGTTTCCTTCACCGTGGACCGTGGCGAAACCGTTGCGTTGGTCGGGGAATCGGGATCGGGTAAATCCGTGACAGCCTTGTCGACAGTGTCCCTGCTGGGGGACAGCGCGATTGTGGAAGGGTCCGTGCGGTATGATGGGCAAGAAATGATTGGCGCGTCCGAGGACAAGCTGATGGAGGTTCGTGGAAACGACATCAGCTTCATCTTTCAGGAGCCGATGACGTCGCTGAATCCGTTGCACACCATCCAGAAACAGATGGCCGAATCCCTGGCGTTGCATCAGGGGCTAACAGGCGATGCAGCGCGCGCTCGGATTGTCGAGTTGCTGACCAAGGTTGGCATCCGCGATCCCGAGGAACGGCTGGACAGCTATCCGCACCAATTGTCAGGCGGGCAGCGTCAGCGTGTGATGATTGCGATGGCCTTGGCCAATAAGCCGGACATCCTGATCGCGGATGAGCCCACGACCGCGCTGGACGTGACCATTCAAGCACAGATACTGGAACTGTTGGCTGAGCTTCAGAAATCCGAGAATATGGGGATGCTGTTTATCACCCATGACCTTGGCATCGTGCGGCGGATCGCTGATCGCGTCTGCGTGATGAAAGACGGAGAGATCGTCGAAACCGGGATCACGGCTGAGATTTTCGACAACCCGCAACACCCCTATACGCGCAAGCTGTTGGAGGCTGAGCCTTCGGGCCAGCCTGATCCTGTGGCCGCCGGTGCCGAAGAGGTTGCACGGACGGATCATCTGAAAGTCTGGTTCCCGATCCAGCGTGGTTTCCTGAAACGAACTGTAGGTCACGTGAAGGCCGTCAATGACGCAACGCTGAGTGTCAGAGCTGGCGAGACATTAGGGATTGTCGGTGAAAGTGGTTCGGGCAAGACCACGCTTGCATTGGCTATCATGCGATTGATCGCATCTGAAGGCGGTATCACGTTCCGCGATCAGGACGTCCGCCGCTGGTCCACGCGCGAGCTGCGACGGTTGCGCAAGGACATGCAGATCGTGTTCCAGGACCCGTTTGGCAGTCTGAGCCCGCGTATGACCTGTATGCAGATCATCGCCGAGGGGTTGGCCATTCACAAGGTCGACCCGCATCGTGCCCCGCGCGAACTGGTGGCCGAGGTGATGACCGAAGTGGGTCTGGACCCGGCCTCGATGGATCGCTATCCGCATGAGTTTTCGGGCGGACAACGTCAGCGGATCGCGATTGCACGTGCCATGGTGTTGCGGCCGAAACTGCTGGTACTGGATGAACCGACCAGCGCGCTGGATATGACGGTGCAGGTGCAGATCGTCGACCTGCTGCGCGATTTGCAGCGAAAATACGGGCTGGCCTATCTGTTCATCAGTCATGATCTAAAGGTCGTTCGGGCGATGTCGCATAACGTGATCGTCATGCGCAACGGCGACGTGATCGAGATGGGCGCAGCGGAAGACCTGTTTGAGAACGCTCAAACAGACTATACGCGCGAGCTGATCGCAGCGGCGGGCTGACGCCCGCCTTGCGCAGTTGTCATGCGTTGACTTTTTCGTGTGAGGCCGTAGTTGGGACCGGTCCGCGCAACTCCTCATAGTGATCGAAGTTCAGGTTTACCCAGCCGGTGCCACGCGTGGCGCTGGCCAGGGTTCGATGCAGCTCATCCTGCGCGACGGCCGGAAGTTGGGCGTTGAAGATTTCCCAACCCGACGCATTCGGGTTGCCTTCAAACCCCAGAACCTGCCCCTGCAGCGAACTGATCGTGGGGACCAGATCACCTACAAAATCAGATGGCAGGTGAATCTCGGCATTCAGAATGGGCTGCAGCACAACTGGCTTGGCTTGCGGCAGGGCCTCACGTACGGCATTCTTGCCAGCCGTTCGGAAGGCATAGTCCGAGCTGTCTACGTTGTGGTGTTTCCCATCGCTTAGGGTGACTTTGACATCCACCACAGGGAAGCCTTCGGGCCCCTGAACCAATGCGTCCTGTGCCCCGTGTTCAACCGACGGGATGTAGTTCTTGGGAACGGCTCCTCCCTTGACGACCTCTTCAAACTTAAACCCCGAGCCGCGGGGTAATGGCGAAACCGAGATGACGACATCGGCGAACTGTCCTGCCCCGCCCGATTGCTTGCGGTGACGATGCCGGTGCTCAATGGGTGCCCGGATGGTCTCGCGATAAGCGGTTTCAACCGCGTCGGTCTCGATCTCAATCCCGAAATCTTCGGCCAGCTTGGCGGTCACGCGCCGCATATGTTGCGGTCCTTGCGAACCCAGAACAGCATGCCCGCTGAGTTCATCCTGTTCCATCTGAAGCCCTGGATCGATCTCGACCAATCGGCTCAGGGCGTTTGACAGGCGCACATCGTCCCGCTCATGCGCGGGCGAGATGACCTGACGATGCGCAACCGGGTGCGATGCGGCCCAATCGGGCAGCGGTGTGGCGGCGCGGCTGTCATAGATGAAGCCGGGGTTGAGGTGATCGGACTTTACCGCGAGGCCGATCTGTCCGGCCTCAAGGGCACCAATCTGTGTTTTTGCATCCAACGTGGTCAGGTTGCCAACGGTTTCGCCACCTAAGGCTTCATGCGCTTTGACCCCATCACCCAGGCCGCGCAGCACTGTGATCTTACCGATATGCTTCTTCACATCAGCAAACCCAGCAATGGCCCGTGCATTGTCGGCCGCCTCATCCCGCCCAGCGGCGATATCAAACTCCGGGGCCTCGTGCCTTAGGGCTTTCATGAGCCGGGTCAGGCCGTTGCCATGGCTCGCGGCCCCCAGGCAGGCTGGGATTAGTTGGTGGTTCTGTAAGACTTGCGCGGCCAGTTCGTAAACCTCGGCACTTGGGGGCTGCTTGTCTTCGATCAATTGTTCTAGCAGGTGATCATCAAAATCCGACAAGGTTTCCAATAGCTCGGTGCGCGCCTCTTGTTCGCGATCCTCAACCGATTGCGGCAGCTCGATCAGGGCCGAGGGTTGGCCATCCTGATATTTCCACGCCCGCTCTGAAATCAGATCAACCGCGCCAATGATCGTGCCCCCATCCCGGATCGGCACCTGTCGCAATGCGATGTGATGAGAGCAATAGGTCTGCAGCGCGGCGATGATGTCGCGGATGCGGCCATTTGGGTTATCCATTCGATTGATGAACAGGAAGCAGGGGATACCGGCCTCTTCGACCAAGCGCAGATAGGGCGCGCATAAGACCGCAGCGTCCGGGTCGGGCGGCACAACTACAACTGCGGCGTCCGAGATGGCCATGGCCGGGCCGACATAGGCCAACGCATCGCCACCGCCATCGACGTCAACCGCGCACCAGGGCTCGTCCAAATAAGAAAAACCGTGCAAATGCACGGTTCCGCAGATGTCGAATGTTGTGGGGCGCCCGTCGAGGCGGCTTATGGCCTCGACCAGAGTGGATTTGCCCGATTGGCTGGGGCCTAGAACCGTGAAAACGCGCATAAGTGCTGTCCCTCTTTCAGGTTGCAGAGTGGCTGCACGAAAGGGGGTGCCTCACGCTGGGGTGTCGGCACGGGTTGTCTGCGAATGGGCCTGCCTCGGGCTGTGGGCACATATTGTGGCCCACGCCTTGAGTGTGCGGAATCCATATGCCGTGCGTCAAGTCCCCTGTTTCGGATCGCTTGCCCGGGGGTTGCCGCGCAACTGACGATGCTAGATCGCGGAGCTGTGCCCGGCTTTGCTTAGGTCATAAGCGTCGAAACTTCGCGCAATCATCCGGGTTAACGCGCGAGCCTCGGGCGGGATGAACAACCCATTTTCGGTAATGCGCAGCAAACCGTCGAAGGCCGCATTTGCGGAATCGTACATACCGCCCAGATCTTCGACCGATACTTCGAAGTTACGTAGGATTTCGGCTGTGTTGATCTGGAAATCGCACATCAGTGCTTCGATCAGCCGGGCGCGCAGCGCGTCCTGATCCTTGAACAAATGTCCGCGCGAAGTCGAAAACCTCCCATCGCGAATTGCTTTGGTATGCGCCGATGTCGCCGGGTTGTTCTGTGCGTAACCCTGCGGGAAACGCGAAATCGAGCTTGCGCCGACGCCAATCAGAACTTCGGCCTGGTCGTCAGTATAACCTTGAAAGTTCCGTTTCAGCCGCCCTGCATTCAACGCCTTGGTCAGGCCGTCTTCTTGCGTCGCGAAATGGTCGATGCCGATCTCAGCGTAGTTGTCCCACATGAACAGGCGGCGGGCTGTGTCGTACAAATCCAACCGTTGTTCTGGCGTTGGCAGCGTCTCGGACGGAATAAGTTGCTGTCGTTTCGCCATCCAAGGGACATGGGCGTAGCCGTATAGCGCCACCCGGTCCGGATTAAGCGACAGAAGCTTTTGAACGCTTTCGGTCATGCGCGCCTTGGTCTGGTGGGGCAGGCCATACAGAATATCGGCGTTCAAACTGGTGATACCGCGTGTACGGATCAAATCGACCGCATCACGGGTGGTGTCATAGCTTTGGATGCGGCCAATGGTCTTTTGAATCTCGTCGTCGAAATCCTGAACACCGATTGAGGCCCGGTTCATGCCCGCCTCGGCCAGCGCATCCAGCCGTGCTTCGTCAACCTCGTTCGGGTCGATCTCTACTGAGAACTCGGCATCGGGGCCCAGTGGAACAATGCTAAAGATATGCCGGGACAAATCGCGCATTAGATCGGCGTTCAATAGTGTCGGCGTGCCACCGCCCCAATGTAGGTGCGACAAAACCACACCGTCGGGCAGGCGCGCTGCCAGCAAATCGAGCTCGGCTTTCAGCACATCCACGTAAGCGATCACCGGGTTATCGGTTTGTGTCCCCTGCGTGCGGCATGCGCAGAACCAGCAAAGCCTGCGACAGAAGGGGACATGGATGTACAGCGAGATCGCGCTTCCAGGCCTGATTGCCGAGACCCAGTCGCCAAAACGATCCGCCCCCACATCATTGCTGAAATGGGGGGCGGTGGGATAGCTGGTGTAGCGCGGCACCTTCGCGTCAAAAAGTCCAAGCCGAGCCAATTGTGATTTCTGTATCATAGCGATACCCTAGGCAGATAGACGACTTGGCTGCTTTGACCGAGATCAAGTGGGAACGCGCATGACAGCAAAACTACAGTTCGATCACGCCAACTGTGAAAGTTGCCCTATCCGCCATCGCGCTGTGTGTGCGCGCTGTGATGCGGATGAACTCGAAACACTCGATAGCATCAAGTACTACCGTAGCTTCGAAGCAGGTCAGACGATCATTTGGTCGGGTGATCAGATGAATTTTGTCGGCTCGATCGTGTCGGGTATCGCTTCGCTGACCCAAACAATGGAGGACGGCCGGACCCAGATGGTGGGCCTTTTGCTGCCCAGCGATTTTGTCGGTCGCCCCGGACGCGACGCAGCGGCCTATGATGTGCAGGCCACCACGGATGTGGTCATGTGTTGTTTTCGCAAGAAACCCTTCGAAGACATGATGAATGTAACGCCACATATTGCACATCGTCTGCTTCAAATGACCTTGGACGAGTTGGATGCGGCCCGCGAGTGGATGTTGGTTTTGGGGCGCAAGACCGCACGGGAAAAGATTGCCAGCCTGTTGTCGATCATTGCCCGACGCGATGCATCGGTCAGCCAAAAGGGGCTGTCTGGTCCGTTTGTTTTCGATCTCCCGCTTACACGCGAAGCCATGGCGGATTACCTTGGTTTGACGTTAGAGACCGTCAGTCGACAGATTTCGGCGCTTAAGAAGGACGGGGTGATCTTGCTGGAAGGCAAACGCCATGTGACTGTGCCGGATATGGATCGGCTGTTGGAAGAGGCCGGAGATGACTCGGATGGCGGGTTTCTGGTCTGAGTGTCTGACTAGCTAGCGGGCTCAAACGACGGCGCGCTAGTGTTAAGGAGAACACCGTGGAATTCAGCAGTGTATTGGCCATGGTTGCAATCGGCGCAATCGCAGGCTGGTTGTCAGGCAAAATCATGGAAGGCCGTGGCTTTGGCCTGTTCGGGAACATCATCGTCGGCATAGTCGGCGCTTTTGTTGCAGGTCTGATATTCCCGGCGCTGGGCTTTTCCGTAGGAGGCGGCGTGTTTTCGTCGATCTTCGCTGCCACAATTGGCGCAGTGATATTGTTGTTCCTGATCGGTTTGGTACGGCGCGGATGATCAACGAAGCTGCCCAGACAGGCAGCCTCCACAGTGCAAACCCTGTTTAGTGGGCCAGAAAAACCGGCACCACAGACTGCTCGAGCATATTGCGCGTTGCCCCGCCCAATATCGCCTCGCGAAAACGCGAATGGCCATAGGCCCCCATCACAATCATGTCCGATTCCGTGTCGGTCGCGTGCCGGTTCAGAATGTCGGAGACGCGGGTCATGGTTTTGCTGAGTACCTCGATTTCACATTTCACGCCGTGCCGTGCCAGCATCTGCGATAAGCCGCCACCTGGATCTGACCGGTCGGGCCCGTGGCGGGGCGGGTCGATTACTACGATGCGCGCCAATTCAGCTTGTATTAGGAACGGCAAGGCGCGTCGAACGGCGTGCATTGCTTCGACACTTTCGTTCCAGGCAATCATGATGTTCTGGGGTGCAGCAACTGGGTTGTCCTTGCCCGGGACAACCAGAACCGGGGCGTGACCTTCGAACATAGCAGCCTCGATGATGGGCTCTGCTTCGGCGCCACACTCCTCCCCATAGGGTTGAGACAGCACGACCAGGTCTGAGAACCGGGCGCGGTGCGCGACGTGGCGGCCAATATCGGCAATCTGGGCAA
Source organism: Ruegeria sp. I1 (assembly GCF_056532675.1). Classification (NCBI taxonomy): domain Bacteria; kingdom Pseudomonadati; phylum Pseudomonadota; class Alphaproteobacteria; order Rhodobacterales; family Roseobacteraceae; genus Ruegeria; species Ruegeria sp. I1. The sequence goes on along the minus strand of NZ_JBQFNM010000009.1, from coordinate 30,604 downwards.
CGCCACTTTCGGCTGACCAGCGCGCTGATGTCTTTTTCAGATAGTCCTTTGCAAACGCCAGAACTTCATCGGCATCCGCATTGGCCCGGCTGAGCGTTTCCTGAAGGATCAACGCGTTTGCGCCGGCGTAATAATAGCCGGTTTGGCTGCGATCGACACCCAGGCACAGGGCCTCGGCATGACCATCCTGCGCCTCGGCCAGAACGGCGGTCTGGGCAAGTGCAGGCTGGGCCAACTTTGTTTCAGTCATGATGGTGAGAATAGATTTGTAAGCCATGTCGACCTCATCTTCCGAGCGCGGGTTCGTTATAGGTAGGTGCCCATTCACCTATTATGCGTGTCACAGAAAACGGCGGGTTGTCTTGACTCAGATCAAAGCAGTCGGGACCATCATTCGACAATACATCAAGCAGTCAAAAAGGTTCTGCGCGGCATGTAAATCGCGCAGAGCAGGGTAAAGGGACGCAATATGTCGAATTACATCAAGCTGATCGTGCTTGGCCTTCTGGTGGTGTTTGCTGCCATAGGGTCAAATTACGCACGGGATTTGGCGTATCAGGTGCATGCGATTCTGGTGATGGTCATCGCCGCGGGATTGTTTATCTGGACGCTTCGAAACACGGATGAGCCAGATATTCTAGTAGATCGCTCGGGCGAATACATGGATGACGTGATCCGCTATGGCGTGATCGCAACAGCCTTCTGGGGTGTTGTTGGGTTCCTTGCAGGAACCTTTATTGCGTTCCAGCTGGCCTTTCCAACGCTCAACTTTGAATGGGCGCAGGGCTATCTGAACTTTGGTCGTCTGCGTCCGCTGCACACTTCGGCAGTGATTTTTGCATTTGGCGGCAACGCGTTGATCGCGACGTCATTCTACGTGGTGCAACGCACCAGTGCTGCGCGTCTGTGGGGTGGCAACCTCGCATGGTTCGTATTCTGGGGCTATCAGCTGTTCATAGTGCTGGCCGCAACTGGCTATGTTCTGGGTGGTACGCAATCCAAGGAATATGCCGAGCCTGAGTGGTATGTGGACCTGTGGCTGACCATCGTCTGGGTGGCTTACCTAGCCGTGTATCTGGGCACGATCATCAAGCGGAAAGAGCCGCATATCTATGTGGCCAACTGGTTCTACTTGGCCTTTATTGTGACCGTTGCGATGCTGCACTTGGTCAACAACATGACCATCCCGGTCAGCATCTGGGGTTCGAAATCGGTTATCGTCTGGTCCGGCGTGCAGGATGCCATGATACAGTGGTGGTATGGCCACAACGCTGTGGGCTTCTTCCTGACTGCGGGCTTCCTGGGCATGATGTACTACTTCATTCCGAAACAGGCCGAACGTCCCGTATTCTCGTACAAGCTGTCGATTATCCACTTCTGGGCGCTGATCTTCCTGTATATCTGGGCCGGTCCGCACCACCTGCACTATACCGCGCTTCCCGACTGGGCCTCGACGCTGGGCATGGTGTTCTCGATCGTGCTGTGGATGCCGTCCTGGGGTGGTATGATCAACGGTCTGATGACCCTGTCGGGCGCGTGGGACAAGCTGCGCACCGATCCGATCATCCGCATGATGGTCATCTCGGTCGGCTTCTATGGAATGTCCACCTTTGAGGGTCCGATGATGTCGATCCGTGCGGTGAACAGCCTTAGCCACTACACTGACTGGACCATTGGTCATGTTCATTCGGGCGCGCTGGGCTGGAACGGCATGATCACCTTTGGCGCGCTGTACTTCCTGGTGCCTGTCCTGTGGAAGCGTGAGCGTCTGTATTCGCTGCAGATGGTCAGCTGGCACTTCTGGCTCGCCACCATCGGCATCGTGCTCTACGCCGCGTCGATGTGGGTCACCGGTATCATGGAAGGCCTGATGTGGCGCGAAGTGGATGCCAACGGTTTCCTGGTGAACTCGTTCGCCGACACCGTGGCCGCCAAGTTCCCGATGTATGTGGTACGTGGCTTGGGTGGGGTCCTGTTCCTCGCTGGCTCACTGATCATGTGCTACAACCTGTGGATGACTGTGCGGAAAGCGCCGGCCCGTGAGGCCAACCTGACCGTCGCAGTCCCGGCTGAATAAAGGAGGCCGGAGCAATGGCAATTCTTGACAAACATAAGATCCTCGAGACCAACGCGACCCTCCTGCTGATCTTTAGCTTCCTGGTCGTAACCATCGGTGGCATCGTTCAGATCACCCCGCTGTTCTATCTTGAGAACACCATTGAAAAGGTGGAGGGTATGCGCCCTTACACCCCGCTCGAGATGGCAGGGCGTGAGATCTACATCCGCGAAGGCTGCTATGTCTGCCACAGCCAGATGATCCGCCCCATGCGGGACGAGGTCGAACGCTATGGCCATTACTCGCTGGCGGCCGAGTCGATGTATGACCATCCGTTCCAGTGGGGGTCGAAACGCACCGGGCCTGATCTGGCCCGCGTGGGTGGCCGCTACTCGGATGACTGGCACGTGCGCCATCTGCGCGATGCACAGTCGGTGGTGCCGGAATCGGTGATGCCGAAATACGGTTTCCTTGAAAACCGCAAGATCGACGGTGAATACATTGGTGACATCATGGCGGTGAACGCTGTTGTTGGAACACCCTACACCGAAGAGATGTTGGAGAACGCAGTGGCGGACTTCCGCGCTCAGGCCGATCCGGACAGCGATTTTGACGGGTTGCTGGAGCGTTATGGCGACAAGGTCAACGTGCGCAACTTCGATGGTCAGCCCGAACTGACCGAGGCTGATGCGCTGATCGCTTATCTGCAGATGCTGGGCACGCTGGTCGATTTCTCGACCTTCACCCCCGCAGCAAACCGATAGCAGGAGGGTAGGATGGAAGAATACACACTGCTACGGCAATTCGCGGATAGCTGGATGCTATTGCTGCTCTTTGCCTTCTTCGTTGGCATCGTGGTCTGGGTTTTCCGGCCCGGCGCCAGCAAGGAATACAAGGACACCGCAAACATTCCCTTCCGGCACGCCGATGCACCTGCACCGCAGCAAGACGAACCCGCCACATCCAAGGAGGCGCGGCAATGAACAAGACACCTGATAAACAGCCGGGTGATCCAAATACAACCGGCCATACCTGGGATGGCATCGAAGAGTTTGACAACCCGATGCCGCGCTGGTGGCTGTGGACCTTCTATGCCACGATCATCTGGGGTGTGATCTACACGATCATGTACCCAGCATGGCCGCTGGTTCAATCCGCCACCGCAGGCGTCATGGGTTGGTCATCCCGTGAAGAGGTGCAGAAGGAACTGGTTGCGTTTGAAGAGGCCAATGCGCCCTGGAACGTGAAGCTGGTGGAAACCCCGCTCGAGGATATCTCGAAAGATGCCGAGTTGCAGCAATATGCCGTCAACGCAGGCAGCGCGGTGTTCCGTACCTGGTGCGCACAGTGTCATGGTTCGGGTGCGCAGGGTGCAACCGGCTTCCCCAACCTGCTGGATGACGCATGGCTGTGGGGTGGAACGTTGGAAGACATCGAAACCACGGTCAGCTACGGCATCCGTAGTGAGGAAAGCGATGACACCCGCTGGTCCGAAATGCCGGCCTTTGGTGAGCTTCTTGAAAAAGAGGAAATCACCCAAGTGGTTCAATACGTCATGTCTCTGACCAACGCGCAAACCGATGATGCGGCGGCGCAAGCTGGCAAGGTTGTGTTCGAAGACAATTGCTCGGCCTGTCATGGTGAGAATGGCCAGGGGGATGTCTTCCAAGGTGCCCCGAACCTGACCGATGCGATCTGGCTTTATGGCGGAAGTGAGGAGGCCTTGACCGAAACGGTGACATATAGCCGATTTGGCGTGATGCCGCCGTGGGATACCCGCCTGACCGAAGCTCAGATCCGTGCGGTTACGGCCTATGTCCACCAGCTGGGTGGCGGTCAGTAAGCATACAAGAATACCTGCAGGCAGTGCGCTGCCTGCAGGTTCAGGCGCCGGCTGCTCGATCTGTTCGCGCGTTTCCTGAGCGGCCGGTGCCTGTATATTGTGAACAAGGCTGCACTCGGCAGCGGTTCGCTCACCTTATCTTTGCACGTATCAAAGATTGCCCAGATCCACATCGCGTGGGTTCTTGATCCACCAGTGACTTTCTGGCAGCCAGCGACGTTTGCGGTCGCCTTGCTTTGTTACGTTTTGGATACGCGGCGTGTCTATTCGGGTCGCAGTCATAAAGGAACGGGCAAGAACATTCAGCATGGTTTCTCTCCTGTGCAGAAGCATTTCTGACAATAGAGATTGACCTTTGACGCGCTGAATGCCACTCAATTACCATTCCAACATGTAAGTACGGATTACATATGGATTGGCTTTCTCTTCCTCCGATGGCCTCACTCAGGGCTTTTGCTGCCTTTGCTGAAAGGCGGAATGTGAGCGATGCCGGTGCCGCGTTGAACGTCAGTCATGCGGCAATCAGCCAACAGCTTCGCGCGCTTGAAAAACACCTTGGTGTTGCGCTTTTAGATCGCAGTGGGAAGGCGTTGACCCTGACTGCTGAAGGCGAGCATCTGGCCCGCGCCTTGCAGCTTGGGTTTGGATCAATCGGTGCCGTTGTAGAAGATCTGATGCGGTCGGGCGAGGCGCGCCCGGTTCATGTGTCTTTGACACCTTCATTCGCCGCATCGTGGTTGATGCCACGCTTGCCCGCGTTTCAGGCCGAGTACCCTGATATCAACTTGGCCATCGACCCCTCGCCACATCTCGTCACCCTTGCGCCCGGCGGGGTTGATGTCGCAATCCGGTACGGCGCTGGAGGGTGGCCAGGAGTAGATGTTGAGATGTTGCTAAAAACACCTTTTGTCGTCGTGGCGGCGCCTGCTTTGTTAGGGGGCAAAGCCAATTGGACGCCGGAAGAGCTGAGCCAGTTGCCCTGGTTGGAGGAACTTGGCACCACTGAGGCCAGCAATTGGCTGGCCAAACGGGGTGTCGATCATCCCCCGTTGGCGGGTCGTTTGTCTTTGCCAGGAAATCTGCTGTTGGATGGGCTTCGCGCCGGGCAAGGAGTGACGGCCACAGTGCGACATTTCGTCGAACAGGATATCCGCGCCGGACGCCTGGTTGAGCTCTATGCCGAGCCAGAAAGCAGTGGATACCATGTTTTAACGGCAAAAACACCGCTTAGACCGGCTGTTAAAACCTTTGTTCGTTGGTTGAAGCGACAAGCTGGCACAGCTCAATAAAAGATGATTGCTCGATGCGCGTTTTGACCCATGTCAAAGTTTGCACCGACGTGATCTGAGAAAACACGTGAGCCAAAGTGCCAATTCTTGGAGCCAGCCAGTGAGCGATTCCGACCCCGCCCCCAGCTTATATGCCGCACGAGAACCTATCTTTCCGCGGCGCGTATCCGGACCATTCCGCAACCTGAAATGGATCATCCTGATCGTGACCTTGGGGATTTACTATCTAACCCCGTGGATCCGGTGGGATCGTGGCCCCAGTTTGCCGGATCAGGCGGTGCTGCTGGATTTGGCCAACCGGCGTTTCTATTTCTTCTGGATCGAGATCTGGCCGCATGAGTTCTATTTTGTCGCGGGCCTGCTGATCATGGCTGGGCTTGGACTGTTCCTGTTCACGTCGGCCTTGGGTCGAGTCTGGTGCGGTTATGCCTGCCCGCAAACCGTGTGGACCGACCTGTTCATCCTGGTCGAACGCTGGATCGAGGGGGATCGGAACGCGCGTTTGCGCCTGCAACGACAAGAGAAGCTGGATTTCCGCAAAGCACGCCTGCGCCTGACCAAATGGGTGTCTTGGTTCCTGATCGGCCTGCTGACAGGCGGCGCCTGGGTGTTCTACTTTGCCGATGCGCCAACTCTGCTGCGCGATCTGGTGACCGGCAATGCGCACCCGGTGGCTTACACAACCGTGTTGATCCTGACCGGCACGACCTTCCTGTTCGGCGGCTTCGCGCGCGAACAGATTTGTATCTATGCCTGCCCCTGGCCTCGCATTCAGGCGGCAATGATGGACGAGGATACTCTGGTCGTTGGCTACCGAGAATGGCGCGGTGAGCCGCGCGGCAAAGGCAAACGCACCGCCGACTCCGAGTTGGGCGATTGCATCGATTGCATGGCCTGTGTGAATGTCTGCCCCGTTGGCATCGATATCCGCGACGGCCAGCAACTTGAGTGCATCACCTGCGCGCTTTGCATCGATGCCTGCGACGACATGATGGCTAAGATCGGCAAGCCGCGTGGTTTGATCGACTATATGGCACTGAGCGATGAACCCAGCGAACGCGAAGGCCATCCGCCCAAGAGCGTTTGGAAACATATCCTACGGCCGCGCACCATCATGTACACGTCACTTTGGTCTGCTGTCGGCTTCGCCTTGCTGTTCGCGCTGTTCATCCGGTCCGATATTGATCTGACCGTCGCTCCTGTCCGCAACCCGACCTTTGTGACATTGTCTGATGGCACCATTCGCAACACCTATGATGTGCGCTTGCGCAACAAACATGGCGAGGATCGGTTGTTCAGCCTGTCACTTGCTGGCGACCCAAGCATGCGGATGGAGATTGAGGGCACAAACCTGCATACTGTAAATGTGACGGCGGATACGGCACAGCTGGTTCGGGTTTATATCGTGGCTTCGGGTGACACCGGCCCCGCTGGTGCGGACACAACGCCCGTTCGGATTTGGGTCGAGGACATCACCAATGGCGAGCGTGCTTACAAAGACACCACGTTCAATGGACGAGGAAATTGATCATGACAGAACGCAAGTTTACGGGAAAACATGCACTGGCCATATTTGTGGGTGCCTTCACAGTCATCATCTCAGTCAACCTGCTGTTGGCCTATAGCGCGGTGAAAACCTTTCCGGGGTTGGAGGTAAAGAACTCCTACGTCGCCAGCCAGAACTTCAACGAACGTCTGCAGGAACAGCGAGCCTTGGGGTGGGACGTACGGGCCGAAACCAAGGGCGGGCTGTTAATTCTGCATATCACCGATGCGACCGGCGCGCCGGTTCAGGTGGCTGAATTGCAGGCGGTTGTAGGGCGCGCGACCCATGTGAAGGATGACTTCTCGCCTGAGTTTACCTTTGATGGCATCGCCTACGCGACACCAGCTGCTTTGGGTAAGGGGAACTGGAATATCCGGCTGGTGGCCCGTGATCATGCGGGGGCTGAGTTTGCACAGCGCGTGCCGCTTCATGTGAAAGGCTGATGGTGTGACGGCGCAAATGCCCTCTGGTACGGCGGCGTGTCCCGGCTGCATCGCAACCCCGGCAGAACCGGCGCGCCCGATCCCCGAGGATGTACAGATTGCGCTGTCTTTGCCGAGTATTCACTGTTCGGCCTGTATCGCGAATGTCGAGCGTGCACTGAATGCACATCCCGGGGTCGAGGATGCGCGCGTGAACCTGACCCTCAAACGCGCGATGATCAAAGCTGCGCCCGAGACGCGGGCCGCGGACCTGATCCCGGTTCTGGAACGCGCCGGGTATGAAGCGCATGAGCTGGACTCCGGTGCCCTGTCTGCAACCAGCGCGGATAAGGCGGGTCGGGATCTGTTGATGCGACTGGCGGTGGCTGGCTTTGCTTCGATGAATGTCATGCTGCTGTCCGTGTCGGTCTGGTCAGGTGCCGCCGATGCGACGCGCGACATGTTCCACTGGATTTCTGCTGCCATCGCCTTGCCAGCTATTGCCTTTTCGGCACAGCCCTTCTTTGCCAATGCTTGGAGCGCCTTGCGTGTTCGACGCCTGAACATGGATGTGCCGATCGTGCTGGCGATCCTGCTGGCCCTTGCGACATCGCTTTGGGAAACGGCGCTGAGCGGGAAACATGCTTATTTTGATGCTGCGCTCACGCTGACATTCTTCCTGTTGGCCGGACGGTATCTGGACTACCGAACTCGGGCGGCGGCGCGCTCGGCAGCTGAGGAGTTGACCGCGCTTGAGGTGCCCCGCGCCATTCGCGTCATCGATGGGGCCGAGGAAGAAGTTGCCGTTTCCAATTTGAACGTGGGTGATCTGATCCTGGTTCGCCCCGGTGGGCGTATGCCGGTGGATGGCCAGATCGTCTCGGGTCAATCCGAATTGGATAGGTCGTTGTTGACCGGTGAAACCTTGCCTGTCTTTGCCGAAGCCGGCCAAACCGTCAGCGCGGGCGAGGTCAACCTGACCGGCCCGCTGACCATTCAAGCCACCGCTGTGGGAGAAGACACTTCACTCCACCGTATGGCCGATCTGGTTGCGATCGCAGAATCCGGTCGGTCTCGATACACGTCGTTGGCCGATAAGGCTGCCAAGCTTTATGCGCCGGGGGTTCACATCCTTTCAGCGCTCAGCTTTTTGGGGTGGTACATCTATTCCGGCGATCTGCGCACCGCATTGAACATTGCTGCGGCGGTGCTGATTATCACTTGCCCCTGCGCCTTAGGGCTGGCTGTGCCAGCGGTGACGACAGCCGCCTCAGGCCGGTTGTTCCGCAAGGGGATGCTGATCAAACATGCCACCGCATTGGAACGTCTGGCCGAGGTGGACACGGTGGTGTTCGACAAGACCGGCACGCTGACATCGGGGGCACCCGAGTTGACCAATCTGGGTGACCATTCCCGCACTGATCTGGAAATTGCATTGGCACTGGCCGAGGCATCGGCCCACCCGTTGTCGGTTGCGTTGACACAGGCAGCGCGGGCTGCCGGGGTCAAATCCGCCAGGGTTCGGGATATTGTTGAGGTGCCGGGTTACGGCACCGAAGGGCAATATCGCGGTCAGCGGGTTCGCCTCGGCCGGGCGGCTTGGGTGGGGGCTGAGCAAGGGTCCGAGACTTCAGCGTGGCTGTCGGTCGGATCAAATCCCCCCAAGGCTTTCAACTTCTCAGACACGCTACGGCCCGGAGCGGCAGAGGCGGTCAAAGCATTTGCGAGGACTGGAAAGCAGATCATGCTGATCTCGGGCGATTCCAAAGGTGCTGTTGAGGCCTTGGCCAACAAGCTGGGCATCCAAAACTGGATCGCCGAGGCGCTGCCGCAAGACAAGGCCCAGCGTATTCAGGAACTCAGTGATCAGGGTCGGCATGTGCTGATGGTCGGTGATGGCTTGAACGACACGGCCGCGCTGGCTGCGGCGCATGTCTCGATCTCTCCGGCTTCGGCGTTGGATGCCGCACGCGTCGCGTCAGACATCGTTTTGCTGGGCACCGATCTGTCGCCCATCGCGGACGCTTGCGATACCGCCGTCAAAGCCACCAAACGGATTCGCGAGAACTTCCGCATCGCCACCGTCTATAATGTTATCGCAGTCCCGCTGGCCGTTGCTGGTTTGGCGACGCCACTGATAGCGGCCTTGGCGATGTCGACCTCGTCCATTACCGTATCCCTGAACGCCCTGCGGCTGAGGTAACCTCGAATGGAAGTGCTCGCCTATCTGATCCCGATTTCCCTTTTTCTGGGCGGCGTTGGCTTAGTTGCGTTTGTTTACACGGTCCGTTCGAACCAGTACGAGGATCCCGAGGGCGACGCCCGCCGGATTCTCAGCGAGGAATGGGACGATAAGCCCAAGCCGTAACCGCGTCGCATCGACCAAGCAGAGTTGATCCGAACCGCCCTTGAAATTGCCGCAATGCCCAGCTATGTCCGGCCTATCCGCTAGCAGAGAGACCAAGCCACATGGCCACCACCAACCCGATCCAGTTCATTCAGCAAGTCCGTGCCGAAGTTTCCAAGGTCGTCTGGCCGACCCGGCGTGAGGTGCTGTTGACCACGGTTATGGTGTTCATCATGGCCGCCCTGACCGCTGCCTTCTTTGCGCTGGTCGATCTGGGCATTCGCGGGGGTCTTCAGCTGGTGCTGGGCGCGTTCAGCTAAGGCAGTTTGGGCGGGTGGAAACACCACTGCCCCCTTGCACAGCACGGCGTGTCAGAGTAGGTGACATGACTATTCGGAATGGGCGTGCGGCGAATCAGGTTGCGCGCCGCTTTTTATTCCGGGTCACGCAATTGAATTTCAACGCGGGGCGCGCGGCTTGCCGCCTCGGAGCTAAACAAGGACGACAGGTTCATGGCGAAACGGTGGTACTCGGTCAGCGTTCTTTCGAATTTCGAAAAGAAGATCGCAGAGCAGATCCGCACGTCGGTGGCTGAACAGGGCCTTGAAGACGATATCGACGAAGTGCTGGTGCCCACCGAAGAGGTGATCGAAGTGCGTCGGGGCAAGAAAGTCACGACCGAGCGTCGGTTCATGCCGGGCTATGTTCTGGTGCATATGGAAATGTCCGATCAGGGCTATCACCTGATCAACTCGATCAACCGCGTCACCGGCTTCCTCGGTCCTCAAGGCCGCCCGATGCCGATGCGCGACGCCGAGGTGAACCAGATCCTCAACCGCGTTCAGGAGGGTGAAGAAGCGCCCAAGCTGATGATCACCTTCGAGGTGGGCGAGAAGGTCAAAGTCAACGACGGCCCGTTCGAGGATTTCGACGGTATGGTCGAAGGCGTGGACGACGAGGCGCAGAAGCTGAAAGTGTCTGTTTCGATCTTTGGCCGCGAAACCCCGGTCGAGCTGGACTTCACGCAGGTTACGAAGCAAAGTTAACGTCTCTTTTGGGTTCGATTCCCCGAGCTGAGCTAGACCACCAAGTCATTCAATAGCAGCAAGGCAATTCTGGCTGCTATATACTCTTCTTGTGCCAGAGGCTCATCTGCTGCTAACTTGTTGTCAAGCAAAAGACATCTGTCTCGCCGCCTGGCTAGCTGGATAGGCAGACCATTCAGACACTACGGTTTGGGAGGAGTTTGTTATGGCACCCAGTGCCAACGGTTCCACATCACCGAAAAATCCGACACCGCAACAAGAGGACGTGCCCGAGGTCAATCGTCTAACAAAGGATGATATTACCGCTTCGCTCAGAGCGGGGTTTTCTGACTTTCTCGCGCGCCCCCTCATGAGCGGTTTCTTTGGCCTTTTCTATGCGGTTTTCGGAATCCTATTTGTTTGGTGTCTGGTCTGGCTTGGTAAGATTTGGATGATTATTCCCGCAGCCATAGGCTTCCCGCTGGTCGCGCCGTTCGCTGCAGCTGGGCTCTATGAGATGTCCCGACGGCTGGAGAAGGGAGAGGAATTCAGCTGGTCTGACATCCTCAAAACCATGGCCAATCAGCGCAATCGTGAAATGGGCTGGATGGCATTTGTTACGTTGTTCATTTTCTGGGTCTGGACCTACCAGATCAGGCTTTGGCTAGCGATCATTCTGCAAAATGCATCATTCTCTGACTTTGAAGGGTTTATAAATTCGGTATTCTTCACGCCACAGGGTTGGACTTTCCTTGCAATTGGCACTTGCGTCGGAGCCTTTCTGTCAGCCGTTTTGTTCTCGGTTACCGTCGTCGCGATGCCGATGCTGCTCGACCGCGAAACAAATTTTGTTTCCGCGATGCTTACGTCCATTCGCGTTGTCACCGAGAACTCCGTTGTCATGTTAGGCTGGGCAGCGATCATTTCGATTACCATGTTGTTGTCTTTGGTTCCGGCATTTCTGGGTCTTATCTTTACTCTGCCGATCCTTGGCCATACCACGTGGCATCTCTATAAGCGGGCTGTGTCACCATCTGAGATATGAGATCCTTCGCAATAGGCAAAGAAACCCACCTGAGCAAAACTTGCCTTTAGGTTTGATCAAGTGGGGAGAATTCAGGATGCCACCCACTTGCCAACCCATACATTCCCCTATAAACGCCGCCTCTATCGTCTTCGGGCGAGATTCTCTCGTGGGAGGTTGCTGGGATCGCGATCCCGGGCCGGACCACGCAACATAAACCGGGTGGGACGCGTCCCACCTACGTTGAAAGGAAAACCAAATGGCCAAGAAGCTTGCTGGTACAATGAAACTGCAGGTTCCTGCAGGTCAGGCGAACCCGTCGCCGCCAGTTGGTCCGGCGCTGGGTCAGCGCGGCATCAACATCATGGAATTCTGCAAGGCATTTAACGCCAAGACCGCAGACATGGAGCCCGGCGCTCCGTGCCCGACCGTGATCACCTATTATCAGGACAAGTCCTTCACCATGGACATCAAGACGCCGCCCGCGTCTTACTACCTGAAAAAAGCGGCTGGTCTGAAGCCGGTTGGCAAGCGGAACCGTCCTCGCGGCGCGGAAAACCCCGGTCGTGAGACCGTGGCAACCGTGACCTCGAAGCAGGTTCGCGAAATCGCCGAAGCCAAAATGAAAGATCTGAACGCCAACGACGTCGAAGGCGCAATGCAGATCATCCTGGGCTCGGCCCGCTCTATGGGCATCGAGGTGAAGTAAGATGGCAAAACTCGGTAAACGTACCCGCGCTGCGCGCGAAGCTGTCGCTGGCAAGGAAAACCTGTCGGTTGAAGAAGCTGTTTCCCTGGTCAAAGGCAACGCGACCTCGAAATTCGACGAGACCATCGAGATCGCTCTTAACCTGGGCGTCGATACCCGTCACGCGGACCAGATGGTTCGCGGCGTCGTCGGTCTGCCGAACGGCACCGGCAAAGCGATGCGTGTTGCGGTATTTGCGCGTGGCCCCAAGGCTGACGAAGCAAAAGAAGCTGGCGCAGATATCGTTGGCGCAGAAGACCTGATGGAAACCATCCAGGGCGGCACCATCGAATTCGATCGTTGCATTGCAACCCCTGACATGATGCCCATCGTTGGCCGTCTGGGTAAAGTTCTGGGCCCTCGCAACCTGATGCCAAACCCCAAAGTTGGCACCGTGACCATGGACGTGAAAGCGGCCGTGGAAGCAGCCAAAGGTGGTGAAGTTCAGTTCAAAGCGGAAAAAGGCGGCGTTGTGCACGCCGGTGTTGGCAAAGCGTCGTTTGACGAAGCCAAGCTGGTCGAAAACGTCCGTGCCTTCATCTCGGCTGTGGCTAAGGCCAAGCCGTCGGGCGCTAAAGGTACTTACATGAAGAAAATCGCGCTGAGCTCGACCATGGGCCCCGGCGTGACACTGGATGTGGTAGCTGCATCGGGCGAATAAGCCCTCGGCATCTAGCCATCAGTAATAAGACCCGGGTGGTGCGAACTGCCCGGGTTTTTTGTCTGCTACAGGAATATCTGTTTCAGGCGCGCTTCTAACAGGTCGCGCTTGCGCTCTTCAAACTGGCTGCAAATGAAGTCTGGCCGCCAGAGGCGTAGCCAGTCCTTAAGTAGGCGGCCACGCAGGCAGCAATCCAGGATCTCGATATCGATTGGGTGGCGGTAGAGTTTGAAAAACATCTGTTTGTTGGTCTTGAGCATACCGCTCCGGTCGATCTCCTGCTGAGTGGCGCTGCGAAAGATGTCGGCTTTCACAAAATCGACGATGTCGTAGACGGCCAGCTTGTCGCGCGCTTCGGTGAAGTCGAGGCCGATGGTGGTGCCCTGACCCATGATCAGATTGAGCCCGTGGAAATCCCCGTGCGAAAACACCCGCAGATCGGGCCGGTTTCGCAGCCGTGCGGCCTCGGCCAAAAACGTGTCCACCATGGGTTGGCTGATCGGAGTGATATGATCCGGGACCAAGGTCGACAATTCGCGGATGTTGTCGGTCATCCAGCGGGGTCGGAACGCGTATTGAACTGGCTTCTGCAGGCTGTGAAGATGATGCAGCCAGGCACCGGCCCGGCGATAGACCTGCGCAACCTGTTTGTCATCGTCGCTGTTATAGATCACATCGACAGCGGTGGGTCGGTCTACATACTCAGTCACCATGTAAGCGCCGCCGGGGGCCAAAAAGACAGGCCGCACGACGCGACCGGATTCGTGCCCTTTGAAATGGCTGAAAACCCGACCTAGTGTTTCGAACTCTCTGCTCAGACGCCCCGATTCAGGTGAGACCGTATCAATCTTTAGTGCAAAGTCCTGACCCGGTGTTTCCACCTTCATTACTAGCCGGGACCCCGGAAACCCGTGCGAGCGATAGACGCATTCCAAGCCGGTGATGCGGTCGTTTAGTTGGTGTCGAGCAAACTCACTGGCGAAGCCCGATGCCATGTCGTATTCGGAAATCGTGAGTGTCGGCATCGTCTGGCGTTTATGTGCTGTTTGTCTGAGCGTGTTCGGCGCGTCCGACAAGACAAGAGCGTCAGTCCTGTGTCAATGGTTCGAGCGTAGGTGGCAGAGGCTAACGATAGGCGCGATTGATTGCGCGGACGTGCAATTTACCTCTTGGAAACTGGGCGCGTCTGCCCTAAGTAGACCTGCGGAACAAAGCGTGCGATTCGTCGTGCGCTTTCTTTCGTTTCGTCCAAGACGGTGGGTGGTGTCATCTGATCCCTTAATTTCCTGCCTGAGACGGGTAAGACCAAAGAATTCTGAGGGTCCCACCCTCGGGCGCATTTTGGCCAATCCCGTAACAACGGACCTGAACGCCGGGGGATTGCCCGCGGCAAATATGAGCCGGGGTGAGGCATCGCCCCTAACTTGGAGAGAACTGTGGATAGAGCCCAGAAAGAGAAAGTGGTCGAGGAACTCGGCCAAATCTTCGAAAGCTCTGGCGTCGTAGTGGTTGCCCATTACGCCGGTCTGACAGTTGCCGAGATGCAGGACCTTCGCGCACGTGCTCGTGACGCGGGTGGTTCCGTGCGTGTTGCCAAGAACAGGCTCGCCAAAATCGCCCTTGAGGGTAAGCCGTGTGAAAACATGGCCGACCTGCTGACAGGGATGACCGTTCTGACCTATTCCGAGGACCCTGTGGCAGCTGCCAAAGTGGCCGAGGACTACGCCAAAGAGAACCAAAAGTTCGAAATTCTTGGCGGTGCAATGGGTGAGAACGCTCTGGACCGGGCTGGTGTTACAGCCGTGTCGAAAATGCCGTCGCGTGAAGAGCTTATTGCTACGATCGCTGGTATGCTTGGCGCGCCTGCTTCGAACATCGCCGGTGCAATTGGCGCACCTGCAAGCAACATCGCAAGCATCCTTTCCACCATCGAAGAGAAGGCGGAAGCTGCGTAAGCGGTTGGCACTGAATGATCTGCGTAGGGAAAACTCCCTGACGTTGGAACACACACTGTAAACGGAAAGAGCTGATACAATGGCTGATCTGAAAGCACTCGCAGAAAGCATCGTGGGTCTGACCCTGCTGGAAGCACAAGAACTGAAAACCATCCTCAAAGACGAGTACGGCATCGAGCCCGCAGCTGGCGGCGCCGTCATGGTCGCAGGCGCAGCTGGCGATGCCGGCGGTGCAGCTGAGGAAGAAAAAACCGAATTCGACGTCGTTCTGAAGAACGCCGGCGCTTCGAAAATCAACGTGATCAAAGAAGTTCGCGGCATCACCGGTCT
Source organism: Ruegeria sp. I1 (assembly GCF_056532675.1). NCBI lineage: Bacteria > Pseudomonadati > Pseudomonadota > Alphaproteobacteria > Rhodobacterales > Roseobacteraceae > Ruegeria > Ruegeria sp. I1. The sequence goes on along the minus strand of NZ_JBQFNM010000009.1, from coordinate 15,358 downwards.
GGGCCTGAAAGAAGCCAAAGAGCTGGTCGAAGCTGGCGGCAAGATCAAAGAAGGCGTGGACAAAGCCGAAGCCGAAGAGATCAAGGGCAAGCTGGAAGCAGCTGGCGCCGAGGTCGAACTGGCCTAAGTCAGTCCGTTGGCACATCGCTGATGTGCCTGGAAATTTGGCTGGGTCCGGAGAAATCCGGGTCCAGCCGAACCTGTCTTAGAAAGGGCCTCAGGATATGGGGCGTTTTCTAAGACACGGTTTTCGGATCGGGAGGCCGCCTTCGGGACGGTGGCCACGAATTGATCCGGACGTGTTGTCTCGATTGTGCAAGATGCCGGGGCCCGACGGTGTCTTTGCCCGCTGAGAACATCGAAAGGTGACATCTGACATGGCTCAAACGTTCCTTGGCCAGAAACGTCTTCGTAAATATTACGGCAAAATCCGCGAAGTTTTGGAAATGCCGAACCTCATTGAGGTGCAGAAATCTTCTTATGATCTTTTCCTGCGCTCCGGCGATGCTGAACAGCCCACAGACGGCGAAGGCATCAAGGGCGTGTTCCAGTCGGTTTTCCCGATCAAGGATTTCAACGAAACCTCCGTTCTGGAGTTCGTGAAGTATGATCTGGAAAAACCCAAATATGACGTCGAAGAGTGCATGCAGCGTGACATGACCTACAGCGCGCCGCTGAAGGTCACACTGCGTCTGATCGTTTTCGATGTCGACGAGGACACTGGCGCGAAATCGGTCAAAGACATCAAGGAACAGGACGTGTTCATGGGCGATATGCCCCTGATGACGCCGAACGGGACGTTCATCGTGAACGGCACCGAGCGTGTGATCGTGTCTCAGATGCACCGTTCGCCCGGTGTGTTCTTTGATCACGACAAAGGTAAAACCCATTCCTCGGGCAAGTTGTTGTTTGCCTGCCGCATCATCCCGTATCGCGGCAGCTGGCTGGACTTTGAGTTCGACGCCAAAGACATCGTGTTCGCCCGTATCGACCGTCGCCGCAAACTGCCTGTGACAACCCTGCTCTATGCGCTGGGTCTGGATCAGGAAGCGATCATGGATGCTTACTACAACACCGTGTCCTACAAGCTGGACAAGAAGAAAGGCTGGGTCACGCCATTCTTCCCCGAGCGCGTACGCGGTACCCGCCCAACCTATGATCTGGTCGACGCGAAATCCGGTGAAGTGATTGCCGAAGCAGGCAAGAAAGTCACCCCGCGCGCGGTCAAGAAACTGATCGACGAAGGCAGCGTCACCAACCTGTTGGTGCCCTTCGACAACATCGTCGGCAAGTATGTCGCCAAGGACATCATCAACGAAGAAACCGGTGCGATCTATGTCGAAGCCGGTGATGAGCTGACGCTGGAATATGACAAAGACGGCGATCTGATCGGCGGCACCGCGAAAGAGCTTATCGACGCGGGCGTCACTGACATTCCGGTTCTGGACATCGACAACGTCAATGTTGGCCCCTACATGCGCAACACCATGGCTCAGGACAAGAACATGAGCCGCGAAACCGCGCTCATGGACATCTACCGCGTCATGCGTCCGGGTGAGCCGCCCACCGTCGAAGCTGCGTCGGCTCTGTTCGACACCCTGTTCTTCGACAGCGAGCGGTATGACCTGTCCGCCGTTGGCCGCGTGAAAATGAACATGCGTCTGGCTCTGGACGCGCCGGACACCCTGCGCACCTTGCGCCGCGAAGATATCGTGGCCTGCATCAAAGCGTTGGTCGAACTGCGTGACGGCAAAGGCGACGTGGACGATATCGACCACCTCGGCAACCGTCGTGTGCGTTCGGTTGGCGAACTGATGGAAAACCAGTACCGTGTTGGCCTGTTGCGCATGGAGCGCGCGATCAAAGAGCGTATGTCGTCGGTCGAGATCGACACCGTCATGCCTCAGGACCTGATCAACGCGAAACCGGCTGCAGCTGCTGTTCGCGAATTCTTCGGCTCGTCGCAGCTGTCGCAGTTCATGGACCAGACCAACCCGCTGTCGGAAGTTACCCACAAACGCCGTCTCTCGGCGCTTGGCCCCGGTGGTCTGACGCGCGAGCGTGCGGGCTTTGAAGTGCGCGACGTACACCCGACCCACTATGGCCGGATGTGCCCGATTGAAACACCGGAAGGTCCGAACATCGGTCTGATCAACTCGCTGGCCACCTTTGCCCGCGTGAACAAGTATGGCTTCATCGAAACACCGTACCGCGTTGTTAAAGACGCCGAGGTGACGGATGAGGTTCACTACATGTCCGCGACCGAGGAAATGCGTCACACCGTGGCGCAGGCGAACGCGACGCTGGATGCGGATGGCAAGTTCATCAACGATCTGGTTTCGACCCGTCAGGCTGGTGATTACACGCTTGCCCCGCGCGAGAATGTGGATCTGATCGACGTGTCGCCGAAACAGCTGGTATCAGTAGCTGCATCGCTGATCCCGTTCCTTGAAAATGACGACGCTAACCGAGCTCTGATGGGCTCGAACATGCAACGTCAGGCGGTTCCGCTGCTGCGGGCCGAGGCACCGCTGGTCGGTACCGGGATCGAGGAAAAGGTTGCGATCGACTCGGGTGCTGCGATTCAGGCGAAACGCGCCGGTATCATCGACCAGGTCGATGCCCAGCGTATCGTTATCCGCGCGACCGAGGATCTGGAACTGGGCGACGCGGGCGTTGACATCTACCGTCTGCGCAAATTCCAGCGTTCGAACCAGAACACCTGCATCAACCAGCGTCCGCTGATCAAGGTGGGTGACACCGTCCAGAAGGGCGAGGTCATTGCCGATGGTCCGTCGACCGATATGGGTGAGCTGGCCCTTGGTAAGAACGTGGTCGTCGCGTTCATGCCGTGGAACGGTTACAACTACGAAGACTCGATCCTGATCAGCGAACGTATCGCGCGTGATGACGTCTTTACTTCGGTCCATATCGAGGAATTCGAAGTCGCCGCCCGTGACACCAAGCTGGGCCCGGAAGAGATCACCCGCGACATCCCGAACGTCGGTGAAGAAGCGCTGCGTAACCTCGACGAGGCGGGCATCGTTTACATCGGTGCGGATGTTGAGCCGGGCGATATTCTGGTCGGCAAGATTACTCCGAAGGGCGAAAGCCCGATGACCCCGGAAGAAAAGCTGCTGCGCGCCATCTTTGGTGAAAAAGCATCTGACGTGCGCGACACCTCGCTGCGCGTGAAGCCGGGCGATTACGGTACGGTCGTTGAGGTCCGCGTCTTCAACCGTCACGGCGTCGAGAAAGACGAACGTGCGCTGCAGATCGAGCGTGAGGAAGTTGAACGTCTGGCCCGTGACCGGGACGACGAGCTGGCAATCCTTGACCGCAACATCTATGCGCGTCTACAGGGCCTGATCCTGGGTAAAACCGCTGTGAAAGGCCCGAAAGGCGTCAAGGCAGGGTCGGTGATCACCGAGGACCTGCTGGAAACCCTGACCCGTGGACAGTGGTGGCAGCTGGCGCTGGAAGGTGAGCAGGACGCACAGATCGTCGAAGCTCTGAACGAGCAGTACGAAGTGCAAAAGCGTGCTCTGGACGCCCGTTTTGAAGACAAGGTCGAAAAGGTCCGCCGTGGCGACGACCTGCCGCCGGGTGTGATGAAGATGGTCAAAGTCTTCATCGCCGTGAAGCGCAAGCTGCAGCCGGGCGACAAGATGGCCGGTCGTCACGGGAACAAAGGTGTGATCTCCAAGGTTGTTCCGATGGAAGACATGCCGTTCCTGGCCGATGGTACTCCGGTCGACTTCTGTCTGAACCCGCTGGGTGTGCCTTCGCGTATGAACGTTGGTCAGATCCTTGAAACCCATATGGGTTGGGCCGCGCGCGGTCTGGGTCTGAACATCGATGACGCTCTGGGTGAATACCGCCGCTCTGGCGACCTGACCCCGGTGCGCGAAGCGATGAAGCTGGCTTACGGTGAGAATGTCTACGAAGAAGGCATCACCGGTCTGGACGAGGATGGCCTGATCGAGGCTGCGGGCAACGTGACCCGCGGTGTTCCGATCGCAACCCCGGTCTTCGACGGCGCCAAAGAGGCGGACGTCAACGACGCGCTGGTGCGTGCGGGCTTCTCGGAAAGCGGTCAGTCGGTTCTGTTCGACGGTCGTACCGGTGAGCAATTCGCGCGTCCGGTGACCGTGGGCATCAAGTACCTGCTGAAACTGCACCACCTTGTGGACGACAAAATCCACGCGCGTTCGACCGGGCCGTACAGCCTGGTGACCCAGCAGCCGCTGGGCGGTAAGGCGCAGTTCGGTGGTCAGCGCTTTGGTGAGATGGAAGTCTGGGCTCTGGAAGCTTACGGCGCCGCCTACACCCTGCAGGAGATGCTGACGGTGAAATCGGATGACGTCGCCGGTCGGACCAAGGTCTATGAGTCGATCGTCAAGGGCGAGGATAACTTTGAAGCGGGCGTACCGGAATCGTTCAACGTTCTGGTGAAAGAAGTCCGTGGCCTCGGCCTGAATATGGAACTCCTGGATGCGGAGGTTGAGGAGTGAGCGAGGTCGTAAATGTTTTGGACGGCAGTCGGAGCATTGGTTTTGTTGGTGGCATCTTTTGTCACCTTCTTCCACGGCATGTACCGACAGTTTCGTCTAAGGCAGGAATTATGCATCGACCCAATGAGGATCTCGACATGGACAGCGGAATATTGGCGGAGGTCTCTACTCCTCGGTATTCCGTATCTTCTGATCTTCCTTGTGATCGCGATGTGCGCCCTTCTCCTTTTCTTCTGATGACTGCAAACAGTCAGATTGGATTGTAAAATGAATCAGGAAATCACCAACAACCCGTTCAACCCGCTGACGCCCCCGAAGGTCTTCGACGAGATCAAGGTCTCGCTGGCGTCGCCCGAGCGGATTCTGTCTTGGTCCTATGGCGAGATCAAGAAACCCGAAACCATCAACTACCGGACGTTCAAGCCCGAACGTGACGGTCTGTTCTGCGCTCGTATCTTTGGCCCGATCAAAGATTACGAATGTCTGTGCGGTAAATATAAGCGGATGAAGTATCGCGGCGTTGTCTGCGAAAAGTGTGGCGTGGAAGTCACCCTGCAGAAAGTCCGCCGTGAGCGTATGGGCCATATCGAACTGGCCGCACCCGTTGCGCATATCTGGTTCCTGAAATCGCTGCCGTCCCGGATCGGTCTGATGCTGGACATGACGCTGCGCGATCTGGAACGCGTTCTGTACTTTGAAAACTATGTCGTCATCGAGCCGGGTCTGACCGACCTGACCTATGGCCAGATGCTGACCGAAGAAGAGTACATGGACGCTCAGGATGCCTATGGCATGGACGCGTTCACCGCGAATATCGGTGCCGAAGCCATCCGTGAGATGCTTGCCCAGATCGATCTGGAAGCCGAAGCCGAGCAGCTGCGCGCTGATCTGGCCGAAGCAACCGGCGAGCTGAAGCCCAAGAAGATCATCAAGCGTCTGAAGGTTGTTGAATCCTTCCTCGAGTCGGGCAACCGGCCCGAATGGATGGTGATGACCGTGATCCCGGTCATTCCGCCGGAACTGCGTCCGCTGGTTCCGCTGGATGGTGGCCGTTTCGCGACCTCGGATCTGAACGATCTGTATCGCCGCGTCATCAACCGGAACAACCGTCTGAAGCGTCTGATCGAGCTGCGCGCGCCTGACATCATCGTCCGCAACGAAAAGCGGATGCTGCAGGAATCCGTGGATGCTCTGTTCGACAACGGCCGTCGTGGCCGCGTGATCACCGGCGCTAACAAGCGCCCGCTTAAATCGCTGTCGGACATGCTGAAAGGGAAACAGGGTCGCTTCCGTCAGAACCTTCTGGGTAAGCGCGTCGACTTCTCGGGCCGTTCGGTCATTGTGACTGGTCCGGAACTCAAGCTGCACCAGTGTGGCTTGCCCAAGAAGATGGCGCTGGAGCTGTTCAAGCCGTTCATCTATTCGCGCCTTGAAGCCAAGGGTTTGTCTTCGACCGTGAAACAGGCGAAGAAACTGGTCGAAAAAGAGCGTCCCGAAGTGTGGGATATCCTCGACGAGGTGATCCGCGAACATCCTGTCATGCTGAACCGTGCGCCGACGCTGCACCGTCTTGGCATTCAGGCGTTCGAACCGGTTCTGATCGAAGGTAAAGCCATCCAGTTGCACCCGCTGGTTTGTTCGGCCTTTAACGCCGACTTCGACGGGGACCAGATGGCCGTTCACGTCCCGCTGAGCCTTGAGGCCCAGCTGGAAGCCCGTGTTCTGATGATGTCGACGAACAACGTTCTGTCGCCTGCAAACGGCGCGCCGATCATCGTTCCGTCGCAGGATATGATCCTGGGTCTCTACTATGTGACCCTGGAACGCGAAGGTATGCCGGGCGAAGGCAAGGTGTTCGGGTCTATCGACGAAGTTCAGCACGCGCTGGATTCCGGCGAAGTGCATCTGCACTCGAAAATCACCGCGCGGATCACGCAGATCGACGACGAAGGCAACGAAGTTCAGAAGCGTTATGAAACCACTCCGGGCCGTCTGCGTCTGGGTGCGTTGCTGCCACTGAACAACAAAGCACCGTTCGATCTGGTCAACCGCCTGCTGCGGAAGAAAGAAGTGCAGCAGGTGATCGACACCGTCTACCGCTACTGCGGTCAGAAAGAGTCGGTCATTTTCTGTGACCAGATCATGTCGATGGGCTTCAAAGAAGCGTTCAAGGCGGGCATTTCGTTCGGCAAGGACGACATGGTCATTCCGGACGACAAGTGGGGCATCGTTGATGACACCCGCGGTCAGGTGAAGGACTTTGAACAGCAGTACATGGACGGCCTGATCACTCAGGGCGAAAAGTACAATAAAGTTGTTGATGCCTGGTCGAAGTGTAACGACCGCGTCACTGATGCGATGATGAGCACGATCTCGTCGTCGGATCGGGCAGAGGACGGGTCTGAGCAGGAACCGAACTCGGTCTACATGATGGCCCACTCCGGCGCGCGTGGCTCGGTCACTCAGATGAAACAGCTGGGCGGTATGCGCGGCCTGATGGCCAAGCCGAACGGTGACATCATTGAGACGCCGATCATCTCGAACTTTAAAGAGGGTCTGACCGTTCTTGAGTACTTCAACTCGACCCACGGTGCCCGTAAGGGTCTGTCGGATACCGCTCTGAAAACGGCGAACTCGGGTTACCTGACCCGTCGTCTGGTGGACGTGGCACAAGACTGTATCGTTCGTGAGATCGACTGTGGCACCGAGCGTGCGATCACTGCCGAAGCAGCCGTGAACGACGGTGAGGTTGTCGCCTCGCTGGCTGAGCGGGTGCTGGGTCGTGTCGCGGCTGATGATGTTCTGCGTCCGGGCACCGATGAGGTGATCGTGGCTGCAGGTCAGCTGATCGACGAACGTATGGCGGACACCATCGACGAAGCCGGTGTTGCGTCGATGCGCATCCGCTCGCCTCTGACCTGTGAGTCCGAGGAAGGCGTCTGTGCCACCTGCTACGGTCGTGACCTTGCACGCGGTACCATGGTGAACACGGGTGAAGCTGTCGGCATCATCGCCGCCCAGTCCATCGGTGAACCCGGTACACAGCTGACCATGCGGACCTTCCACATCGGCGGTGTTGCACAAGGTGGTCAGCAGTCGTTCCAGGAAGCCAGCCAGGACGGCGTCGTGTCCTTCGAGAACCCGCAGATTCTGGTCAACGCGGCAGGCGAAAGTCTGGTCATGGGTCGGAACATGAAGCTGGTGATCAAGGACGAACATGGCGAAGAGCGTGCCAGCCATAAGCTGGGTTATGGCTCCAAGCTGTTCGTCAAGGACGGCACCAAGGTTGCCCGTGGCGACAAACTGTTCGAATGGGACCCGTACACCCTGCCGATTATCGCCGAGAAAGCCGGTACCGCGAAATATGTCGATCTTGTTTCGGGCCTTGCGGTCCGCGACGAGACCGACGACGCAACCGGCATGACCCAGAAGATCGTGATCGACTGGCGTGCGGCCCCCAAAGGCAGCGACCTCAAGCCCGAGATCATTCTGGTCGGTGAAGATGGCGAGCCGGTCCGCAACGATGCGGGCAACCCGGTTCACTATCCGATGTCGGTGGATGCGATCCTGTCGGTCGAAGACGGTCAAACCGTCGAAGCCGGTGACGTTGTCGCGCGTATCCCGCGTGAAGGTGCCAAGACCAAGGACATCACCGGTGGTCTGCCGCGTGTGGCCGAACTGTTCGAAGCGCGTCGTCCGAAAGATCACGCGATCATCGCAGAAGCCGATGGTTACGTGCGCTTTGGCCGCGACTACAAGAACAAGCGCCGCATCAGCATCGAACCGGCGGACGAGTCCATGGAGACCATCGAGTACATGGTGCCCAAGGGCAAGCACATCCCGGTCGCCGAAGGGGACTTCATCCAGAAGGGTGAATACCTGATGGACGGCAACCCGGCTCCGCATGACATCCTGTCCATCATGGGTGTCGAAGCGCTGGCGGATTACATGATTGACGAGGTGCAGGACGTCTATCGTTTGCAGGGCGTGAAGATCAACGACAAGCACATCGAGGTCATCGTGCGCCAGATGCTGCAGAAGTGGGAGATCCTGGATTCAGGCGACACCACCCTGCTGAAAGGCGAGCATGTGGACAAGCAGGAGTTCGACGCGGCCAACGAGAAGACCATCGCCCGCGGTGGTCGTCCGGCACAGGGCGAGCCGATCCTTCTGGGGATCACCAAAGCCTCGCTGCAAACGCGTTCGTTCATCTCGGCGGCGTCGTTCCAGGAAACCACCCGCGTGCTGACCGAAGCGTCCGTGCAGGGCAAGAAGGACAAGCTGGTTGGCCTGAAAGAGAACGTCATCGTCGGTCGTCTGATCCCCGCCGGTACAGGTGGGGCAACTCAGGCCGTCCGTCAGGTTGCGCAATCGCGCGACAATGTCGTGATCGAAGCCCGCCGGGAAGAGGCCGAAGCCGCCGCTGCCCTGGCAGCTCCGACCTTCGACGACGACATGGTGGGCGACGAGCTAGACGTTCTGGTGGAAACCCCGGAAAGCCGCGAGTAAGGCTTGCAGTTTATGAATAGGAAGGGCCCCGCAATTTCGCGGGGCCTTTTTTGTTTTCATGCGATGAGCGCTCGGCATTCTGCAGGTTTAAGGTGGCAATACAGCAAAGATATCGAAAACAAATTGTTCAATGCCAGTGCTCGCTCGTGTAGCCCTTGGCCCAAAGCACTAGTCTTCGAAATTAGGAATGCCTTCTCAAAGACTGGCTTGGAGACCTTCCAGACATCCATGAACCGGACCTGAGTATCTTCCAAGGTATTGCTGGGAATTGACATTTTCATGGGCTGCTGAGCCAATGGCGGGATTGAATCGAGACTGGATAGTTTTTCATGACCCCGAACCTGAAAGGCGCGCTGCTGATGATGGGCAGCATGATGGCCTTTACCATCAATGACACGCTGGTGAAGGTCGCCTTGCAGGATCTGCCGCTGTTTCAGTTGATTGCCTTACGTGGATTGTTGGCGACGTCGCTTGTCTATCTGTTGGCCCGGCATCTGGGCGCGTTTCATCTACGATTTCCACGGCATGACAGATGGTTGATTGCCCTGCGCTGTGTGGCGGAGCTGTCAGCAACCTTCTTCTTTTTGACTGCGTTGAAACATATGCCTTTGGCGAATGTGACGGCGGTTTTGCAGGTCTTGCCCCTCACGGTAACGCTTGGGGCCGCGTTGTTCTTTCACGAAGCAATCGGCTGGCGGCGCATGGTGGCGATTGCGATGGGGTTTGCCGGGATGCTGCTGATCGTTCGGCCCGGCCCCGAGGGGTTTGACCTTTACGCGATCTATGCGTTGGTTGCGGTGCTTTCGGTCACTGCGCGAGACCTAATTACGCGCCGAATGTCGGCCGAGGTGCCTTCGATGGTCGTTACGCTTGCGACGTCATTCTCGATCACGGCGACGGCCGCGATTGTATCGATCTTTGAAGGATGGGTGCCGGTCTCTGTCGCCACGGGTGGATTGGTTGTTTCGGCTTCAATTTTCGTTCTGGTTGCCTATTTGTGCAGTGTCATGGTGATGCGGGTCGGTGAGGTCGGATTCGTCGCGCCGTTTCGTTATACCGGTTTACTGTGGGCGCTTGGGTTGGGCTGGCTGGTCTTTGGGGACTGGCCGGATGCGATTACCATGATGGGTGCGATGCTTGTGGTTGGCTCGGGCCTGTTTACGCTGTTTCGGACGCGTGCGCGTCAGCCCGAGGTGTGAACGCGCCGCACGGTCTGTATGTCGATGGCAAAGCGGGTGCGAAACTCTGCTTCGTGGGCCGTGTCCAAAGGTTTCAATTCGATCTGCGCATTGCGTGTGGCAGGTGAATCGTTGAACCCGTTCAGGCTGCGCACCCACATTGGAGCGTCCGGATAGCTGACGACCGACATGATGCGACCCAGCCGGTTATGGGTATAGCTCATGATGGTGGCAGAGCTTCCACCGCGCACATACATACCCAAGCCAGCAGTGACCAGAGGCCGATGCACCATTGCGGCCTGCACGCCATCCGCACTCATGCGCGCAAGATACCCGCAATTGAAGTCGATCCCCACAGTCTCATGAGTTTGCATCAAACCGGCGCTATCCTGCGCGGCTTGACGCAGACGCTCCACAAAATCCACAGAGACGGCATCGTCATCATCATGGCGAAATTGCAGGCAAGGTTGGTCTGGATCGGCGCGGGCGTCGTTCAGAATCTCTTTCATCAAACGCCGGTGCCGGGCAGGGGGTTTTTGTATGATCCGCACTTGCGACATCCCGGCTGTCAGATCACGCAGGCGATCATGGGCTGGCTTGGGCAGGCACTCCCCGATCAGGATCAGCAGTTGAAACGCCTGATCCGTTTGGTTGCGGAAACAGGGCAGGGTCGAGGCTTCGAACAAACGAAACCTCTCTTCCAGACGTGCAGGAGCATAGAGGTAGCGCCGCCGGTCCTCGGTTGTTTCATGCTGGACCTGAAAACCACCAATGGCGGGGTAGGAAAACCGGCACAGGCCAATGACTGGCATGGAGGTCGGGCTCGTCATGCCGCACCATGCACCTTGCGCACGACCTCCTGATCGATGGCGTAGCGGGCGATAAACTCACCCTCCATCTCGGGGGTCAGGGGTTGCAGGTCGACCTTGTTCTTACGGGCGTGAGGAGAGTCGTTATACCCATGCAGCGTCCGCACCCACATCGGCGCGTCCCCGTATGAGATCACGGGCATCGACCGCCCGATCTTGTTATGGGTATAGCTGATGATGGCTTTGTCGCAGCCGCCAGCAACATACATACCCAGTCCGACGCCCAATTGATTGATAAAAACACGTGCAGCCTGAATGCCATCTGCATCACAACGCGCCAGAAACCCGTGGCAAAAATCCACGGCAACGGTTGAATGACTCTCGATCAGGCCGCGACCTTCTTGAATGGCGATGCGTAGGCGTTCGACCAGATCAACGGATACGGCATCGTCATCATCATGCCGGAACTGAATGCAGGGCTGATCCGGGTCGGTGCGGGCCTCGTTCAGGACATCACGCATCACTTGGCGTGTCTTCAACCCGCTGTCGGCAGGTTTTGAAACGATCCGAACCTGTTTCACATCCGCCGTCAGATCATTCAGTCGTTCGCGGGCCTGTTTCGGAAGACAGTCGCCTGTCACGACCAGAAGCTCAAAATCTTCATCCGTCTGTTCACGGAAACACGGCAGGGTTGAGGATTCGAACAGGCGGAACCGTTCTTCCAACCGGTTGGGGTTATACAGATGATGCCGCCGCTCGTCGATCGTTTCATGTTCGATCTGAAAGCTGCCCAAAGCCGGAAACGAGAAACGGCACAGTCCGATGACCTGCATTGAGAACCTGTTCTTTTCGCTCTTCCGGCTACTATGACGTTGCTTTAGACCCGCGGCAACCTAAAGACATTTGCGCGCGAACCGGGGGCGGATCACGCTGTGAATGCCGGGCTGTTGACACTCGGGCCGACTCCCCCTATTACGCGCGACATCTCGGTAACGGGGGCCGCCCCATAACCGATTTCAGTAATGAACTGGTCAAGACCCGGACAATTTTGCAGTTCGCGTCCTCTGATAACCAACCGCGACGTTCACCTCGGAATGGGAACGCTCGCGGGTTTTGCGCTTGTGGACGCATGAGTGCAGCGAATTTAACCGCACGCAACCCGCGTGCATGTCATGTGTGTTGCAAAACGGGGAAGAAACCGGAATGCCAACTATTCAACAGCTGATCCGCAAACCGCGGCAGCCCAAAGTAAAACGCTCGAAGTCCATGCACCTGGAGCAGTGCCCGCAGAAACGCGGCGTCTGCACACGTGTATATACAACCACACCGAAGAAGCCGAACTCGGCTATGCGTAAGGTTGCCAAGGTGCGCCTGACCAACGGGTTCGAGGTCATCTCGTACATCCCCGGTGAAAGCCACAACCTGCAGGAACACTCGGTTGTTCTGATCCGTGGCGGCCGTGTAAAAGACCTTCCCGGTGTACGTTATCACATCCTGCGCGGTGTTCTGGATACTCAGGGCGTCAAAGACCGTAAGCAACGTCGTTCGAAATACGGCGCGAAGCGTCCCAAGTAAGAAGGAGAGGCTGATATGTCACGTCGTCACGCCGCCGAAAAACGCGAAGTCCTGCCTGACGCCAAATTTGGCGACAAGGTACTGACCAAATTCATGAACAACCTGATGATCGACGGCAAGAAGTCGGTCGCAGAGCGCATCGTTTACAACGCGTTTGACCGCGTTGAGAACAAGATCAAGCGCGCTCCTGTCGAAGTGTTCCACGAAGCGCTCGACAACATCAAACCTTCGGTCGAGGTTCGCTCGCGCCGGGTTGGTGGTGCAACCTATCAGGTTCCGGTCGAAGTGCGCCCCGAGCGCCGCGAAGCACTGGCCATCCGTTGGCTGATCACTGCTGCGCGTGGCCGCAACGAAAACACCATGGAAGAACGCCTCGCCGGCGAACTGCTGGACGCTGTACAGTCCCGCGGTACCGCCGTGAAGAAGCGCGAAGACACCCACAAGATGGCCGAGGCGAACAAAGCCTTCAGCCACTACCGTTGGTAATTCAGAGGCTTATCAAAAATGGCACGCGAATATCCGCTAGAACTATACCGTAACTTCGGTATCATGGCGCACATCGACGCAGGTAAGACCACCTGCTCGGAGCGTATCCTGTATTACACTGGTAAATCCCACAACATCGGTGAGGTGCACGATGGTGCAGCCACCATGGACTGGATGGAGCAGGAGCAGGAACGCGGCATCACCATCACTTCGGCTGCGACCACCACCTTCTGGGAACGCACCGAAGACGGTCAGACCGCCGATACCCCCAAGCACCGCCTGAACATCATCGACACCCCCGGCCACGTTGACTTCACCATCGAAGTTGAGCGTTCGCTGGCGGTTCTCGACGGTGCCGTCTGCGTTCTGGACGCAAACGCCGGTGTTGAACCCCAGACCGAAACCGTGTGGCGTCAGGCTGATCGCTACAAGGTTCCGCGTATGGTTTTCGTCAACAAGATGGACAAGATCGGCGCAGACTTCTTCAACTGCGTTCGCATGATCGAAGACCGCACCGGCGCACGCGCTGTTCCGGTTGGTATTCCGATCGGCGCCGAGTCCGAGTTGGAAGGCCTGATCGACCTGGTCACCATGGAAGAGTGGCTGTGGCAGGGCGAAGATCTGGGCGCAAGCTGGATCAAAGCTCCGATCCGCGACAGCCTGAAAGACATGGCTGACGAATGGCGTGGCAAGATGATCGAAGCGGCCGTCGAAATGGACGACGACGCGATGATGGAATACCTGGAAGGCAATGAGCCCGACGTTGAGACCCTGCGCGCCCTGCTGCGCAAAGGTACTCTGGACATCGCGTTCGTTCCGGTTCTGGGTGGTTCGGCGTTCAAGAACAAAGGCGTTCAGCCGCTGCTCAACGCTGTGATCGACTATCTGCCCAGCCCGCTGGACGTTGTTGATTACATGGGCTTTAAGCCTGGCGACGAGGAAGAAGTTCGTGACATCGCACGTCGTGCCGATGACGCAATGGCGTTCTCGGGCCTGGCGTTCAAAATCATGAACGACCCCTTTGTTGGCTCGCTGACCTTCACCCGGATCTACTCAGGCACCATGAACAAGGGTGACTCGATCCTGAACTCGACCAAAGGCAAGAAAGAGCGCATCGGTCGTATGATGATGATGCACTCGAACAACCGGGAAGAGATCGAAGAAGCGTTTGCAGGCGACATCATCGCGCTGGCGGGTCTGAAAGACACCACCACCGGTGACACCCTGTGTGATGCGAAAGAGCCTGTGGTTCTGGAAACCATGACCTTCCCCGATCCGGTGATCGAGATCGCGGTTGAACCCAAAACCAAGGGCGACCAAGAGAAAATGTCCCAGGGTCTGGCCCGTCTGGCCGCCGAAGACCCGTCCTTCCGTGTGGAAACCGACCTGGAATCGGGTCAGACCATCATGAAGGGTATGGGCGAGCTTCACCTGGACATCCTGGTTGACCGTCTGAAGCGCGAGTTCAAGGTTGAAGCGAACATCGGTGCACCGCAGGTGGCCTATCGCGAAACCATCTCGATGCCGGTCGAGCACACCTACACCCACAAGAAACAGTCGGGTGGTTCGGGTCAATTCGGCGAAGTTAAGCTGGAAATCCAGCCGACCGAGCCGGGCGAAGGGTATTCGTTCGAAAGCCGCATCGTTGGTGGTGCCGTTCCGAAGGAATACATCCCAGGTGTTGAAAAAGGCATCAACTCGGTCATGGATAGCGGCCCGCTGGCTGGCTTCCCTGTGATCGACTTCAAGGTTGCCCTGCTGGACGGTAAGTTCCACGACGTTGACTCGAGCGTTCTGGCGTTCGAAATCGCGGCCCGTATGTGTATGCGTGAAGGCATGCGCAAAGCTGGCGCGAAACTGCTGGAACCGATCATGAAGGTCGAAGTGATCACCCCGGAAGAATACACCGGCGGTATCATCGGCGATCTGACCTCGCGTCGTGGCCAGGTGTCTGGTCAGGAACCGCGCGGCAACGCGATCGCGATCGACGCGTTCGTTCCGCTGGCGAACATGTTCGGCTACATCAACACTCTGCGTTCGATGTCGTCGGGCCGTGCCCAGTTCACCATGCAGTTCGACCACTACGATCCGGTTCCGCAGAACATCTCGGACGAGATCCAGGCGAAATACGCATAAGCGAAGATTTGAGGGAGCTCCGGTCAGGGGCTCCCTTCATTACCGAAAAAGGAGGCCATCATGGCAAAGGAAAAGTTTGAGCGTACAAAACCGCACGTCAACATCGGCACGATTGGCCACGTTGACCACGGCAAGACCACGCTGACCGCAG
>NZ_JBQFNM010000008.1:0-199010 GCF_056532675.1 Ruegeria sp. I1 | reverse complement strand
CCAACGGATACTGAACAGGCATCTCCCAACCCGCAAAATCAACCATCTTTCCACCCAACTCAACATGAAGAGAGTACAAGGGAGTGCGTTTTAGTTCAGACATAATTCCAACCTTTCGATTAGCGGCACTGATCGCGAACAACCATGACGTTGCAATGTGCATTGCGCACGACTCGGGCCAGGTTCGGGCCAATTTCATAGTTCGGGAAGTCGCCCTTGGTGGAGGCCATGACAATCAGGTCAAACCCCTCTTTGTAGGCGAGTTTCAGGATTTCACGGTAAACGCTGCCTTCTTCGATATGGATCGCCACATCGGAGGCATCAGTGTGATCCAGAATGGCCTGAACCGCGCTGCGGACATGATCCTTGGCACCAGCGCCATAGTTCGCGGGCAGGTTCGGCAGCTGGATAATCTCGGGGATGACAGCGACGGCGTGCAGTTCGGCACCGTAGAACTTCGCCTGTTCTTGCGCCAGTGGCAGGGCGTTTGTCCACGACCGGTCATCGGTGTGATCAATGGGCAGCAGGATTTTCGTCGCCATCACGTCTCTCCTCGTGACTTAGAGTTTTGTTTCGAGGCCGGGGGGCCGGGATGGCCCCCCGGTCATTTCATCCCAGACTACTCGGCAGGTGTTGCGTCCGGCTCTTCGGACTTGCCGCCCGAGGCGAAGAACTCTTTCGTCAATTTGAAGACGATCGGGCTCAGCAGGGCCAGGGCGATCAGGTTAGGAATAGCCATCATGGCGTTCAGCGTATCTGCCAGCAGCCAGATGAAGCCCAGATCTGCAGTTGCGCCGAAGTAGATCATAACGATCCACAGAATGCGGTAGGGCAGCAGCGATTTGACGCCCAGCAGGAACTCGACACATTTCTCGCCGTAGAACGACCAGCCAAGAATGGTGGTGAAGGCAAAGATCGACAGAGCGATGGCGATCAGATACCCACCGATGCCCGGCAGCGACAATTCGAACGCGGCCGAAGTCAACGCCGCACCGGATTCACCCGATGTCCAGGCACCCGACGCGATGATCGCCAGACCGGTGATCGAGCAGACGATGATGGTGTCGATGAAGGTACCCAGCATCGCGATCAGGCCCTGATTAACCGGACCTTTGGTCTCGGCCGCGGCATGTGCGATCGGGGCGGAACCCAGACCGGCTTCGTTCGAGAAAACACCCCGTGCCACACCAAAGCGGATGGCGGCCCAGACGGCTGCACCGGCAAAGCCACCTTCGGCGGCGGACGGGGTGAAGGCGTGAGTGAAGACAAGCGACAGGGCAGAGCCGATGTTGCCGATGTTGATCAGCAGAACCAGCAGGCCGGCGATGATGTAGGCGATGGCCATGAACGGAACAAGTTTACCGGCAACCGCACCGATGCGAGTGATGCCGCCCAGGATCACGGCTGCGGTCAGGACCATGAGAACCACGCCGGTGACCGAGGTGTTCAGGCCAAAGTTGGCTTCCAGAACCTGTGCCACGCCGTTTGCCTGCACGCCGTTGCCGATGCCAAAGGCCGCAACAGCGCCGAACAAGGCAAATGCAACGCCCAGCCAGGCCCATTTCGCGCCGAGGCCGTTCTTGATGTAGTACATCGGGCCGCCGACAAAGTTACCCAGCTCGTCCTTTTCACGGTATTTCACCGCCAGAACAGCTTCGGCATATTTGGTGGCCATGCCCACCAGGGCGGTCATCCACATCCAGAACAAGGCGCCTGGACCGCCCAGGAAGACAGCAGTGGCCACACCAGCGATGTTACCTGTACCAATGGTTGCCGACAGCGAAGTCATAAGCGCGTTGAACGGGCTGATCTGCCCTTCACCCTGACCTTCCCGGCCTTTGAACAACAGGCTGAAGCCCGTGCCAATGCGCAGGATCGGCATGAATTTCAGCCCGACCTGCAAGAAGAAGCCGACGCCAAGGATGAGAACCAGCATCAGCGGCCCCCACACGACGCCATTGATGGCTCCTACGATTGAATTTAACGCTTCCATGGTATTCCTCCCTAATGCGTCTGGTTATGCCCCGGCAGCAATTGCCCGCTGGCGGGCTTGCTTGAGGGCGGCAAAGTCTTCGTCCGCATGGAACGACGAACGGGTCAGCGGCGCGGCCGACACGTGTAGAAAGCCCTTGGAGCGTGCGATCTGCTCCAGCTGGGCGAACTCTTCCGGTGACCAGAACCGGTCGATCGGGTGATGTTTCGGGGTCGGTTGCAGGTATTGCCCGACTGTCAGGAAATCGACATTTGCGGCGCGCAGGTCATCCATCACCTGGCGCACGTCACTGAGGCTTTCGCCAAGGCCGACCATCAGGCCGGATTTGGTGAAGATCTTGGGATTTGCGCGTTTGGCATCGTCCAGCAAACGCAGCGACGCATAGTAGCGGGCACCGGGCCGAACCGTCGGGTATAGATGCGGTACCGTTTCCAGGTTGTGGTTGAATACGTCGGGGGCGGCCGCAAAGACCAGATCGGCCGCATCCCCTTTGCCCAGGAAGTCGGGGGTCAGAACTTCTACCGTCGTGCCGGGATTCTGGTGCTGCACAGCACGGATGGTTTGGGCAATATGTTCAGCACCGCCATCGGCCAGATCATCGCGGTCGACCGAGGTGATCACCACGTGGCGCAGGCCCAGTTTCTTGACGGCGGCGGCAACCCGGGCCGGTTCAAACGGGTCCAGCGCATCAGGTCGACCGGTGGCAACATTGCAGAAGGAACAACCACGGGTGCAGACCTCGCCCATGATCATCATGGTGGCGTGACGTTTGGACCAGCATTCGCCGATATTCGGACAGGCGGCTTCTTCGCAGACCGTGGCGAGGTTATGCTCTCGCATCAAGCGACGGGTCTTATAATACTCGGCGCCATCGCCCTTTTTCTTGCGAATCCACTTGGGCTTGCGCGGAATGACGCTGTCGGTTTTTTTGGCCTTTTCGGGGTGGCGGGTGCGAAGCTGGATGGTCATCTGGTGGCTCCTTCTTACGCGTGGATCGCGCGATCCATGGCGTCGAGGCAGGCTTCTTTGACCGCCTCGCCCATGGCTGGGTGCGCATGACAGGTGGAGGCGACCTCGGACACGGTTGCGCCTTTGGTCATGGCCAGAACCAGTTCGGCAATCAGATCACCGCCATGGGCACCGCAGATATGCGCACCCAGGATTTTGCCGTTCGGGTCCGCCAAAACCTTGACCGCGCCGTCGGATTCACCTGTCGACCGCGCGCGCGAGTTGGCCATGAACGCGAATTTGCCGACTGCGTATTCGGCACCGGCTTCTTTCAGCGCCTCTTCAGTCACACCGACCGAGGCAACCTCAGGGTCGGTGTAAACGACGCCCGGCACGGTGTTGTAGTCGACATGGCCGCCCTGCCCTGCCAACATCTCAACGCAGGCAACGCCGTCTTCCTCGGCCTTGTGGGCCAGCATCGGACCGGGGATGCAGTCCCCAATCGCATAGATCCCGGGAACCGATGCGCGGAAGCTGTTGTCCACTTGGACAAAGCCGCGCGGGTCAAGAGCTATCCCCAGTTCTTCCAGCCCCAACCCGCGCGTGACGGGGCGGCGTCCGACGGCGATCAGAACCTTGTCGGCTTCGATCACCTCTTCCTTGTCTTTGCCGACCCGGTCCAGAGTAAGCGTCAATCCGGTTTCAGACTTATCAATGGCCTTCAGCGCGCGTCCCAACTGGAACTTCAGACTGCGTTTGCTGAGTGCGCGCTGCGCCAGTTTCGCAATCTCGCCGTCGATACCGGGCAGGACACGGTCCAGATACTCAACCACTGTGACCTTGGCTCCAAGACGCGCCCAGACCTGACCCAACTCAAGCCCGATCACCCCTGCCCCGACGACAACCAGATGATCCGGCACCGTGTCCAGCGCCAAGGCACCGGTTGAGCTGAGAACATCCTGCTCATCGATCTCGATACCGTTCAGCGGTGTCGGCTCAGACCCTGTGGCGATCAGGATATTCTTGGCCTCATAGATGTCGTCGCCAACCTGCACCTGCCCGTCGGCGGGAATGCTGGCCCAGCCTTCGATCAGCTCAACGCCGTTCTTCTTGAATAGAAAACCAATGCCCTTGGTCAGATCGCCAACGATCTTGTCCTTGCGCCCCATCATCGCGGGCACGTCGATGCTGGCCCCCTCAACCGCAATGCCATGGGAGGAGAGATGTGCAAGCTCGGCATATTTGGCCGAGGAGGTCAGCAACGCTTTGGAGGGAATGCACCCCACATTCAGACAGGTTCCACCCAGCGCCCCGCGCCCTTCCACGCAAGCCACTTTCATACCAAGTTGAGCCGCGCGGATCGCAGCAACATAACCGCCGGGGCCGCCCCCGATAACGATGAGATCGTAAATGCTCATTGGGTGTTCTTTCAGTAGATTGGATAGTTGGCACACAAGGCGTGGACTTTTTCGCGAGTCTCTGCCTCGACAGCGGCATTGCCTTCGGGCGTCTCGCGCAGGGCATCCAGAACGTCGCCAATCAGGTGGCCAATCCGGGTGAACTCCTCCGGGCCAAACCCGCGGCTACATCCAGCGGCCGTTCCCAGCCGAATGCCGCTCGTGATCGTCGGTTTTTCCGGATCACCCGGAACACTGTTTTTGTTGCAGGTGAACCCGGCCCGCTCCAGCGCGGCCTCGGCGTCTTTTCCGGTCACGCCAAGCGGCCTCAGATCGACCAGCATCAGGTGGTTTTCCGTGCCGCCCGAAACGATGTCACATCCCCGCGCCATCATCACATCGGCCAGCGCCGCCGCGCTGTCCACGACGCGCTGCATATAGTCCTTGAACTCAGGTTTCAGTGCTTCCCCGAATGCGACGGCTTTACCGGCGATCACGTGCATCAATGGGCCGCCCTGAAGCCCGGGAAACACAGCCGAGTTGATCTTTTTAGCCAGCGCCTCGTCATTTGTCAGGATGATCCCGCCACGCGGACCGCGCAGTGTCTTATGCGTCGTCGACGTCACGATATGCGCATGGCCGATCGGCGAGGGATGCAGCCCAGCCGCAACCAGGCCCGCGATATGAGCCATGTCAGCGAGCAGCCATGCACCAGCTTCGTCGGCAATTTCGCGGAACCGCGCGAAATCGATTTTTTGCGAATAAGCCGATGCGCCTGCGATGATGAGCTTCGGCTTTTCTGCTTTGGCCAGTTCAGCGACCTGATCATAATCGATCAGGCCTTCACCGGTTAGACCATACTGGATCGGGCGGAACCATTTGCCAGACTGCGCGGGTTTCGCGCCATGGGTCAGGTGACCACCTGCGTCCAGCGACATGCCCAGAATGGTGTCACCGGGCTGCAGCAACGCCAGTTTGACTGCACCATTGGCCTGAGCCCCGGAATGCGGCTGGACGTTCGCGTATTCGCAGCCGAACAGCTTTTTGAGCCGTTCGATTGCCTCAACCTCGACTTCATCCACATACTCGCAGCCGCCATAGTAGCGACGACCGGGGTAGCCTTCTGCATATTTATTCGTCAGCACGGAACCCTGCGCATCGATCACGGCCTGCGAGACGATGTTCTCGGATGCGATGAGCTCGATCTGCTGAGCCTGGCGCTGGCGCTCGCGATCAATCGAAGCGGCGATGATCGGGTCAGCATCCTTAAGCGATGTTGTGAACATATTTTCCTCTCTCGCGCTAGAATCTCAAATACGAAACATTGTTTCCTATAGGGGAATTTTGTAAAAGATGGCAATACCCATCTCAATTTTGTGAAGTTGTGTCAGGTCGTGGAAATCGTTAACCTACGGAAAACCAGGGAGGTTTCTATGGTCGATGACAGCCTGAATGACGCCGTCGGACCGGAGGAAGAGGATGACGGCGCAGCCTTGGGACGCACGATCCGAGACGCACGCCGTGCCAAAGGGTGGACGTTGGAGGAAGCCGGGCGCGCCGCGGGAATCGGTCGTTCGACGCTGTCCAAGATAGAAAACAACCAGACACGGCCAAGTTTTGAAATCGTGCGGCGATTGACTCAGGCGCTGGATATGAGCACCCCGCAATTGTTCCTGCAATCAGGTCAAACTGGGATCGCGGGTCGACGGGATTTCACCCCAAAAGGTGAAGGTGAGATGCGGGACACCCCCACCTATCTGCACGAGCTTTTGTGCCCGGAACTGACCAGCAAACGCATGCTGCCTTACATTGCGACCATCAAAGCCCGCGATGTATCCGAATTCGAGAACTGGATCAGGCACAGTGGGGAAGAGTTCCTGTATGTCATCAGCGGAGAGCTGACCTTTCTGTCCGAACACTATCGCCCCCTGCCGATGAAAGCTGGGGACTCACTGTATTACGACAGCGGCATGGGGCATGGCTGTATCTCGACCAGCGAAGAAGACGCTCGCGTTTTGTGGGTGTCCTTGGAGTAAGCCGCCCGGATCACCCCTGCGATTCAACAAGCACCTTCAGGTTCGACAAACCGCGCTCGTAGTCGCCACCGACCCAACTATCCATCATCAGGCCCATCCAGCGCGACATGGGATTGAGGCCCAGATTAGTTTCAAAACCCCAAGTGACCTGAGTCTGCCCACCTTCGGGCTGCAGGACAAACGCAGCCATTGCCGTCCCCATCGGGCCGAAATCAAGCGCCGTGCGGACGGTTTCGTTTTCAATGCTCTCAACAATCTCCTGCGATCCGGTGCCAACTTGAGGGTGGTCCGAACTCCAGTTCAGGGTGTTGCCAACTCCCGTCTCTGGACCGGAATAGGACAGTTTGGTTTCGGGATCGCGATGCAGCCACGGGGACCATTGTTCGGTCTCTTGCATGGAGTTCACGTAAGGAAAGATCGCCTCAGCCGGGGCGTCGATGGTGATTGAACGAGACACCTCGGCCTTTCCAGGCAGCAGATAAGAGACGCCCACAAGCGCCACGACAATCACAAGCAGAAAGACAAAAAGACGTTTGATAAATCTCATGGGTCCGATCCGATTCCAAAATTACTATTTGACGGGATCATATCAAAAAATGGCCCGGAATCAGATGTCTGATCCGAGCCATGTTCAATGTTCCTGATGGGACAGCGTCGGAACTACGGCTGATAGGGCAGCGATGAGTGGTGCAAGACAATTCGCAGCACGCCATCGGCGTCTTTCTTGTAACCAAAACTTTTGTCGACCTGCGTCACGTTCCCGTCCTTATCGGTCAGGATGACGGCGCCCATCCACATGGCTACGTCGCCTTCCACAAAACTGGCCGAAGTGACGCTTTCCATCTCGCGCCAGCCTTTGATCCCAAAACCGCCGTCCAACGGGTAAGCGTCGTCATGACCAACGAAATAGGCCAGCGCACCGTGGCGTGTTGGGCGAAAGGTCTGGTCTCCTGATGCAAGTGTCGGCTTGAACAAAACCGGACCAAGATTGTAGCCATAGGCCGCATGCAGAACGGTTTCGGCAACCGGTCGTGCCGCGTCAATGCCACCTTCCTCGTAGGCTTTCGAGATTGCAATCAATCCATCGCCCCAGGCCACGCGGGCAGCAGTCAGTTCGTCAGCAGTGATCGACATAACTCGGTCCTTTTCCGTTGGTTTCGATGGTAAGTGTCAGCATGACGGTTTCATTTCAAGGGTGGCTGCGTCGATTTGCGCGCGCTTATTGCCTCACATCCGGAAACAAGCCTGAATTCACTGAAAATTCGAACCATTTTTGTGGCCTGGGGCAAGGTTTTGCAAAGGAATTCCCGACCAATATCTGGTCTACGCCGTGGGGGCGACAGAAGTAGGGTGAATGTGGTGGAAAAGATACTCACGCTTGAACATACAGAAACGGTGCGGCTGGACCCGGACAGGTTGAGCGGCCTGTACCGGCAATTGGGTGACAAGAACGCACTGGACGTTCTGTGCCGCACGGTCGAGGAACTGGCCGTGCGCCTGTCGAATTGCGAACGGTTCTGGCGGAAACGCGATTGGGACAATCTGCGCAAATGCTCGAAATCGCTGGTGGCGATTGCCGATCAGATCGGGATGACGGCGCTGGCAAGGGTTGCCGGCGATGTTACGCAATCGGTTGATGCCGGGGATGCGGTTGCCGCTGGGGCGACGCTTGGGCGGCTGATCCGCATCGGCGAACGGTCTTTGACCGCGATTTGGGATCAGCAGGACCTGTCTGTCTGACGGGGGTTGCAGGCGGATCGCGGGTGGCTAGTCTGGGCGCAAAGTCAAACAATCGAGACATCCATGCCCCTCAGCTTTGCCGAACCGACCGATCCTTTTGTCCCGCTTCATGTCATCGCCCAACCTGATCTGGACGCGTGGCTGGCGGATCAGCCCGAACATGTCGGCCGCTGGGTCGCGGCAAACGGGTTCACCGCTGCGCTGGGTCAGACACTGTTGGTGCCCGATGACGCAGGCGGTACCACTTGTGCGCTTGCAGGTTACGGGACCGAGTCGAAACGCACGCGCAAACGCTTTGCCTTGGCCACCGTGGCCGAGTCACTGCCCGAAGGCACCTATAAGATTGTATCTGGCCTTGATGCGAGCCGGGCTGAGATCGAATGCCTGGGCTGGCTGCTCACTGGATACACGTTCGACCGCTACGCAAGCCAATCCCCCGCAAAGGCACGGTTGATCGTGCCAGATGGTGTCGATGCTAAACGCATCGAAGCGATGGCCAATGCCGAGGCGCTGACCCGTGATCTGGTCAACACGCCCGCCTCGGATATGGGACCCGAGCACCTGCAACAGGCCATTGAAACACTGGCGGAAGAATTCGGCGCATCCTGCAAGACCATCCTGGCTGATGCGCTGTTGGAACAGAACTTTCCCATGATCCACACTGTGGGGCGCGCAGCGGATCAGGCCCCGCGATTGATCGAGATGAATTGGGGATCGGTTGGCCCAAAGCTAACGCTTGTCGGCAAAGGCGTGTGCTTTGACACGGGTGGGCTGAACCTGAAGCCCGGCGCCTCGATGGGTTTGATGAAAAAGGATATGGGTGGCGCGGCCAATGTCTTGGGTCTTGCCCAAATGATCATGGCGCTGAACCTGCCCCTGCAATTGCGGGTGCTGATCCCAGCGGTCGAGAACGCGGTAGCAGGCAATGCCTTCCGGCCCGGCGACATCCTGACCTCGCGCAAGGGGTTGACGGTTGAGATCAACAATACCGATGCCGAGGGGCGGCTGGTGCTGGCCGATGCGCTGGCGCTGGCGGACGAGGGCAACCCCGACCTGGTGATTTCGATGGCCACTCTGACCGGAGCAGCGCGCGTGGCATTGGGCCCCGATCTGGCCCCGTTCTATACGGATGACGATCAGACCGCAGCCGCACTGTCGGACGCCGCGCAACGCTCGGCCGATCCGGTCTGGCGGATGCCCTTCCACACGCCGTATGAGGCGATGATCGAACCCGGCATCGCCGATCTGGACAACGCGCCCTCGGGCGGGTTTGCGGGGTCCATCACCGCTGCCCTGTTCCTGCGCCGCTTTGTCGAGAACAGCGCCTATATGCATTTCGACATCTACGCGTGGCAGCCCAGCAAGTCCCCCGGACGCAGCAAAGGCGGGCTGGGCCAGGGCCCTCGCGCCATCCTCGGCACCCTGCCAGAGATACTGGGCCTATGACGGATCGTAGGCTTCTGCCCTTCAACGGACGGGTCGCGCATTCATCACTAAAGGGTCAGGTGGATGCACAAACCTTTAGCGATGGAGAGGTTACATATTTTAACCGCGTTGTGACAGACATTCTGGACAAGCCCGAAGGCAAGCGACAATGCCAGTTAGTAGCCGGAGAAGGCTTTGTCGTTCTCGACACATTGCAGAAATACATGTTCGGCTACCGGGAGAAGGATGGCTATGTCGGCTGGGTGTTCCCCAATATCCCCAACCCCACGTTACAACCGACACATCGCATTTGTGTTCCCCGCGCGGTGGTTTTGGAACATCCGGATGTCACGCAAAATGACAAGGAACAGGTTCTGCCCTTCGGCTGCGGTGTAGAGCACTGGCCCATCCCAGGGCCCGAGCGAGAAGCGGCACTGCGTAACTCGGGCTGGATCCGCATCGCTCAACATGGCCATATCCCGACGCCGCGATACGTTCGCGAAACACAGTTGGTCGAATTAAATTGGATAGCTTCTGATCCTGTGACCGTCGCGGAGCAGTTTCTTGCCACCCCTTACATCTACGGCGGTGATACAGGACTTGGAATTGACTGTTCAGGCCTGATTCAAGTCGCTTTTCAGTCTTGTGGATTGTCCTGCCCGCGCGATAGCGACATGCAATCAGAGTTTTTCAGGCCAATTTCAAAACCCGAGTTGCGTCGAGGTGATCTTGTGTTTTGGAAAGGTCACGTCGGCATGATGCTAGATCAGGACGAACTTCTGCATGCAAACGCGTATCATATGGCTGTTGCCAAGGAGCCTTTGGAGGACGCAATCTCTCGTATTGGTCAAAAAGAATTCGGAGCCGTTACAGGCTTTGGGCGGCATCCCGATTATTGACACTCTAATCCGGAGAAACTGAGCGGATCAACTTACGCTCCAACACACGCAACACCGTACGCAAGTCGTGGCCGCGTTTCAGGATGCGACCGTCCATGCCAACAACCGAATACATCCCTTGTTTCTGCCGCAAGCGCGGGTGTTTCTCGATGCGATAGATCGGGTGTTCGGCTGTGCGCCGGAAGATCGAGAAGATAGCCGTATCGCGCAGGTTGGATATTCCGTAGTCGCGCCATTCTCCGGCGGCGACCATCCGACCATAGACAGACAGGATATGTGACATCTCGCGCCGGTCGAACGCGACGGGCATCTGGGCCGAGTTTGCAGAGAACCGGCTGGGAGGCTGCATATTCATATCTCAAGCCTTGCCGGAAATCGCGCCTGAATCAAGCCTGATGCGCATCAACGCTGTATTTCCCTATCGCCGCCCGATCTGTCGACAGATCAGGATCACCGGCAACAAGCCAACGGCCAGAATGACCAGCGAAGGTACTGCGGCCCCTTCGAGCCGTTCGTCCGAGGCCAAGCGGTAAGCCTGCACCGCCAGTGTATCAAAGTTGAACGGGCGCATGATCAGGGTCGCGGGCAACTCTTTCATCACATCGACGAAGACGATCAGCAAAGCGGTGAGCAGCGATGGGGTCAGAATGGGCAGATGGACCCGCCGCAGCGTTCCCAACGGAGTTTGCCCCAAAGACCGAGCGGCTGCGTCCATATTGGCGTGAACCGTGCTCTGCCCGCCTTCATACGCGCCCAGTGCGGCAGCCAGAAACCGCACCATATAGGCCGCGACCAACAGCCAGATAGACCCTGTAACCAACAAGCCGGTCGAGATATCAAAGGTCTGGCGCATCCAGGCGTCCAGTGCGTTGTCAAACGCAGCGAAGGGCACAAGCAGCCCAACCGCAATCACACCGCCGGGCACCGCATATCCCAGCCGAGCCAGATAAGCCGCGCTGGTCGAGGCGCGCCCGGGTCTGAGGCGCTGAAAGAATCCAACGCTGACCGCCGCCGCTACAGTGACCAGAGCCGCGGTGCCCGCCAGGATCAATGAGTTCTGGATGAACCCAAGGTACCGGTCCGACAGCAGGTTCTGTTCAGACTCCAATCCCATGTCGACCAGAATGAGAACCGGAAATACGAACCCAAACAGGACAGGCACTGCGCAAAGAAGAAACGCCCCAAGGGCGCGCCACCCGGTCAGATGCGCGGCGGGGTGCGCCACATGGTGTTTGCCGCTTTGATGATACTTTGCATTCCCGCGCAACGTTCGTTCAGCCACGGCCAGCATCAAGGCAAAACCCAACAAGCATAGTGCCAGCTGCGCGGCCCCAGCGCGATCACCCAGCGAAAACCAACTGGTGTAAATGCCGGTCGCAAAAGTCTGAACCCCGAAATAGGAGACGGTTCCAAAATCCGCGATGGTCTCCATGATCGCAAGCAGCACCCCGCCCGCAATCGCAGGGCGCGCCATGGGCAACGACACACGCCGAAACGCCAACCACGGATTGTTCCCCAAGGCGCGCGCCGCCAGAAACGCCGTAGCGCTTTGCTGCAGAAACGCGGCGCGGGCCAGCAGGTAGACATAAGGATAAAGTACAAGGATCAGCATTGCCGCCGCACCCTCGGTCGAGCGGATCTCGGGGAACCAATAGTCGCGCGGGCCCCATCCCGTCACGTTACGCAGGGTGGTTTGTACGATGCCTGGGTGATCCAGAACAAAGGTGTAGGCATAGGCAAGCACATAGGCCGGAAAGGCCAACGGCAGGACCAATGCGATTTCCAACAATCGGACACCGGGGAACCGAGTCATTGTCACCAGCCAGGCGGCGCCGGTTCCGATGCAGAACGTGCCGATAGCCACCAATATGACCAGAATAATCGTGGTGACTGTGTACCTGGGCAATACCGTCTCGGCCAAATGCGTTATTGCATCGGTCCCACCGGTCAGCGCAGCCAGAACAACCGCGATCATCGGCAACAGGCACGCCCCAGCCACGACGTAGGCCAGCCCGGCCAAAAGCCGGGTCCCGCGCACGCCGCGGTTTCGCGATCCGTTTTCAGAATAGTCGATCTGGGTCATTGCCCCGCTGCGTTGATGCCGAAGACTTCGCCTTTAATCGACCAAAACGCTCGGAAACACCAGTGTGCGGGCAACAAATCTGCGACACATACTGCCGCAGACCTTACTCATAAACCCGCTGGTCCTCGATCACTAAGCCGTCTTTGGGCAGGGAACCGGGCGCGACTACCTCGATCGCGCCTTTCAGCTTCAGCACTTCGGCCACGGATTTGGCATAGGCCATGTCATCGCCACCCGAGCTTTCGATCTGGACAGTCATGGTATCCATCTCTCCCTGCCGCGCGGCAATCACGCGGGCTTTGACGATCTCGTCATGCTTTTCGACCAAAGCGGCGACCTGTTCAGGGCGAACAAACATCCCCTTTATCTTGGTGGTCTGGTCGGCACGACCCATCCAGCCTTTGATCCGCAAATTGGTCCGCCCACAGGGCGAGACACCCGGCATCAGGGCTGACAGATCCCCGGTGGCAAAGCGGATCAGGGGATAGTCGGGGTTCAGAGAGGTCACGACCACCTCACCCACCTCACCCATGGACACAGGAATGCCAGTTCCTGGGGTCACAATCTCGACGATCACATGCTCGTCGATGATCATCCCTTCCATCGCGGCGCTTTCATAGGCGACATTGCCCAGATCTGCTGTGGCATAGCATTGCAGGCAGGAAATCCCGCGATCCGCATAGTCCTGACGCAGTGACGGGAACAGCGCACCGCCGCCCACGGCAGCTTTGGAGAACTTGAGTTCGACCCCCATCGCATCAGCCTTGTCCAGGATGACCTTCAGGTAATCGGGGGTGCCCGCATAGGCGGTACATCCGATGTCGCGCGCGGCGGTGACCTGTAGTTCGGTCTGGCCTGTTCCGGCGGGCAGGACGGCGGCACCAACCGCGCGCGCACCGCTTTCAAAGATCATTCCAGCCGGTGTCAGATGATAGCCAAAGCAGTTCTGAACGATATCACCCGCGCCGATACCAGCCGCATTCAAAAAACGGCCCATGCGCCACCAATCCTGATCTGTGTTGCCGGGCTCATAGATTGGCCCCGGCGACTGGAACACGTGATGAAACTGATGCGCTGGCTTCACAGTGAACCCGCCGAATGGCGAATGGGCGGCCTGGGCGCGGGTCAGGTCTGACTTGCGTAGAACCGGTAACAGGGGCAAATCTTCGGCAGATTTGACCTTATTAGTGTCAATTTCGGCGAGATGCTCTGCAAACCCGGGTGCGGAGGCCACCTGCACAAGCTGCGCCCGCAAAGCTGCGGCCTGATCCAAGGCGCGCTGATCGGCAGAGCGCGTTTCGAGTGTGTCGAAATAGGTCATCGCCATATCCTCCATCAGATCACAACCACCGCTTGCGGCGGCGATAGGACCGCACGTCACGAAAGCTCTTGCGGCCATCCTCGGACATGCCGAGGTAGAACTCTTTCACGTCGGGGTTTTCACGCAGCTCAGCCGCTGGACCATCCATCACAACGCGACCGGATTCCAGAATGTAGCCGTAATGCGCAAAGCGCAGTGCCACATTGGTGTTCTGTTCGGCCAGCAGGAAGGATACGCCTTCTTTCTCGTTCAAATCTTTCACAATGCCGAAAATCTCTTCGACCAGCTGAGGGGCCAGACCCATCGAAGGTTCGTCCAGCAGGATAGTCTCGGGTCGCGACATCAAAGCTCGGCCCATCGCGACCATCTGCTGTTCCCCGCCCGAGGTATAGCCGGCCTGCGACCGGCGACGCTCTTTCAGGCGTGGAAAGTAATTATAAACAAGTTCCAGATCCTGCTGGATCGCGGCATTTCCATCCTTGCGGGTATAGGCACCGGTCAGCAGGTTTTCTTCGACTGTCAGGTGTTCAAAACAGTGACGGCCTTCCATCACCTGGATAACGCCCTTTTCAACCAGATCGGCAGGGTCGCTTTCATGCACGCTTTGGCCGCGATACTTGATCGTGCCTTTGGTCACCTCGCCACGTTCGGAATGCAGCAGGTTCGAAATCGCCTTCAGTGTCGTGGTTTTGCCCGCACCATTGCCGCCCAGCAAAGCCGTAATTCCGCCCTTGGGCACAGTCAGGCTGACCCCTTTCAGCACAAGGATCACATGGTTGTAGATCACCTCGATATTGTTGACCTCAAGCAGGGTTTCCGCCTGTACATCTGTGGTTTGTGCCGCATCCAGCATCAGCGCTTATCCTCATGCCTGCCCAATAAGGGCGGTTCGTGAGGAGCGGCAAGCAACCCGCCGCTCCGTTTGTCTGGGGCGCCCCGGAAAACCCGGGGCGCGCGCTCAGTTTCTTACTCGCAGCGCTGCGAGATGTTGTTTTCAGCCGCGTATGCGCCCGAATCTTCTTCGATCAGCGCATTGATCACGTCGGCATCGGTCGGTTTGAAATCCTGAACCGAATTCCACGTGCCTGCTGCTGCATCCCACTGAACGACGCCGACAAGGCCGGGGCCGCCGTGATTTTCACAGCTGACTGAAAACTCGGGGCCGAAACCAGACATGCCCAGCGCTTCCATCTTGGCGTTGGTCATCTCCAGCGCTTCCATGCCATCGCGCATCATCGATGCGTCGATTTCTGCAGTGCCATGCATGTCCTGTGCAGTTTTCACCGCTTCGGCAGCCAGCATCGCGGCGTAGAGACCACGGTTATACTGCACCGTGCCCAACTGATCACCCGCGCCAGCGGCTTTACCAGAATCGACAACGTATTTCTGCAGATCGTCATAGACAGGGTAGTCATCACCCAGACCGGTGAAGGTCAGCGCCTTATAACCGGTGGCTTTGTCACCCGCAGGTTGCACATCGAATTCCGCACCGGACCACCAGACGCCGATGAAATTCTCCATCGGGAAGCGGATGTTGGCAGCCTCCTGCACGGCAACCTGGTTCATCACGCCCCAGCCCCACATGATCACATAGTCGGGCTTCTCACGGCGGATTTGCAGCCACTGAGATTTCTGCTCTTGCCCCGGATGATCCACCGGCAGCAGGGTCAGGTCATAGCCATGCTTTTCGGCCAGTGTTTCCAGCGTGCGGATTGGCTCTTTGCCATAAGCAGAGTTGTGATAGACCAGAGCGATTTTCTTGCCACCCAGATCTCCGCCATTCTGATCCAGCAGATAGTTGATCGCGCCCGACGCACCGTTCCAGTAGTTGGCCGGATAGTTGAACACATGGCTGAATACTTTGCCGTTCGCGGCCGACGTCCGGCCATAACCCATCGTGTGAAGCGGGATCCCATCTGCAGTCACTTTGGGGATCAGCTGATAGGTGATACCGGTCGACAGCGGCTGATACACCAAAGCGCCCTCGCCTTTGGTGGATTCATAGCATTCCACACCTTTTTCGGTGTTATAGCCGGTCTCACATTCCAGAACGCGGGCCGGAACACCGCCGATCCCACCGTCACG
The DNA here is from genome assembly GCF_056532675.1 of Ruegeria sp. I1. NCBI lineage: Bacteria > Pseudomonadati > Pseudomonadota > Alphaproteobacteria > Rhodobacterales > Roseobacteraceae > Ruegeria > Ruegeria sp. I1. The sequence continues at coordinate 183,083 of NZ_JBQFNM010000008.1, read as the reverse complement.
TTCATTCAGCAGGGTAAAGTAGTCAGCATAGCCATCCGCAAACGGGATACCGCCCGCCGCATAAGGTCCCGTCCGATAGCTGAGTGACGGGAACACGAGGTCGGCCATAACCGGACCTGCGGCCATCACAGCGCCCAGCGCTAGAGTTGCCAGTTTCTTGTTCATCGGGTGTCTCCTCCCTTGGTTAGTCCGATGTTGGGTTTCGGGCTTGAGCTGCCCGTCTTTTGATTGGGCCGGCCCTTAGTGCGGGAACGGCCAGAGTCTGAGTTTCTCTTTCGCGACGCGCCACAGCTGTGCCAGCCCATGCGGTTCCAGGATCAGGAACATGATGATCAAAGCACCAACGATCACCAGATTGAGATGCGCCACGATATCCGTGGGCCAGCCCAGCAAATCGACGCCAACCAGCTTCAGAACAACCGGCAGCAACACCAGGAACGCGGCCCCGGCAAAGGATCCGAAGATCGAACCCAATCCACCGATGATGACCATAAACAGCACCAAGAACGATTTCTGAATGCCAAAGACTTCACCGACCTCAACCGCACCCAGATAGACGGCAAAGAACAGCGCTCCGGCCACGCCCACGAAGAATGAGCTGACCGCAAAGGCAGTTAGCTTCGCCTTGAGCGGGTTCACCCCGATGATCTCGGCCGCGATATCCATATCCCGGATCGCCATCCATGTCCGGCCCGTGGTGCCTCGCGTCAGGTTGCGGGCAATGATTGCACAGACGGTCAGGAAGATCAGGCAGAACAGATATGTCGCCCATGCGGGCGCGTTCGGTCCGGTTATGATGATGCCAAAGACATCGCGCTCTGGCGCGTTGATCTGACCCGAGGCCGAGTAGTTGTAGAACCACGGCACCCGGTTGAACAGCCAAACCAGAAAGAACTGCGCCGCCAGCGTGGCCACGGCAAGATAGAATCCTTTGATCCGCAGCGAAGGCAGGCCAAACAGCACGCCAACAATCGCGGTTATGCCACCTGCCAGCAGAACATGGATGAACATGCTGACATCGGGGAACGCCGTCATCAATTTGTAGCAGGCATAGGCCCCCACGGCCATGAAGCCGCCAGTACCCAGACTAACCTGTCCGCAATAGCCAACAAGAATGTTCAACCCAATCGCGGCAATCGCATAGATCAGGAAAGGCAGCAGCAACGCGTTCGCCCAGTAATCATTGATGATGAACGGAATAATGCCAAACGCCACCGCCAGCACGACATAGTAGCGATACCGGTCGAATTTGATCGGGAAGGTTTGGCTGTCAGCAATGTACGAGGTTTTGAAATCCCCGGCCTCACGATAGAACATGCGTCACTTTCCCCATTGTTCCTGTGCCCGACCCCGGGCAGCAGCATCCAGTTGATTGGACCCTTTGGCATACCCGCTCGCCTCGGACGCGCGGACCAGTTTCATGTAAGCCATGATGCCGGTGACCAGCCCGGCAAAAGCCAGGATCGCCGCCACGACCAGTTGACTGTCGCTCAGATCATCCGAGGTAACGGCGATATACCCAAACGCCCAGAACCCGGCCCATGCGATGACGTTGATGATGGCGATCAGCTTGTGCATGGCTAAACCCTCTCGATGATCTTCTCGCCGAACAGTCCCTGAGGACGGAAGACGAGGAAGATCAGCGCCAGCACGTAAGCAAACCAGTTCTCGGTTGCGCCGCCGACCAGCGGTCCGATGGCAAACTCGAACAGCTTCTCGCCCACCCCGATGATCAGCCCGCCGACAATCGCGCCGGGGATCGATGTAAACCCGCCCAGCATCAGCACCGGCAGCGCCTTCAGCGCAATCAGAGACAGCGAGAACTGCACGCCCGACTTGGTGCCCCACATGATCCCCGCGACCAGAGCGACGAACCCGGCGACTGACCAGACCATGATCCAGATGAAGTTCAGCGAGATTCCCACAGACAGCGCCGCCTGATGGTCATCGGCCACCGCGCGCATGGCGCGACCTTGCTTGGTGTATTGGCTGAACGCGACCAGAGCTGCCACCAGTAGCGCCGCAATGATCGTCGCCACGATGTCCAGATTGTCGATGAAAAAGCCATAGTCGAAAATCTGGAAGGTGGTCTCATCAATCCACAGGTTGATGCCCTGCGGCAGACCCACATCGAGCGTCTTGATCTCGGAGCCCCACATCAGGTCGGCCACACCCTCAAGGAAGTAAGCCAGACCGATGGTGGCCATGAACAGAATGATCGGCTCCTGCCCGACCAGATGGCGCATGACGAAGCGCTGCACAGCCCAGGCCAACAACACCATCACCGCCATGGTCAAAAGGATCGCCAAAAGCGCAGGGACGTTCCAGCCAAAGTAGTGGATATGTGTCCCGAAAATCGCATTGATCAGATGGGCAAACGGCACTTGCCCCTTCATGATCCCCACCAGCGTCATCGCCGCAAAAAGCGCCATAACCCCTTGGGCATAATTAAAAATCCCCGAGGCCTTGTAGATCAGCACAAAGCCCAGCGCGACCAGCGCATAAAGCACCCCGGCCATCAGACCGTTGAGGATGACCTCCATCGCAAATACGAGTTGTTCAGGCATAGACGCCTCCCCAATTTACCACCTCGATGTCAGTCATGGCTGACCCCAAGATAGGCGTCGATGACCTCTTGGTTGTTGCGCACCTCGTCGGGTGTGCCGTCGCCAATTTTCTTGCCATAATCCATCACGACGACCCGGTCGCTCAGGTCCATCACCACGCCCATGTCGTGTTCGATCAGGGCAATCGTGGTGCCGAATTCATCATTCACGTCGAGGATAAAGCGGCTCATGTCCTCTTTCTCTTCAACGTTCATGCCCGCCATGGGTTCATCCAGCAGCAGCAGCTTCGGCTCCGCCGCCAGAGCACGCGCAAGCTCCACCCGCTTTTTCAACCCGTAGGGCAGGCGTGACACAGGCGTCTTGCGGATGTGCTGGATTTCGAGGAAGTCGATGATCCGTTCAACCGCCTCACGATTCTCGGTCTCTTCGGCTTCGGCCTTCCCCTTCCACCACGCCTGTTGAAGGATGTTGGTCTTCATAAAGCTCAGACGCCCGGTCATGACGTTGTCCAGAACGCTCATGCCTTCGAACAAGGCGATGTTCTGGAAGGTCCGCGCGATCCCCTGCTGCGCCACTTCAAAGGGCCGCATCTGTGGGCGCTTGGCTCCGTGGAACCAAACCTCACCCTCCTGCGGGACATAAAACCCCGAGATCACATTCAGCATAGAGGACTTACCCGCGCCGTTTGGCCCGATAATGGCGCGAATTTCGCCCTCTCGAATATCGAACGAGATATCCTTGATCGCCACCACACCGCCGAAACGCAGGGTGATGTTCTTCATCTCCATCACCACACCGCCGATCTTGCGGCCGTCTTCGGTGACATATCCTTCGGAATGATCCAGCATCAGCCTCTCCCAGACTTACGCAAAATTGGGACGGCGGGCGGGGCGATGACCGCAGGTCGAGCGGCGCTCGAACGGCCCATCATTCCGCCGCGACCTTGTGTTGCGCGACCGACACAACCGGCGCATCAACGATCTCAAGCGTTGCAGAAATCGACCCCTTGCGCCCATCCTCATAGGTCACTTCGGTTTTCGTCGAAACGCTGGAAGACCCATCATAAAGCGCGGCGATAATGTCGTGGAATTTGTCCTCGACAAAGCCACGCCGCACCTTGCGGGTCCGGGTCATCTCGCCATCATCGGCATCCAGTTCCTTGTGCAAAACCACAAAGCGATGCACCTGACAGCCCGACAACATCTCATCCGCCGCGACCGACTTGTTCACCTCTTCCACGTGGGATTTGATCGTCTCTAACACACGCGGATGACCCGCCAGTTCCTGGTAGGACGCATATGCCACGTTGTTGCGCTCGGCCCAGTTCCCCACCGCCGTCAGGTCGATATTGATGAAGGCCACGCAGCGATCCTTGCCATTGCCGAACAGCACGACCTCAAGAATATCAGGATAGAACTTCAGTTTGTTCTCGACATATTTCGGCGCAAACATCGACCCATCAGCCATCTTGCCCACGTCCTTGGCGCGGTCAATGATGCGTAGATGGCCCGAGTTCTCCTCGATGAACCCGGCATCCCCCGTCGCCACCCAGCCCTCGGCATCCTTGGTCGAGGCGGTGGAATCGGGATTATTGTAATACTCGACAAACACACCGGGCGAGCGGTAGTGGATCTCGCCACTGTCGTCGATTTTCAACTCGACCGCAGGGGCCGGAACACCGACCGTATCTGCCCGCACCTCGCCATCCGGCTGTTGCGTGATAAAGACAGTCGCTTCGGTCTGACCATAGAGCTGTTTCAGGTTGATGCCCAAAGAGCGATAGAAATCAAAGATTTCCGGCCCGATGGCCTCACCCGCCGTGTAGCCTACGCGGAACCGTCCGTACCCAAGCGTATCCTTCAACGGGCCGTAAACCAGCATATTGCCCAGCGCGTATTTCAGCTTGTCGCCAAAGCCCACCGGCTTGCCGTCCAGCAACAAACCACCGACCTTCTTGGCATGGGCCATGAAGTAATGGAACATGCGCTGCTTCAGCTTGCCCGCATCCTCCATCCGGATCATCACGTTGGTCAGCTGGGTTTCGAACACGCGCGGCGGAGCAAAGAAATAAGTCGGCCCGATTTCGCGCAGGTCCGTCATCATTGTGTCGGCGCTCTCGGGACAGTTCACGCAGAACCCACACCAATAGGCCTGACCGATCGAGAAGATGAAATCTCCCACCCAGGCCATGGGCAGATAAGAGAGAATATCCTCATCTCGAGTCAGATGATCGAATTCAGCCGAGTTCTTTGCGCTTTCAATGACATTCCGGTTCGACAGCACCACGCCTTTGGGCTTACCCGTCGTACCCGAGGTATAAAGCATCACGCAGGTATCGTCATAGGTGATCGCTGCGATGCGCTTGTCCAACTCGGCATCGAACCGCGCATGCCCAGCGCTACCTTCGGCCATAATGTCCTCAAGCGCGTTCATCTGGGAGTGGTCATACTTCCGCATCCCGCGCTTATCGGTATAGAGGATGTGTTTGACCTGATGCAGGTTTTCCTGAATCTCGACGACCTTGTCGACCTGCTCCTGATCGCCACAGACGACATATTTCGCGCCGCAGTGTTCTAGCACATAGGCCATCTCTTCAGCGACCGAGTCCTGATACAGAGGCACCGGAACCGCGCCCACCATCTGCGCGGCCACCATTGACCAGTAATGCGCCGGGCGGTTGCGGCCTATGACAGCAATGTGGTCGCCTTTTTCAACGCCCAACTCCAGAAAACCCAGCGCGATGGCGCGGATTTCCTTGGCCGCTTCTGCCCAGGTCCAGCATTGCCAGATCCCGAATTCCTTTTCCCGATAGGCCGGGGCATCCCCGAACTGGGTCGCATTGCGGTGTAACAGCGCCGGAAGGGACTGCATCCCTTCAGCGCCCGACTGCGTCTGAGCCAATCTTTCTCTCCTCCCCATCCGACCCCTCCCTGGGCCGGAACCGACAGGCCGGGACCACGCCCCGAATGCCGATGCCCCGATAAGGGACGCACGAAAGATCGACGTCAAGTTTTGCCTGATGTTTTCTCAATTCTTACGAATTGTAACAGGAGTGCACCGCAAACCGTCCCTGCCCTAAAGCCTCTTCTTTTCAAGACGTGTCCGCGATGCTATGGGGGCTGTCACACACTCTGGCGATGGCGTCGCCGGGCGCTAGCCGTGTTCACCCCACATCCTGTACGCCGGGACTTTCAATCACGGGATTGAGGGCCCCGCCCCGATCTCTGCCATTGCAGGAGGCACTCATGGCCTGGTCGCCAGACAAAACCGAAGTCAAAAGCTGGAACGAATGGGACACCCTGCGCCACGTCATCGTGGGCCGCGCAGATGATTGCCACATTCCGCCCGAAGAACCCGCGCTGGACGCCAAGGTGCCCGAGGACAGCGACATGCGTGGCCAATGGGGCCGCCGCCCTCAGGAAACGATCGACCGGGCCAACGAGTTGCTCGATAACTTCGCCGATCAACTTCGCAACCGCGGTATTCGTGTGGATCGTCCGACGTCGATTGATCATTCGAAACCGGCCACCACGCCGGATTTTCACACCGACAGCCAGTTTGGCTGTATGCCGCCGCGCGATGTGCTGTTGACCGTCGGGCATGAAATCCTCGAAGCAACGATGTCCTATCGCTGCCGCTGGTTCGAATACCTGAACTATCGCCCCCTGATGCAACAGTATTGGGATGAAGACCCCAATTTCCGGCACGAGGCCGCGCCCAAGCCGCGCCTGACCGATGCGGACTACCATCCCGATTATCTGAGCGACAAGATCGGCGTCGAAAAGCGCCTGCAATGGGCGGCTGAGAAGTTCTTTGTCACCACCGAGGAAGAGCCGCTGTTTGATGCCGCCGACGTACTGCGTTTTGGCCGCGATCTTGTGGTGCAGCACGGGTTTACAACGAACCTCAAGGGCATCGAATGGCTACGCCGTCACTTCCCCGATCACCGCGTCCACACGGTGAACTTCCCCGGCGATCCCTACCCGATCCATATCGACGCGACGTTCACGCCGCTGCGACCCGGCTTAATCCTCAACAACCCGCAGCGCCGCCTGCCCGAAGATCAGCGCGGCATGTTCGAGAAAAACGGGTGGGAGATCGTGGACGCCGCCCAACCGGCCCACAACACGCCGCCGCCGCTCTGCTATTCCTCGACCTGGCTATCGATGAACGTGCTGGTGCTGGACCCGAAAACCGTCTGTGTCGAGAAGTCCGAGGTCTATCAGGCCGAGCAGATGGACAAGCTGGGCATGGAAGTGGTCGAAGTCGAGCTGCGCGACGCCTACGCCTTTGGCGGCGGTCTGCATTGCTGTACCGCGGATGTGTATCGGGACGGGGAGTGCGAGGATTACTTTCCGAATATGTAGGGTGTTCGGTTTGAAAACAGGGTGCCCGGTTATGCTCGGGCATCAGCATCCTGTCTCAAAAGACGATGCTGCGCTGGTACTCTGAGAGTGTTCGCTTCGAGCCCCAATGTCTGAATTGCCTCCGCTTTGGTAACGCTCAGCGATGCCGCCCCACTTCCGTACGAGCAGATGCAATGCTAGCGTCACTGCCAGTAATTGGGGGGATCACTTTATGGGAATGGAATACGACGACGCCGCAGCGGAGCGATTAGAGGCGGTGTACCTTGGGCCGGACGTAGTTTCTCAAAGAGTAGACACCCTTCAAAGGATTTCGGTTCAAAAGGGCGAGCGGGTCCTGGATATTGGAAGCGGCCCCGGCTTTCTCGCGGCTCAAATTGCGGATCAAACAGGACCCGATGGTGAAGTTGTAGGCATCGACATTTCGGAACAGATGGTAGACCGCGCAACGAAACGAATTGAGCATGACTGGCTAAGCTATCGTTGCGCCGATGCGACCGAACTCCCATTTAAAGACAGCTATTTCGATGTGGTCGTTAGCACCCAGGTTGCTGAATATGTGCCTGATGTAGCGAAGTTTTGCAGCGAGGTTTTTCGTGTTCTCAAACCCGGCGGACGTGCTCTGATCCTTGCCACAGACTGGGAAGGTGTCTGTTGGCACAGTGAGTATCCGGATCGAATGGACAAGGTGCTCAAGGCTTTTGCACCGCATTGCGCGGACAGCAAACTTCCGCGAACGCTTGGCGCGCACCTTCGAAACACGGGTTTGATCGTCAATGAGGTGAGCTATTTCTCCATCATAAATACGGACAGGTATGATGGTTGCTATGGCGAAATGATTGTGCCCTTCATTGTGGCCTACGTGAACGGGCAAAAAACTGTTCCAGATGATGAGCTGCAGGCCTGGGCAGAGGAGCAAGCCTCACTTAATGCAAGAGGAGAACACTTCTTCTCGACTGGCCGGTTTAGTTTCTCTGTCAGGAAAACTTCCGAAACCTGAAGCGGCCGTTGGCGCAGCCGCAGCGAAAGCCCGCTCCGTCCCGCGGACCGGACAAATGAACACAGCGTTGATACCAACCCACAATTACAACCATTCCCGCAAAATCGGGATCAGTGGTACATCCGCCGCAGGCATCGGATAAGTCCGCAGATCGTTCGCGCGCACCCATTTCAAAGCCTGACCCTCCTTAGACTGCGGAATCCCCTCCCATTTGCGGCACGCAAACAGAGGCATCAGCAGATGGAAATCGTCATAGCTGTGGCTGGCGAAGGTCAGCGGCGCGAGGCAGGAGGCCCAGGTGTTGATGCCCAGCTCCTCTTCCAACTCACGGATCAGCGCGGCCTCGGGGGTTTCGCCAAGTTCGATTTTGCCGCCGGGGAATTCCCACAGACCGGCCATGGATTTGCCCGCGGGGCGTTGGGCCAGCAGGACGCGGCCTTCAATGTCGATCAGGGCGACAGCGGATACCAGAACCGTTTTCACGAGCGATAATCCGCGTTGATCTCGATATAGCCATGGGTCAGGTCGCAGGTCCAAACGGTGGATTGCCCCTCGCCCAAGCCCAGATCGACAGCGATCACAAGGTCCTGACCTTTCATATAAGCGGCGGCGTCTTCCTCGCGATATTCGGGACTAACCCAGCCTTTTTCGGCCACCAGGATATCTCCGAACGAGATACTCAGGCGGTCGCGGTCGGCAGCGGCACCGGATTTGCCGATGGCCATGACCACGCGACCCCAGTTTGGGTCCTCACCCGCAATGGCAGTTTTGACAAGCGGGGAATTGGCGATGGCTAGCCCGTGGGTCTTGGCGTCGGCATCGTTGGCCGCGCCGGTCACGCGGATCTCCACGAATTTCGTGGCCCCTTCGCCGTCGCGCACCACTTGCTGCGCGAGGTCCAGCATCACCGCTTCAAGCGCTTGGGCAAATGCTTCGTTTCCAGTGGCATCAACGCCCGAGGCACCCGTAGCGCATAACAGCAGGCTATCCGAGGTCGAGGTATCGCTGTCCACAGTAATGCAGTTGAACGTCCGGTCCGTCTGCGCGCCCAGCATCGCTTGCAGCACGGATTGGTCCACCTGCGCATCGGTGAAGATGTAGACCAGCATCGTCGCCATATCCGGCGCGATCATGCCCGATCCCTTGGCGACCCCTGCAATAGAGACTGTTTTGCCATCAATTTCGACCTGCGCACTCGCCCCCTTCGGGAAGGTATCGGTGGTCATGATCGCACGCGCCGCATCTTCGATTGCGTGGCGGCTGAGGCCTGATTTCAACGCCTCAAGCTGCACAACGATCTTGTCATGCGGCAGCGGCTCACCAATCACGCCAGTGGAGGAGGTAAAGACGCGCTCAACTGATACTCCGGTCGCTTTGGACACGGCCTGCGTGACTTCGGCCACCGAGGTCTGGCCGTAGTGACCAGTGAAGGCATTGGCGTTGCCCGAATTCACCAAGATCGCCGCCGGGCCATCGCTGGGCCCGCCGATCTTGTCCTGACAATCCAGCACAGGCGCGGCGCGGGTGGCGGATCGGGTGAAAACCCCGGCGACCGAGGTGCCGGGGTCCAGAACAGCCAGCATGACGTCCGTCCGACCCTGATACCGCACCCCGGCTTCAACGGTGGCGAACCGCACACCGTCGATTGCGGGCAGGTCAGGGAATCCGGCGGGGGCCAGCGGCGAAACCTTGGTGATCGTGGCCACGCAGATTACTCCTGAATCAGGTCCAGCTGGCGGATGATCTCGGGGCCTGCCCCTTCCAACGGCGAGCGTTCGATCTGCGCCTGCTGGGTCAGTTCATCGATACGCGCCTGAATCGCGTCCTGCTGAAGGGTCTGAGTAAGCTCATCGCGAACCGCCTCAAGTGCGGGGGCTTCGGATTTGCGTTTGTCGTTCAGGATCACCAGATGCCAGCCGAACTGGGTTTGAACGGGGTCCGAGATCTGGCCCTTTTCCAGACCAACGACAGCGTTTTCGAATTCTGGCACCATCTGACCCTTGCCGAACCAACCCAGCGATCCGCCATTGGGACCGGACGGACCGGTGGAATGCTCGCGCGCCATCTCCGCAAAATCTGCGCCATCATCCAACTGTGCTTTGATCACCTTGGCCTCGTCTTCGCTTTCAACCAGAATGTGGCTGGCGTCGAACTCGTCTTCACCTTCGAACTCGGCATATTGCGCGTCATAGGCGGCCTGAATGGCTTCATCCGTTACAACCGAGTCGGTCAGAGCACCTACCGTCTGCACTGCCAGCAAGGACCGCTTTTCGTTGTCCAGAGTCAGCGCGTTCTGCGACGTCAGCTCTTGTTGCTGTTGGCCCAGCAACTGTTGCTGAATCAGCTGTTCCAGCACGAAGTCAAACAGAACGTCGTCTTCGATCTGCGTGTATTGTGGCGGCAGCACTGCGACAGTGGCGATGATGTGACCCAATGTGATCTCATCGCCATTAACCCGTGCCATTACAGTGCTGGCGTCAGACTTGGTTTCGGCGGCCAACGGCAGCGCCATCACGGCAGTCAAAGCCAGCGATGGCAGAAAAGTGAGGCCTTTGGGCATGGAATCATCCTATTTCTTTGCCGCGACAGGGCGCGGCGTTGACACTTCAGAACCTGCCGCTTACATCGCTTTGAAGCCTTGGACAGGGCCGCCTTTCACCCCCCGTATCTATGGGTTGCGCGCAAGGTGGGCAAGCCTGTCGCAACCAAGACAAGAACAGATCCGCTGGAGTGAACATGCTGGGATTCGGAACGCTCGCCAAAAAGGTCTTCGGAACGCCGAACGACCGCAAGATCAAGGCGACCCGCCCGCTGGTCGAAAAGATCAATGCGCTGGAGCCCGAGTTCGAACAACTCTCTGACGATGGTCTGAAGGAAAAGACTGAGGAATTGCGCAAACGCGCGCTCGAGGGCGAAAGCCTGGATGCGCTGCTGCCCGAAGCCTTTGCCAATGTTCGTGAAGGGGCGCGGCGCGCGCTGGGTCTGCGTGCCTTTGACGTGCAGTTGATGGGCGGCGCCTTCCTGCATCAGGGCAATATCTCGGAAATGAAAACGGGTGAGGGCAAGACGCTTGTCGCCACCTTCCCCGCCTATCTAAACGCGTTGACCGGTAAGGGTGTGCATGTCGTTACCGTGAACGAATACCTGGCCAAGCGGGATGCGGAATGGATGGGCAAGGTGTTTGCCGCCCTCGGCATGACGACCGGTGTGATCTGGTCAGGCCAGCCCGATGCGGACAAGAAAGCCGCCTATGCCTGCGATGTGACCTACGCCACCAATAACGAACTGGGTTTCGACTATCTGCGCGACAACATGAAGGCCGATCTGGGTGAGATTTATCAAAAGCACCACAATTTCGCGATTGTGGATGAAGTCGATTCGATCCTGATTGATGAGGCGCGGACACCGCTGATCATCTCGGGGCCGTCGCAGGATCGCTCGGACCTTTATACCGCGATTGACGCCCTGATCCCGTCGTTGAGCGATGAGCATTTCACGCTGGACGAAAAGTCCCGCAACGTGACCTTCACCGATGAAGGTAACGAATTCCTGGAACAGCAACTGATCGAGGCAGGTCTGATCCCCGAAGGGCATTCCCTGTATGATCCTGAAAGCACGACAGTGGTGCACCACGTGAACCAGGGCCTGCGCGCGCATAAGCTGTTCCAGCGCGACAAGGATTACATCGTCCGCGATGGCAATGTCGTTCTGATCGACGAATTCACCGGCCGGATGATGCCGGGTCGCCGCCTGTCAGAAGGTCTGCACCAGGCCATCGAAGCCAAGGAAGGTGCACCGATCCAGCCCGAAAACGTGACGCTGGCCAGTGTGACCTTCCAGAACTACTTTCGCCTGTATGGCAAGCTGGGCGGCATGACCGGTACAGCGCTGACCGAGGCTGAGGAATTCGCTGAAATCTACGGTTTGGGCGTGGTCGAAGTGCCGACCAACAAGCCAATTGCACGTCTGGATGAAGACGATCAGGTCTATCGCACCGCAATGGAGAAATACGGCGCGATCATCAAAGAAGCGAAAGAGGCCAGCGCAAAAGGCCAACCAGTTCTGATTGGCACCACTTCGATTGAGAAATCCGAAGTTCTTAGCCAGATGCTGAGTAAGGAAAAGATCGAACACAACGTTCTGAACGCCCGCCAGCACGAGCAAGAAGCGCAGATCGTGGCAGATGCGGGTCGCTATGGGGCGGTGACCATCGCCACCAACATGGCCGGTCGCGGCACCGACATTCAGCTGGGCGGCAATGTGGAAATGAAGGTTCTGCAGGCACTGGCCGAGAACCCCGAAGCCGACCCGGCCGAATTGCGAACGGCAGAAGAGGCCAAGCACGCAGAAGAAAAACAAAAGGTTCTGGATGCTGGCGGTCTGTATGTTATGGCGTCCGAGCGCCACGAAAGCCGCCGCATCGACAACCAGCTGCGTGGTCGTTCAGGCCGTCAGGGTGACCCGGGCCGCACCGTGTTCTACCTCAGCCTCGAAGACGATCTGATGCGCATCTTCGGCTCAGAACGGCTGGACAAGGTGCTGACCACATTGGGCATGAAAGAAGGCGAAGCCATCATTCACCCCTGGGTCAACAAATCTCTGGAGCGCGCGCAATCCAAAGTCGAAGGCCGCAACTTTGACATGCGCAAAAACGTTCTGAAATTCGACGATGTGATGAACGACCAGCGGAAGGTGGTCTTTAGCCAACGGCGCGAGATCATGTCGGCAGACGACCTGTCCGAGATCGTCTCGGATATGCGCGAGCAGGTGATCGACGATCTGATCGACGAATACATGCCGCCGAAATCCTATGCGGATCAGTGGGATACTGAAGGTCTACATGAGGCAATCAAAGACAAGCTGACCATCGACGCACCAGTTCAGGACTGGGCCGCCGAAGAAGGCGTTGATGACGAGCAGGTGCGTGAACGCCTGATCAAGTCCGCCGACGAGATGATGGCGCAGAAGGCCGTTGCCTTTGGCCCCGAAAACATGCGCAACATCGAAAAGCAGGTGCTACTGCAAACCATCGACAGCAAGTGGCGCGAGCATCTGCTGACGCTGGAACATCTGCGCTCGGTCGTTGGGTTCCGGGGCTACGCACAGCGCGATCCGCTGAACGAATACAAAACCGAAAGTTTCCAACTGTTCGAAGGCATGTTGGACAGCCTGCGCGAAACCGTGACACAGCAGCTGTCACGCGTTCGTCCACTGACCGAGGAAGAGCAGAAAGAGATGCTGGCGCAGATGGCGGCACAGCAGGCTCAGACGCAAGCTGCGGTGGATCAGGCAACCGATCGGGCCGAGGCCAAAGCCGAAGCTGCCGCGTCAGGTGACGCGCTGCCGGGATTTGACGAAACCGATCCGTCGACCTGGGGTAACCCGTCGCGAAACGACCCTTGCCCCTGCGGATCTGGCAAGAAGTTCAAACATTGCCATGGCAGGTTAACCTAACGTCATCGACATCCTGATCACAATGAGTCCGTTTCGAGGACACAAATAAGCCTCGATTCAGGATCAGTGTGCGACTCGCTCCTTCAACTGGGGAGGGTGTCTTGTTTGTTGTAAGAAACTACGTGACCATGTGCGGCACAATCGCCTGTGCCCTGGGCATTGGTTACTTGATGCAATATGGAACAGCTGCGCAACCAAGCGATGCGCAGAACCAAATTGCTGCGGCTACGCAAACAAATCAAACGTCGGTTCTGGCAGGGTTGGATAGCATCGTGCTGACCTCAGCCTCAGCAACCGCATCTGGCGCTGACGACGCTGTTGTTGCGCCCAAAACCACCCGTGTCGAACCCCGACAGAAGCCCACACAGAAATCCTGTAACCTAAGCGCCCGCGCTGTTGCCGTGCCCGGCGCGCAGGCCCGCCTGACCATCAAATCTCCGTGTCGCGGCAATGAGCGGATCAGCATTCACCACAGCGGCCTGACCCTGACGCAAGTCACCGATCAGAACGGCACGCTCAGGGTAACCATCCCGGCGCTGTCTGAATATGCGATCTTTCTGATCTCATTCCCGGATCAAACTGGGACCGTCGCCACGACCCATGTCCCTGATCTGAAAGACTATGATCGTGTGGCACTGCAGTGGAAGGGCGACAAAGCGTTGCAAATTCACGCACTGGAATTCGGCGCCAGCTATGGTGGCGATGGTCACGTCTGGTCGAACAGCGCCACAGCAGGCGCTGGCAGTGTTGTCAGCCTAGGCCATTCAGGACTGACAGACGCCCAAAATATCGAAGTATATTCGTTCCCGGCGGGCCAGTCCCAGCAAACGGGAACCATCGACCTGACCGTCGAAGCGGAAGTGACCGAAAACAATTGCGGTCACACCTTGAACGTTCAGTCCATCGAGCTGCGGGCCAACACAGGCCTACGGTCACGTGATCTGAGCGTGGCCGTACCGGACTGCTCGCAATTGGGCGAGTTTCTGGTGTTGAATAATCTGCTCCAAGACCTGACAATCGCGGCAAAGTAACCCGCAGACAGGCTCGACTCTCTGATGACATTTTTCCGTGTGGCAGTGGCCGCGCTGATCTCAGCAACACTTGGAACAAGTGCTGTGGCGCAGGACATCACCCTCACTTCGCATGACGGCCAGGTCGAGATCACGGGCGACCTGCTGGGTTTTGATGGCGAATTCTACCGCGTCGACACACAATTCGGAGAGCTGACAGTCGACGGCTCGGGCGTCACCTGTGATGGCCCCGCCTGCCCGAATCTGACGGATTTCGTGGCCGAGGTCTGGTTTTCGGGCTCGTCGGTCATGGCCGAAACCGTTTTGCCCGCTCTGATCATTGGTTTCGCGCGGCAAGAGGGGCTGACCGCAACGCCGAAACGGGTGGATGAACGCAGCTTTGCCTATGAACTGTTTCAGTCGGGGCGAACGGCGCCACTTGCGCGATTGTTCTTTCGCGTCGGAAACACGGATCAGGGATTTTCCGATCTGATCGCAAATGATGCCGACATCGTCATGGCCCTGCGTGAAATCCGTGAGGCTGAACAGACCGCAGCCGCAGAGGCCGGGCTAGGCGACCTGACCCGCCCTCGCCGGTCGCGGGTGATTGCATTGGATGCCATGGTCCCGGTTGTTGCCCGGGACAACATTACCGGTCAGATTTCACCCGCCGATCTGGCACGTGTTCTGTCCGGTGAGGTCACAAACTGGGCGGATCTGGGTGGACCTGATGCGCCTATCGCGCTGCATATGCCGGATGCGGGATCGGGGCTCGCCCAAGCTGTCGAGGATCAGCTGTTGGCCCCGGCAGATGTGGAGCTGACTTCTGATGCCATACGCCACGGGCGCAACGGCGATCTGGTACAGGCCGTGGCGAAGGATTCCTTTGCGATTGGGATCGCCAGCCATGCCTCGGCCGATAACACGCGCGCTCTGCCGTTGACTGGTGGGTGCGGGCATGCGCTCGCCGCATCACGTGAAGCGATCAAGACCGAAGACTATCCGCTGACACTGCCGATGTTCCTCTACCTGCCGGAACGCCGCCTGCCGCGGATCGCACGTCAATTCCTGGCCTATAGCTTGGGCGCTGATGCCCAATTGGCCATCCGGCAGGCCGGATATGTCGATCAGACACCGGAAAGAACGCGAATTGGTTTGCAGGGCGACCGCCTGTCAAACGCCATTGTATCCGGCGGGGCCGAGGTTGGGCTGGAAGAGGTTCAGCGCATGGTCGATACACTACGTCCGATGGCGCGTTTGTCGCTGTCGGTTCGGTTCGAGCCCGGATCGTCCAGACCCGACGCCCAATCACGCTCGAACATTCAATATCTCGCGCAGGCGCTTGAGACCGGAACGCTGAACGCCCGCAAACTGCTGTTTGTCGGGTTCAGTGACGGGGATGGGCCTGCCAGCACCAATGCCCGCATCGCCCTGCGCCGTGCGCAAACCGTTCGGAACTCGGTTCTCGGGGCTGTTGAGACCGAGATACCCGAGAGTATCGAGATCGCGGTCGACGGGTTCGGTGAGGCGATGCCCATGGCCTGCGACGACACCGAATGGGGCCGCAAAGTCAACCGCCGCGTTGAAATCTGGGTCGAATGACACGCTAGAGGTATCCTTCGGACCGAAAACTCAGCTCGGTCGATTTGCCAATGATGAGATGGTCATGCAGGGTCAGGCCCAACGCGGTGCAGGCATCTTGAATGCGGTTTGTCATATCGATATCGGATTTCGACGGCGTCGGGTCGCCTGACGGGTGGTTATGCACCAGGATCAGGGCCGAAGCATTCAGCTCCAGTGCGCGCTTCGCCACCTCGCGCGGATAGACCGGTACGTGATCAACGGTGCCCTTGGCCTGCTCTTCATCCGCGATCAGTACGTTCTTGCGGTCCAGATAGAACACGCGGAACTGCTCGGTCTCACGATGGGCCATGGTGGTATGGCAATAGTCCAGCAGCGCGTCCCAGCCTGAGATCACATGCCGCTGCATCACCCGTGCGCGCGCCATACGGTGGGCGCAGGCCTCAAGGATTTTCAGGTCGGTGATCACTGTATCCCCAACACCCTTAATCTGCCGCAGCCGTTCTTCGGGCGCGGTCAGAACGCGGTTGAAATCGCCAAACGTATCCATCAGCGCGCGGGCCAGCGGCTTCACGTCTTGCCGGGGGATGGAGCGGAACAGGACCAGTTCCAACAGCTCATAATCCGGCATCGCGGCTGAACCGCCCGCCATGAACCGTTCGCGCAGCCGCTTGCGATGGTCTTTGATGTAGGAGGGTAACCGACCCGTCGGCAGCGGCTGCGCTGGCGCTTCGTCCGTATCGAAGAGCATGGGGGCTTCGGCAAAGGCGTCCTGTGTCATGATCTGACACTGGCGCAGAATCGGTTTCTGAATGGTTAACGCATCTCACCCGCCATACGCGCCGTGGCGCGTCGGACGACCATGTGTAGAACAATCGAGAACACGCCCAGCGTCAGCATTGCGGCAAACATCAGATCGGTTTTGGCGCGACCATTGGCCAGCAGCATCAGATAGCCCAAACCTTGTGACGACCCGACCCATTCGCCGATCACCGCCCCAATCGGCGCATAGACCGCCGCCAACCGCATCCCCGAGGCCAGCGAAGGAAAGGCCGCCGGGATTCGAATATACCAGAGTACAGATCGTCTGCTAGCCTGCATGGTCCGCGCAAGGTCCAGATAACCGGACGGGGTGCGCATTAACCCGTCAAAGAAAGACGAGGTGATCGGGAAATAGATGATGAGCACCGCCATCGCGACCTTAGACCAAAGGCCATAACCCAGCCACAGCGTAAGCAGCGGCGCCAGCGCAAAGACCGGCAGAGCCTGCGTGAACACCAGCATCGGCTGCACCAGCACCCGTGCGGCCCGCGAATTGGCCAGTTGCAGCGCGGTGACGACGCCTAGAACGGTACCCACCGCCAGGCCGATCACGACCTCAACCGCTGTGATCCAGGTATGTTCCGCAATCAACCATCGGTTCTGCCACCAGGTCTCGGCCACGACCGCAGGTCCGGGCAGGATGAATTTCGGCAGGCCGGTGATCGAGACAATGGCCTGCCAGATGGCTACGGCAAACACCGTCGCGGCTAGGGCAGAGAGGTATTTCATGACGCCTCTCTCAACAGTTTGAGCAGTGCGCCCTGGGTTTCCAGCGTCTCAAGGTCGTCCACATGGCGCGGTGCCGGGGCCTTGGGCGGAGCGCAGGGTGTCAGGCCATCCTGTGTCATGACGGTGATCGATTGGCCCAGACGTGCGGCCTCAGCCGGATCATGGGTAACCAGCAGAACGGTTCGCCCCTGCAACACCTCAGCGGCCAAATCCTGCATATCCGCACGGGTGCGGGCGTCGAGGGCCGAAAACGGCTCATCCAGCAGGACAATGGGGCGATCTTCCATCAACGTGCGGGCCAAAGCCACGCGCTGGCGTTGGCCGCCCGACAGTTCCGACGGTTTCTTGGTCATGTGATCTTGCAAGCGCATCCGTTCGATCAGACGGTCACGACGGTCCAGATTGGGCTTTTCGCCCCGCAACCGCGCGCCAAGCGAGACGTTTTGTGCCACATTCGCCCAAGGCAGCAGCAAATCGTCCTGCGCCATATAGGCGACACGATCCGGCACCGGCTGTCCGTCACCAGCAGTGATCTGGCCCGTGAAGACTGCCCCGGTCTCCAGCCCTGCAATCAGCCGCAGGACCGTGGTTTTACCAACGCCCGATCCGCCCAGCAGACACGTCCACGCCCCGGCCTCAAGGGTCAGGGTCAACGGCACAAACAAAGACGTGCCGTCGATGGTGGCTGTGCCGCTGATGGTCAGATCGGGCGCTGGCGTCATGGGGTCAGACCCATTTGCCAGAAATTGACTTCCAGCTGCGTTGCCATCTCAAAGGTCTTGCAGAGGTCCGCCCAAACCGGCAGCGCGGCATAGTTTGGGCCAAGCCGCCGAATCAAAGCGCCATCCATCAGCGCTCCGATGTCATGGCAATAGCTTTGATACTGCTCACCCGCATAAGTATCGATCCAGGGGCGATAGGTCTCGGATGTCGCCTCTTGCGCCAAACGCGAGCCGATCTCGGCATAGCCGATGACGCAGGGCAAAAGCGCCGCCAGCAGGTTCAGATAGTCGCCCGAATAGCCGGATTCGAGCACAAAGCGGGTATAGGCGAGGTTTTCGGGCCGCTCGGGTGTGGCGATCAACTCCTCTCGGGAAATGCCTTCGGCTTCGCAGACGCCGACATGCAGCATCATCTCTTCATGCATCAGACCGTTCACCGTGGCGGCGGCTACCTGCATTTCCTCATGCGTCTGTGCCTTGACCACGGCCAGCGCCCAAGCACGCGAGAAATGGGTGAGGAACACATAATCCTGTCGCAGATAATGCAAGAACGCATCACGCGGCAGCGTTCCATCCTTCAGGCCCTCGACAAAGGCGTGGCGGGTGTAGTCCCGCCACGGCCCCTGCGCCGCATCACGCATCAGCGTGAAGGCTTTGCCATAGTCGCTCATTGCGCGGTCACGTCGATGGTGATGTCGCCAACCGGGTTGATGCTGTCGATCATGCCGCTGTCTTTCAGGAACTGCTCGAACCGCGCATACCGACCCGCGTCAAAACCGGCAGGGCGCAAAGCAAAGCGGGGCAGTGTGTCAACCCAAGCACGCGCGTTCAGCTCATCCTGCAACTCTGGCGAAGTTGAGGCAAAAATTTCCCAGCTTTTTTCGGGATTGTTGACGATATACTGTGTCGCCTTTTCGGTCGCGGCCAGAAAACGCGCGATCATGTCCGCGTCCATGGTGTCAGGGTTGGCGACATAGATCAGCTCATCATAGGGCGGCACGCCTTCTTCCTCGATGTAAAAGCAGGTGCCGGGGACACCTTCGATATCCATTTGGTTCAGCTCGAAGTTGCGATACGCACCGATCACCGCATCCACCTGACCGGTCATCAGCGACGGAGACAGAGAGAAGTTCACGTTGATCAGTTCAACATCGTCCAGTGCTACGTCATATTTGCCCAGCACAGTGGTCAAAACCGCTTCTTCCACACCAGCGACCGAGAAGCCGATTTTCTTGCCTTTCAGGTCAGCAGGCGATTTGATCGGGCCGTCTTCCAGAACCAGCAGACAGTTCAGAGGGGTCGCGACCAGCGTACCAACACGCTTCAACGGCAGGCCCTCGTGGATCTGCAGGTGCAGTTGCGGCTGGTAGGATACGGCCAGTTCGGCCTGACCAGCGGCCACCAGACGCGGCGGGGCAGAGGGATCGGCGGGTGGAACGATCTCAACCTCGAGGCCCTGCTCGGCGAAATAGCCGTTTTCCTGCGCCACAATGATGGGGCCGTGATCGGGGTTTACGAACCAGTCCAGCAGGACAGTCATCTTGTCTTCGGCCCAAGCGGGCGCAGCGGCAAGCAGGGCAATAGCAGCGATCAGTTTCTTCATGTCTCGCGTTTCCTTTTCACTCACGAGGTTGAGGCCGCAACGAGGACAATCTCGCCCGGCCAATCCGGTTCAATCTGTTCAGCCGCACGCCAGGCTCGCAGACCAGTTGCACAGCACAAAGCCAATCGTTTTGCCTTGTTAGGCTCTGATTTCAGGTGTTCCACGCTTAGGCGACGTGCCAGGGGATGGTTGGGTTGAGGAGCTTCGTCTTCACTTCGAAGCTCAACAATCACATCGTCCGAAGACAGTTGTGTGGCAGCCACGAAGGCGAAGGATTGCTCAGGCTCGGGCGCCGTGTCAAAGCGGAAGCTGGAGCTTCGGAAGGTCTGGGCATCCACCTGCACCATCTGGCCAAGGGGCGACGGGTCGAGGCCGAGGATCAAAGCCAACGCCATCTGCGCCTGCATCGCGCCGATCATCCCCACAACCGGTCCCAGAACACCTGCCGTGGCACAGCTCGCTCCGCTGGTCGGGGCCTCGGGGAACACGGCCCGCAATGACGGCGCACCGCCGCAGAACGCACCCACATAGCCAGACAGACCCAGCACCGAGGCGCTGACCAATGGCTTGCCCAAGGTGAGGCATATATCCGACAGGGTGTAGCTGGCGGCATAGCTGTCCGCACAGTCGAGGATCAGATCGGCTTGCGAGACAAAACCAGCCGCATTTTGGCATGTTAGAGCCTGATGTACCGCCATGACGTCGATATCTGAATTCAAAGCACGACAACGATCGGCTGCAACTTCGACCTTTGAGCGTCCGCAATCGGCCTCGGTAAACAGCGTCTGTCGATGCAGGTTAGACAGGGCCACCTCATCCGCATCGAGGATCGTCAGATGGCCAACGCCTGCCCCGGCCAGCAAAGGCAGGACCGGAGCCGCCAATCCGCCCGCCCCGACAACCAGAACACGCGCCTTGGACAGGCGCGCCTGCCCTTCACCCCCAATCGCAGGCAGGATCATCTGGCGGGCGTAGCGGTTCATCTGGTAGCCTCGATCCACTGGCGCACCCGCGCCTCGGGGTCGGCGTTATGGGTAATGTCCGTAACGACCGAGACAATGTCGGCCCCTGCCTCAAGCACGCCGGGCGCGCGTTCGACGCTCATACCACCGATCCCGACCAGAGGGATATCGCCCACACGGGCCTTCCACTCGGTGACTCGCGGCAAGCCCTGCTGCTCCCACTTCATCTTTTTCAGGATCGTCGGATAGACCGGCCCCAGCGCGACATAGTCGGGGTCCATGGCCAGAACGCGCTCTAGCTCATTATCGTCATGGGTGGAAACGCCCAGCTTTAGGCCCGCTTTTCGGATCGCCTTGAGGTCGGCATCATCCAGATCTTCCTGCCCCAGATGGATCCAGTCGCAGCCAGCATCTATCGCAGCCTGCCAAAAATCGTTCACCACCAGAACCGCGCCATGCTGATTGCACAATTCGCGAGAGGTCGCGATCTCGGCCCGGACAACATCGTCCGGCTGATCCTTCATGCGCAGCTGGACCAGCTTTACACCCAAGGGCATCATCCGCCGCAGCCAGTCCGAGTGGTCAAAGATCGGGTAAAAACGGTCCAAGCTCATGACAGGAACGCCTTTCCAACAACGGGGGTTGAGGGTTCGGCCATGTCCCGCGCCTCGATCGGGTCGGCCTGATAGGCCAGCTGCCCGGCCTCAACCGCGCGCATCATCGCCTTTGCCATCAACGCCGGATCACCGGCGCGGGCGACGGCTGTGTTCAGCAAGACGGCATCATATCCCAGCTCCATCGCGTGGGCCGCATGGCTGGGCAGGCCGATCCCGGCATCAATCACCAGCGGCACATCCGGAAACTCGGCCCGCATTGCGCGCAGGGCGTATTCGTTGTTTAGCCCCCGGCCCGAACCGATTGGCGCACCCCAGGGCATCAGAACCTCGCACCCGGCCTCAAGCAGCCGCCCGCCTACGATCAAATCGTCGGTGGTGTACGGGAAGACCTCGAACCCGTCCTCGGTCAGGATGCGCGCGGCCTCGACCAGTTGAAAAACGTCCGGCTGCAGACTGTCGGTATGGCCGATCAGCTCCAGCTTGATCCACTTGGTCTCAAAGACCTCGCGGGCCATATGCGCGGTGGTCACCGCTTCTTTAACCGTATGACACCCGGCCGTGTTGGGCAGCACCAGCACGCCCAGATCGCGGATCATCTGCCAAAATGTCTGCCCGGCCCCCGCTTCCCGCCGCAGAGAGACTGTCGCCACACCCGCGCCGCTGTCGCGGAACGCCTTTTCAAGGATAGCAGGGCTGGGATATTGCGCGGTGCCCAGCATCAGCGGGTTGGGCAGAGCGACGCCATAGAAGCTTTTCATCCTCACCCTCCTTGCATCGGCGACAGGATTTCGATCCGGTCACCTTCAGACAGGGCATGGGCAATGCGTAGACTGGAGGGGACGAATTCCTCGTTCACCGCCGTTGCAACACGGCCCGAGAAACCGCATTCCTCTAGCAGCTCTGCCAAGCTGGAGGCCTTTACCTCCTTGGGGTCGCCATTAAGCACGATCTTCATCGACCATCTCCGTATGTTTGTTCTCAAGCGCCAGATCGGCCACGCCCTGTGCCAAGGCAGGCGCCAACAGGTAGCCATGGCGGTAGAGGCCATTGGCATAGATCGCCCGGCCCAAACGCCGAATACGCGGCAGGTTGTCAGGAAAGGCAGGGCGCAGATCGACGCCGATTTCCAGCACCTCAGCCTCACCAAAGGCCGGGTTCAAAGCGTAGGCCGCGCTGAGCAGTTCCAGCATTGAGCGCGCGGTGATCCGGCTACTGTCTTCGCTTTCGATCATGGTCGCGCCCAGCATGTAAGTGCCCTCACCACGCGGCACGATGTAAAGCGGTATCCGCGGATGCAGCAGACGCACCGGGCGCGTCAGGGTCACATCAGGGCACCGCACAACCAGCATCTCGCCCTTTACGCCCCGCAAATCGGGCAAAGCATCTCGCGCTTGAAGCCCCCTGCAGTCGATCGCATTCTCCAACTGCGCGGGTGCGGGCTTGTGATGAAACACCACACCTTGGTCTTTCAGGTAACGGTACAGGTCATGCAGCGCTTGCCTTGGATCAAGATGCGCCTCTTGTCCGAAGTACAGCCCCTTGCTGAATCCATGCAGATCAGGCTCTATTTCAACGATCTTTTCCCTATCTGCCTCGCAAAACGCTTCGGTCCTGCGCGCGAAACGTCGCAAGTCAGGCACATCCCGAGCGTTGGCAACAACCAGTGTACCGCACCGGCTCACGGCTGTACGATCCGCCCACCACGCGATGGCTTCTTGGCCTAGTCGCAAAACCGGTTCTTCCGCATTTTCATATTCACACCAAGGCGCCAACATGCCACCTGCCCACCAGGAACACCCATGCGGGCCAGGCGGGCCTTTGGGATCGAACACCTGTACCTTTGCCCCGCGCGCGGTCAGCTCGCTGGCGACGGCCAGCCCTGCCACACCGGCCCCTATGACGGACCAGATCGTCACGCCGACCACATCCGGTAGAAGTGATGCACCGGGCCGTGACCCGCTCCTACCCTTAGCGTATCTGCCTGTGCAATCGCGCCCTGCAGATACCCATGCGCTTCACGTGTCGAATCGATCAGGGACAGTCCTTTGGCCAAACCGGCAGCAATCGAAGACGACAGCGTGCAGCCGGTTCCATGCGTGTTTGTTGTGTTCTGCCGCGGGGCCTGAAACTCGGCGATCACGCCCGTTTCATCGACCAGAAGATCATGACAAATAACACCCGCGCCATGCCCTCCCTTCATCAAGACCGCCCCTGCGCCCAACGCGCACAGCGCTTTACCTTGAGTGATCATCTCTGCAGGTGAAGCCGCGCCGCACTGCCCCAGCAGACACGCCGCCTCTGGCAGGTTGGGTGTCAGGACCGTCGCGCGCGGCAGCAAGACCTCGCGCAAGGTTTGAACCGCCTCTTGCGCCAACAAAGCGTCACCGGATTTTGCCACCATAACCGGGTCGAGTACGACAGGCCCGCCATATCTTGAAATCCCGTCCGCTACCGTCCGGATGATCTCAGGCGTGGCCAACATTCCAATCTTGATGGCCCGTACATCCAAATCACTCAGAACAGCGTCGATCTGAGCCGCAATCACATCCAGCGGAATACCATGCACAGCCGTAACAGCCTGCGTGTTTTGCGCCGTAACAGCGGTGATCACGCTGCAGCCAAACACTCCCAATGCCGACATCGCCTTGAGATCGGCCTGAATGCCCGCCCCGCCCCCGCTGTCAGATCCCGCAATGGTCAATGCAATTGGTACCACGTCGTTGCTCCACTTACTTGGGCAACGGGGTATGGAAAACGTCTGTTTGTGTTAGACCGTTCCCTCCGCCGGTATTGCCCGGATCAGGTTCGATGGGTTGACGCACGCGCCTCTCAGCCCTGAATTCAGGGCACCCCAACGGTTGATTGGGACAATCTCAGGACAGGTCTCGGAAATCAAGCATCAATCTGCGGGTCATAAGGCCACATCCAACAAGGAAATAAGACCAATTGAGGTTGAATCCATGCGAGGCTCTGCCTCGCGCTCCGGGATATTTCTGGCCAGATGAAGCAGGGGATCCAAACTTCATCTGGCTCTAAATATCCCGGGGGAGACGCCCGTAGGGCGGCGGGGGCAGAGCCCCCAATGCAAAAGGCCGCCCCATTTTGGAGCGGCCTGTTTCTTGGTCTAGCTTTTCATCCCATCCCAGAAAGACTTGACAGACGAGAAAAAACTTTTTGATTCCGGATGGTTATCTTCACCCAGATCATCGAATTCTCGAAGCAGCTCTTTCTGGCGGCTGGTCAGATTAACCGGCGTTTCCACAGCCAGTTCGATGAACATGTCTCCAACACCACCGCCACGAAGGGCTGGCATGCCTTTGCTGCGCAGACGCATCTGGCGGCCCGACTGACTGCCAGCTGGTATTTGCACGCGGCCGCGGCCACCATCAATCGTAGGTACTTCGATGGACCCACCCAGCGCGGCTTTGGCCATGCTGACGGGCACACGGCAATAAAGGTTCACGCTATCGCGCTCGAACAGCTTGTGTTCGGAGACCTCGACAAAGATATAGAGATCGCCGGGAGGGCCACCGCGCATTCCCGCCTCGCCTTCGCCAGCCAGACGAATGCGAGTTCCGGTTTCAACGCCTGCGGGGATGTTCACCGACAGGGCGCGTTCTTTTTCCACCCGGCCAGAGCCGCTGCAAACCTTGCAGGGGTTTTTGATGATCTGACCCAGCCCGGAACAGGTGGGGCAGGTGCGCTCAACGGTGAAAAACCCTTGCTGCGCGCGTACTTTGCCCATGCCGGAACAGGTGGGGCAGGTAATCGGCTCGGCGCCGCCCTCGGCCCCGGTTCCGTCACAAGACGAACAGGCCACAGCAGCAGGGACATTGATGGTTTTTTGCAGGCCTGCATAGGCCTCTTCCAGCGTCACGCGTAGGTTGTAGCGCAGGTCTGATCCGCGCGCCGCGCGACGGCCACCGCCGCCACGCTGGCCACCCATGAAATCGCCGAACAGATCATCGAATACATCCGAGAATGCACTAGAGAAATCACCCTGCCCAAAGCCACCGCCAGGTCGACCGCCACCACCCATACCGTTTTCAAAGGCGGCATGGCCGAACCGGTCGTAAGCGGCCTTGCGGTCCGCGTCCTTCAGCACGTCATAGGCTTCGTTCGCTTCTTTGAACTGCGCCTCAGCATCCGGGTTGTCTTTGTTGCGGTCGGGATGCAACTCTTTGGCTTTCTTGCGAAAACCCTTCTTGATCTCGTCCGCCGATGCGCCCTTGGTCACGCCGAGCACATCGTAGTAGTCGCGTTTTGACATCAGTGTTTCCTTCTGCCTCAACGTAATCGGGCCGGCCCGGCAACCGGACCGGCCCGCATTGGCCCGGTTACCCGTTACTTACGTTTGTCGTCGTCCAGATCTTCGAACTCGGCGTCGACAATGTCATCGTCGGCTGGCGCTTCGTCAGCTGCCGCAGGCTCATCTTCGCCCTCTTCGGCTTGCGCCTTGTAGATAGCTTCACCCAGCTTCATGGCCGCTTCAGTGACGTTCTGGATGCCCGACTTGATCTTGTCGGCATTTTCCGTTTCCAGCTCGTCCTTCAGCGCGGCAATCGCCAGCTCGATGGCTTCGATGGTGGTCGGGTCAACCTTATCGGAATGTTCTTCCATCGACTTCTCGGTCGAGTGGATGAGGCTTTCCGCTTGGTTTTTGGCGTCGACCAGCTCACGGCGTTCCTTGTCGGCTTCCGCGTTCTCTTCGGCGTCCTTGACCATCTTTTCAATGTCCTCGTCGGACAGACCACCCGAGGCCTGGATGGTAATCTTCTGCTCTTTGCCGGTGCCTTTGTCCTTGGCCGAAACCGAGACAATGCCGTTGGCGTCGATGTCAAAAGTCACCTCGATTTGAGGCATACCGCGCGGTGCGGGTGGGATATCTTCGAGGTTGAACTGACCCAGGATCTTGTTGTCCGCAGCCATTTCACGTTCACCCTGGAACACGCGGATAGTCACGGCGTTCTGGTTGTCCTCGGCGGTCGAGAAGACCTGAGACTTCTTGGTCGGGATCGTGGTGTTGCGGTCGATCAGGCGGGTGAACACGCCACCCAGGGTTTCAATGCCCAGCGACAGCGGGGTCACGTCCAGCAGAACCACGTCTTTGACGTCGCCCTGCAGAACACCGGCCTGAATGGCGGCGCCCATGGCAACCACTTCGTCCGGGTTCACGCCCTTGTGGGGTTCTTTGCCAAAGAACTTGGTGACCTCTTCGATCACTTTCGGCATCCGGGTCATACCACCAACCAGAACAACTTCGTCTACGTCAGCAGCCGACAGACCGGCGTCTTTCAGGGCTGCCTGGCAGGGCTTCATCGACTTCTTGATCAGGTCCGCAACCAGCGATTCCAGCTTGGCACGGGTCAGCTTCATGACCATGTGCAGCGGCTGACCGTTGGAACCCATCGAGATGAAAGGCTGGTTGATCTCGGTCTGCGAGGTCGAGCTGAGTTCGATCTTGGCTTTCTCGGCGGCTTCTTTCAGACGTTGCAGGGCCATCTTGTCAGCAGACAGATCGACACCGTGTTCCTTTTTGAACTCATCCGCCAGGTAGTTGACGATGCGCATGTCAAAGTCTTCACCACCCAGGAAGGTGTCACCATTGGTCGACTTAACTTCGAACAGGCCGTCGTCGATTTCCAGAATGGTCACGTCGAAGGTACCGCCACCAAGGTCATAGACCGCGATGGTTTGGGTTTCTTCTTTGTCCAGACCATAAGCCAGAGCAGCCGCTGTCGGTTCGTTGATGATCCGCAGCACTTCCAGGCCGGCGATTTTACCGGCGTCTTTGGTGGCCTGACGCTGCGCGTCGTTGAAATAGGCCGGAACGGTGATAACCGCCTGCGTGACTTCCTCACCCAGATAGCTCTCGGCGGTTTCCTTCATCTTGCCCAGAGTGAAGGCCGAGATCTGGCTTGGGGAGTACTTTTCACCACGGGCTTCCACCCATGCGTCACCATTGCCGCCATCGACGATGGCATAGGGCACCATTTTCTTGTCTTTTTCGACTTCAGCATCATCCACACGACGACCGATCAGACGCTTGACGCCGAAAATCGTGTTGTCGGGGTTGGTGACCGCCTGACGTTTTGCAGGCTGACCGACCAGTCGCTCATCTTCGGTGAAGGCGACGATCGAGGGCGTGGTCCGCGCCCCTTCTGCGTTTTCGATGACCTTCGGCTGCGAGCCGTCCATGATGGCAACGCACGAGTTTGTGGTACCAAGGTCAATGCCGATTACTTTTCCCATAATTTTGATCCCTTTCAATTTAAGGCGATGTCCCGAGGGCCGGACCCGTTATGGCATCCTGTCCCCGATCTGATGTGCGCGACAGCACTACACCATCGCGCGTCCCGGCGTATATAAGGTCCGGACCAATGGCCTGCAAGCACTCTGAATCGCAGGTTTTCGGGAATCTGCAGCCTTTTTTGGCAAGGATTTGGTAAGGAATGGGGAATCAGGTATGGCGCAGCTGCTTTTGCGGGGGTTCGATATCAGGAAAGGGTATCTGGACAGTGCCGCCCAGACCCGACTGATCGAGGCATTGCGCCCGATTCTGAAAGCCGCGCCATTGGTGCGGCCTGTGACACCACCAGGCAAGGAGATGTCGGTGCGCATGACCTCGGCTGGGGCGCTGGGTTGGGTCACCGATAGATCAGGCTATCGTTATCAGGATCACCACCCCAAAGGTGAAAGATGGCCCGCGATTCCCGAGGCGATCTTGACCATTTGGCAAGATTTGGTCAGCGCCGAACGTGAACCGGATTGTTGCCTGATCAACTACTATGACGAGAGCGCCAAGATGGGCCTGCATCAGGATAAGGACGAGGCAGATTTTTCCTGGCCAGTACTTTCAATCTCGCTAGGCGATGACGCCCTGTTTCGCATTGGCAATACAACGCGCGGCGGCAAAACGGAATCTGTTTGGCTAAGCTCGGGCGATGTGGTGATCATGGGCGGCCCGGCTCGGCTGACCTATCACGGCGTTGATCGGATCAGGCCCGGATCATCCCGCCTGTTGCCCAAGGGCGGACGGATCAACCTGACCCTGCGCGTGGCAAGTTAACGTCGAGCGTTCCAGCTTTGGGACATGTGCTTGCGCGAGAAGAAATCGCCCAACAAGCCAATCATTGTCAGAGCGATCCCGACCCAAAGTGCATACTCCCAGTCGGAGTTGCGTGGATAATAGTTGCGGAACACAAACCCTCGGCACTGATCAATAAGATGAAACAAAGGGTTCCACGCAAACATCATCAAAACACTTCCACCCAATGCGTTTCCCAGAAACATTTTGCCTGAAAACACCATGTTCAGCCGCCGATAGATGGTGCTCAGCATTGTAGCGGTTGTTGGAAACCACGGCTTAAGCGCCATAAACACCAAACCAATCGAACACCCGGTGAACCACGCCAGTATCAGCATCCCAAAGGCTCCACCCGGGTCCTGAATTTCAAGAGGCGCCACTGCGACGCTGTAGACGAACAAGATCACGGTAATCGACATGATCTGCTTGTAAAGCGCACCAAATGCCGAGGCGAGCAACATGACCATGGCGTTCATCGGAGAATGCTGCATCATTGGATTGTTTTTTCCACCTAACTTGGACATGGCTGCAATCGACTGGGTATGCATCATGAAAAGAAACACACCCGACAGCAGATACAGGATGAATTCACCCCTGATCTTGGCCACGCGCGGGCCCATGAAGGTCATAAGTAGATAAAAAACCATAGCGATCAGAAGAATCTGCAGGATATTGATCAAGATCGCGATCACGGCATTTGAGTGTTGTGTGCGCACGTCACGCACCACACCGTGGAACACCAGTTCTGCGATGGTAAAGGCGCTGCCCAGCATCGATTGACTGCGCTTGAAGTAAAACACGCGAGGGGTCTTTCCTGTTTTGTTGCCCTCAAACTGGCACGAATACCTTGCCGTTCGGTAACCGGCACATCATAAGTCCGTCAGAGATTTGGATCAACAAACCACGTAAACGGAGCATTTTTGTGACCTACGATGCGCTTATCCCCGTCATCCGGCGTCTGGCCCTGGAAGCTGGCGACAAGATCATGGAGATCTACCAGGCGGATGATTTCGACGTGAAGGTCAAATCAGATGCAAGCCCCGTGACCGAGGCGGACGAAGCTGCCGACGCCCTGATTTCTGAAGGGCTGCGCGCAGCTTTCCCGGATATCCTGCTTGTGACCGAGGAACAGGCCGCGTCGCATTCGACCAAGGGGGAAACATTCCTGATCGTTGATCCGCTGGATGGAACCAAGGAGTTCATCAACCGGCGCGGCGATTTCACTGTCAATATCGCATTGGTCGAAAATGGCGTTCCCACGCGCGGCGTCGTCTATGCTCCGGCGCGCGGTCGCATGTTCTATACGCAAGCTGACGGGCAGGCGGTGGAAGAAACAGGCACATTGGACAAAGTTCAAGCTGGTGAGGTCACGCCCATCTCGGTCTCAGACCCAGACAATTCAGCGCTCTTGGTGGTGGCGTCGAAATCCCACCGCGATCAGGCCACAGATGACTACATCAACAAATATCAGGTGCAGGATAGCAAGAGCGCGGGCTCGTCACTGAAATTCTGCCTGGTCGCAACGGGTGAGGCCGATATCTATCCGCGCGTCGGTCGCACCATGGAGTGGGACACCGCCGCCGGTCACGCCGTTCTGGCTGGCGCGGGCGGCAAGGTCGTGCGGTTCGACAATCACGAATCCCTGACCTATGGCAAGGACGGCTATGCAAACCCGTTCTTCATCGCCTACGCTCCGGGTGTTGAGCTGAAAGAAGCCTGATGTCTGTTCTGATCGCCATCCCCACCCGCTATGCCTCGACCCGGTATCCCGGCAAACCTCTGGTTCCACTGACCGGTGCGACGGGCAAAGCGATGACGCTGATTGAACGATCCTGGCGCGCAGCCTGTTCGGTTTCGGGCGTGGATAAGGTGGTCGTGGCCACCGATGATGACCGCATCCGCGACGCCGCCGAGGGCTTCGGAGCCGAAGTCGTGATGACTTCGGAAGCCTGCCAGAACGGCACCGAACGCTGTGCCGAGGCGCATACCGTGCTGGGCGGAGGGTACGACATCATCGTCAACCTGCAAGGCGACGCCCCCCTGACCCCGCATTGGTTTGTCGAAGACCTGATCGCAGGCCTGCGCGCCGCACCTGATGCGGGTGTGGCGACCCCGGTTCTGCGCTGTGACGGTGACGCACTGAACAGCCTGTTGAACGACCGCAAACACGGGCGCGTCGGTGGAACCACGGCGGTGTTCACCCACGACAAAAGCGCGATGTATTTCTCGAAGGAAGTGGTTCCCTTCACCTCAGACACATTCGCTGGTGATGCGCCTACACCGGTTTTTCACCACGTCGGCGTCTATGCCTACCGGCCGGACGCTCTGGCCGCTTATCCCGGCTGGCCAACCGGCCCGCTAGAACAGTTGGAGGGCCTGGAACAGCTGCGCTTTATGGAAAACGGTCGCAAGGTCCTGTGTGTCGAGGTCGAAGCCAAAGGTCGCCAGTTCTGGGAACTCAACAACCCCGAGGACGTGCCGAAGATCGAAGAAATGATGGCCTCTATGGGTCTGGAGTGACCTCTTTTCCCCCTGACCCCAAACTCAAGATGGCGTAGGAACGCCCAACTCTGACCCCATGGATCGCACATGAAAACTGTTCTTGTCACCGGTGGCGCTGGCTATATCGGATCCCATGCCTGCAAGGCGTTGTCACAGGCGGGGTATGTTCCCGTGACCTATGACAACCTGATCACCGGCTGGCAGGATGCAGTCAAGTTCGGCCCGTTCGAACAAGGTGATCTGCTGGATCGCGCCCGTTTGGATGAAGTGTTCGCCAAACACCAGCCTGTGGCGGTGATGCATTTCGCAGCGCTGAGTCAGGTGGGTGAGGCGATGAAAGAGCCTGGGAAATACTGGTCCAACAATGTCACCGGTTCCCTGACGCTGATCGAGGCCGCGGTTGCGGCGGGGTGTCTGGATTTTGTGTTCTCATCGACCTGCGCCACCTATGGCGAACATGACAACGTGGTTCTGGATGAAAAAACATCGCAGCGCCCGCTGAACGCTTATGGCGCGTCCAAGCGCGCGATCGAAGATATCCTACGCGATTTTGAGGCAGCCCATGGCCTGCGCCATGTGATCTTCCGCTATTTCAACGTGGCAGGTGCAGACCCCGAGGGCGAAGTGGGC
This sequence comes from Ruegeria sp. I1, assembly GCF_056532675.1. Taxonomy (NCBI): domain Bacteria; kingdom Pseudomonadati; phylum Pseudomonadota; class Alphaproteobacteria; order Rhodobacterales; family Roseobacteraceae; genus Ruegeria; species Ruegeria sp. I1. Next base: position 151,433 of record NZ_JBQFNM010000008.1, on the reverse strand, counting down.
GAGTTCCACCGCCCCGAAACCCATCTGGTCCCGCTTATGCTGGATGCCATCGACGGAAAGCGGGATGGGCTGACGGTGTTTGGCACGGACTACGACACGCCGGACGGCACCTGTATCCGCGACTACGTGCATGTCTGCGATCTGGTCGACGCCCATGTGCTTGGGTTGAACTGGCTAGAGCAGGGCAAGAGCAGTCAGGTTTTCAACCTGGGCACCGGCTCAGGCTTTTCGGTTCTTGAGGTGATTGAACATTCCAAAGCCGTGACCAACCGGGCTGTGCCTTACACCGTTGGTGCTCGGCGCGAAGGTGATTGCACCAAGCTGGTATCAGGCTCAGTCCGCGCCGAGGCTGAACTGGGCTGGAAGCCCAAAAGATCCACATTGGAGACGATGATTGCCGATGCCTGGCGCTGGCATCAGAACGGGCATTACGACCAATGAGGCCGGATTGAGCGGCGCTTCGCTGCAGACCCTGCCCCGGATCGGATGGGCCGAGGCGTACCGCCTGCGCTGGAAACGCCGCCGCCTGTTGCTACGGTCCTGGCGCAGCCGTCATCAGCTGACCTGTCGGAACGATCAGACCCATAAGATTAAGCGCGGCGACATCCTGTCCTTTACCACGCTGCGGAATGAAATCACCCGGCTCCCTTGGTTTCTGCACCACTATCGACAGCTGGGTGTTGATCATTTTCTGATCGTCGACAACGGCAGCGACGATCGCTCGACCGAGCTGCTGCTAGACCAACCTGATGTTTCGCTCTGGCAAACTCATGCCAGCTATCGCGCATCGCACTACGGGCTGGACTGGCTGACCTGGCTGCAAATGCGACACGGCCATCGGCATTGGTGCCTGATGGTCGATGCGGATGAGCTGTTGATCTATGCTCATCACCAGAGACAAACACTGCATGATCTGACCGCGTGGCTGGACCAATCCGGGCGCCGGGCCTTTGGAGCGCTGATGCTGGACCTTTATCCAAAGGGCGCATTAGGGGATCAAGGTTATGACACCGCAACCGATCCTACCGACGTGCTGAACTGGTTCGACGCAGCGCCGTACCGCGCCCAGCGCCAAAGCCCTCTGGGTAACCTTTGGGTTCAGGGCGGGGCGCGCGAGCGCATGTTCTTTGCAAAAACACGCCAACGGTCACCAACATTGAACAAGATCCCTTTGGTGCGCTGGTCACGTCACTATGCCTATGTGAATTCCTGCCACTCGGTTCTGCCGCGGCAGCTAAACGCGGCCTATGACGGGCCCGGTGGGGAAACACCATCAGGCGTTTTGCTCCACACCAAGTTCCTGCCTGAAATCACCCAGAAATCTCGGATCGAAAAACAGCGCCGCCAGCACTTTCACGACCCCGACCAGTTCGGATCGTACTATGACGGGATCATCGATGGCCCGACACTTTGGAATGCTCAGTCGGTGCCGTTTGAAGGGTGGGAACAGCTAGAGCAACTTGGGCTAATGAATGCCGGAGGATGGCGGCCATGACAAATACATACACATATATGTCATGTTTTCTGCTAACCGGTTCTAAATCCATTGCCCTGCAATATGCAAAGATGACATAACTTGGCATAATCCCGGCCCTTTTTCTGAAAGGGGCGGTGAATGCTCGCGTCACAATAAGGGTAGGCTAAACGCGTGAGCCTGTTGGATTCGTATCGGATGAGATTGCGGCGCAAGCGCCGTATCTTGCGCTGTGTGCGACGCCGACGCGAACTTGAGCCTGCCAGCAACAACACCGCCGCAATTCGGCGCGACGACATCCTGTTGATGAGCGTTGTACGCAACGAAAAAATCCGCCTGCCCTTTTTTCTGGAATACTACCGAAAGCTAGGCATCGATCATTTTCTGTTTGTCGACAACGACAGCGATGACGGCAGCTTTGAATTCCTACGGGCACAGCCGGATGTCTCGGTCTGGCGCACAAGAACCAGCTATAAACGTGCGGGGTTCGGTCTGGATTGGTCAAACTACCTGCTGCGCAAATATGCCCACAAACACTGGGTTCTGACCGTCGATCCGGATGAATTCTTTATCTACCCGTTCTGCGATACCCGCCCGATCCGGGCCCTGACCGATTGGCTGGATGGCAGCGCTGTGCGCAGTTTCGGCACCATGCTGATTGATATGTACCCCCAAGGCCCCGTCCAGGATGAACCCTATCGCGAAGGTCAGGATCCGTTCGAGATTGCGCGCTGGTTCGATGCGGGCAACTACATGATCACCAAGAATCCAGAATATAAAAACCTCTGGATTCAAGGTGGTGCGCGGGCGCGCGTGTTCTTTGGCGACAACCCGTCGAAAGCGCCAGCGTTGAACAAAATCCCCCTGGTGAAATGGGACCGGCGCTATGTCTATGTCAGTTCGACCCATTCCTTGCTGCCACGCGGGCTGAATCAGGTTTACGACGAATGGGGCGGTGAAAAGACCAGCGGCGCTCTGCTGCATGCCAAGCTGATTGACACGCTGGGCGACAAAGCCCGCGAAGAGCTGCGGCGCGGCCAGCATTATCGCGGGTCCGGTGAATACAAAGCCTATGCCCAACAATTGGATGAAAAGCCTGTATTCTGGTGCGATTTCTCTGAAACCTATATCAATTGGCGGCAGCTTGAAATTCTGGGCCTCATGTCAAAAGGAAACTGGGCATGAGCTCTCTGGGCGTTGTTATGCTGGTCCATACGGCCTTGGATCGCGCCGAACAGGTGGCACGGCATTGGACCGCAGCGGGCTGCCCGGTTGTGATCCATGTGGACCAGAAAGTCCCGGATCAGGTGTATTCGGAATTTACAGCCTCCTGCGCCGACAACCCCCTGATCACGTTTTCCAATCGCCACAAATGCGACTGGGGTGGCTGGGGTATAGTTGCCGGAACACAGGCAGCATCCGAACAAATGCTCGAGAAGTTTCCGGAAGTGCGGCATGTGTTTCTGTCATCGGGGTCCTGCCTGCCCCTGCGCCCGGTGCAAGAACTTGTAAGCTACCTGTCCGATCGCCCCCGAGTGGACTTTGTTGAAAGCGCAACCACTGCCGATGTCAGCTGGACCATTGGAGGGCTGGATCATGAGCGTTTCACGCTGCGTTTTCCGTTTTCCTGGCGCAAGCATCGAAAACTGTTCGACACCTATGTCAGGCTGCAACGTGCGCTGGGTTTGCGCCGCCAAATCCCCGATGGCCTAATGCCCCATATGGGCAGCCAGTGGTGGTGCCTGACCCGCCAGACACTCTCTGCAATTCTGCAGGACCCTAAACGTAAAACCTATGATCGTTATTTCCGGCATGTCTGGATACCGGATGAAAGCTATTTTCAAACGTTGGCGCGGCTCTATTCGACCCATATCGAAAGTCGCTCGCTGACGTTGTCAAAATTCGACTATCAGGGGCGTCCACACATCTTCTACGACGACCACTTGCAATTGCTGCGCCGCTCAGACTGCTTTGTAGCGCGCAAGATCTGGTGGCGCGCAGATCGTCTGTATCAGACCTTTCTCACAGATCAGTCCGGCGCACTGCGACCGGCAGAGCCCAACCCCGGCAAGATCGACCGGGTCTTTGCCAAGGCGGTCGAACGTCGAACCCATGGTCGCGATGGGCTGTACATGCAAAGCCGCTTTCCCAAACATGGCAGCGAAAATGGCCTGACCTCATCGGCCTACTCGATGTTTCAGGGCTTTAGCGAGTTATTCGAGGGTTTTGAGGCCTGGCTGGAAACTACAACTGGCGCGCGGGTGCATGGTCATCTGTTTGGCCCTGATCGTGCTGAATTTTCTAAAGACCAGACCATCACCAATGGTGCGCTCAGCGATTGCGCGACATTGCGCGACTATAATCCCACGGCGTTTCTGTCGAACCTGATCTGGAACACACGGGGTGAGCGCCAGTGCTTTCAATTCGGGCCGAACGATACCCAAGACATCAACTGGTTCATGGCGCGGGACCGAAATGCGCAAATCTCGGTCATTACCGGTGCCTGGGCGGTTCCGCTATTCCGGTCAAACCTGAACTTCGCCGATATCCGGCTTGAGGCTGCGCGCCTGCAACAGATTGAAACCAAACAGATCGAGGTTCTGACTTCGGTCTGGACCAAGGCGAACGTGCGCAGCTGGACCTTATCGGACTTTGTCGAAGCGCCAATGGAGCCGCTGCAAACCATCATTGACGAGATCGGCACGCAAATGCCCAGCCATCTGACCGAAGCGCCCACGATGGTCGATCTGTCGGGTTTTGGTCAGTTTCTGCAGAACCTCAAAAACCAAGGAATGCACCCGAAACTTATGGGTGATTTCCCCGCCGATGACGTGTTTGGAACCCAGACCAAACCGTTCCGAAAGCCCTATCTGGTTCAGTGATGGCCGATGACGCGACCGTTTGACTACTTCATTATACTGGCCGCCATGCGCACAGGCTCGAACCTGCTTGAGGCCAATCTGAACGCACTCGAGAGCATCACCTGTCATGGAGAAGCCTTCAACCCGCACTTCATTGGTCGCGTCAAAGCGCAGGATGTATTGGGCATAACGTTGGAACAAAGGGATAAGGATCCCGCACAGCTGATAGAGGCGATGTGCTCTGACGCAAATGCGTTGAACGGCTTCCGATATTTTCAGGACCATGATCCCAGGGTGCTGGAGCCAGCCCTGAATGATCCACGTTGTGCCAAGATCATTCTGACCCGCAATCCGCTGGACAGCTATCTGTCGCTCAAGATCGTGCGCAAAACCAAGCAGTGGCAGCTAAAGAACATCAAACGACGGCTTGAGGCCCAAGTTGACTTCGACGGGCGCGAATTTTCGGACTATCTGGATGGGCACTATGGGTTTCAGTCCCGCCTGCACGCCCATCTGCAACGCACTGGTCAGGCCGCGTTCTACATTGATTACAACGACCTGACCGATCTGAGCATTCTGAACGGCCTGGCCGCCTGGCTTGGGGTTTCGTCAAGGCTGGGCCAATTGGATGACCGGCTGAAACCGCAGAACCCGACACCGGCCGTGTCCAAAGTCACCAACCCGGATGAAATGCAAAAAACACTATCCAGGCTGGACCTGCTCTCCATCACCCGCGGCCCAAACTTCGAGCCCAAGCGCGATCCTGCAGTGAGTGGATACATCCTCGCAGCCAAAACTCCGCTGATCTACATGCCCCTGAATGGTGGTATCGATCCGGTTGTGCAGCACTGGATGGCCGCGCTGGACGGTGTGGGTGCCGATGAATTGCGCACTGAACTGACGCCCGACATGGTTCGCGATTGGATGCGATCTTCGCCCGGTCATCGCAAATTCACGGTGCTACGCCATCCCTTGGCGCGCGCGCATAGCACGTTCTGCACCCATATCCTGAACAAAGGGCCGGAGTGTTATGAAGACCTCCGCACGCAATTGCGCAATCGGTTCAAACTGCCGATCCCCGGTCAGGTGCGCGAAAAGAACTATTCCAAAGACCAGCACTATGAAGCATTTTCTGCCTTCCTGACCTTTCTGCGCCACAACATTGCGGGCCAAACCCCAATCCGCGTGGATGCAAGCTGGTGCACCCAGGCGCAAGCACTAGAGGGGATATCAACCTTCGCGATGCCTGACCTGATCCTGCGCGAGGATGAGTTGCCAACCACCCTGCCCGATCTGGCGCGGATCATGGGCCATGACAATCCGCCAGCGCCGGGTACCAGCGCAGCGGAAACTCCGTTTTCACTGAATCAGATCTGCGATGACAGGTTGCAGGCGCTGGCAGCTGAAACCTACCAGCGCGACTTTGATCAATTCGGGTTTGGCGAATGGCGCCCGGTCAGGCCCGCAGGGTGATCAACGTCCCCCGATTGACCATCGCGTAGATCTCTTCCATCTCGTCATTCTTGACCGCGATGCAGCCCGCCGTCCAATCCGGCGTCTTTTTCGCGCGCTTGAATTCTGACCGCAGGTTCGGCTGGCCGTGGATAAAGATATCCCCGCCCGGATCGACTCCGGCGGCTTTGGCCTTGGCGATATCAGCCGAGTTTGGATAGGAAATCCCCAGCGACAGATGATACCGGCTGCGCGGGTTACGGCGGTCGATCAGATATGTGCCCTCGGGCGTGCGCCCATCGCCACGCTTGGTTTTGGTACCTCTGGGCGCAAAGCCCAGATCGACATCATATTGTCGAAGTATCTGTTCGTTGTGCAGAAGATACAGCTTCCGCGCACCCTTGTTGACGACCAAAGAGGTCACCTCGGGCCCATTGTAAGATAGAATTCTAGGGCTGGCTGAGGCACAAGCCGAAAGGCTTAGCGTAGCCATCGCACCCAATCCAAATGCTCGACGATCCATGTTTCACTGCCTGCTACTCTGGTTTTTTTTGGCTATTATGCCAAAAAATCAAAAAACTGAAATCACTTTTTGATGTTCGATTGCTCAATTAAGCGGCGTTCGATGGCTTCCAGCCGCTCAAGTACCTCATCACGGTAGGCATCGGTTTTGACCTCATCCTCGGCATGATGCGCATCCTGCATCGAGTTTACGATCAGACCAACCAGCAGGTTCACCACCGCGAAGGTCGTCACCATGATGAACGGAACAAAGAAAAGCCATGCGTAGGGATACACTTCCATCACGGGGCGGACGATGCCCATGGACCAGCTTTCCAGCGTCATGATCTGGAACAATGTATAGGCTGACAGGCCCAGATCGCCGAACCAGTTTGGGAAGCTTTCCGAGAACAGCTTGGTCGAGATCACCGAGCCGATATAGAACAGGATCGCCATCAGCAGGAACACACTGGCCATACCCGGTAAGGCCGAGATGAAGCCTTCGACCACCCGGCGCAGGCGCGGTGCAACCGAAATGACGCGCAACACCCGCAGTATCCGCAGCGCCCGCAGAACCGACAGGCTGCCAGCACTGGGCACCAAAGCGATCCCCACGATCACAAAATCGAACAGATTCCAGCCGCTTTTGAAAAAGTTGCGCCCTGTCGCCACCAGTTTCATCGCAATCTCAGCAACGAAAATGGCAAGGCAAAGCTTATCAAGCGTCACAATCAGCGGGCCTGCGATCTCCATCAAGGTCGGAGAGGTTTCCATACCCAACAGCACGGCGTTGAACATGATCACACCGGTGATGAAACGCCCAAACATGGGTGTTTCGATGATGTGCTGCAATCGCTGTCGAAAGCCCATGTTCGCTGTCTCCTCAGGATGCGGGGTTCAACACAAACCGCGCGGCCAGTTCCGTATGTGATGACCACCGAAATTGGTCAACAACCTGTACCCATTCAAGGGTGTAGCCGGCGTTGACAAGCATTTTTGCATCGCGCGCGAAGGTCACCGGGTTACAGGACACATAAGCGATCACTGGGCGCAGCGCTTGTGCCAGTTCAGCCACCTGCGCCTCTGCCCCCGCGCGTGGTGGGTCCAGAATGACCGCATCAAAGGCCTTCAACTCATCGGGCATCAATGGGCGGCGAAACAGATCGCGCGCCTCGGTCGTGACGCGCTTCAACCCCGTCGCCCTGCGCCAGCCCTGATCCAGTGCTTGGGCCATCGCGGCTTCGCCCTCAACTGCATGAACCTCGGCCGTCTGAGCCAGTGGTAATGAAAACGTCCCGCTGCCCGCGAACAGATCAGCAACGCGCTTGGCACCTTGCGTTGCCTCCAAAACAGCACGTGTTAGAGCCTGCACACCATCCTTCGTCGCCTGCAGGAACGCGCCCGGAGGTGGTGTGACCTCCGCCTGCCCGAACCGCTGAATTGGGGGCTGGCGCATGGCGATGACCTCACCATCCCAGCTGAGCCGGGCAAGCCCGTGCTTTTCAGTCGCTTGCGCAAGAGCCAGTTCCAACGGCCCATCCAGCGGTTTGCCACCCGCAACCGCAACATCCAGCCCGCCGTCGGACAAGGTCAGTGTCACGGCCAGAACGCCCTTGCGGCTGCCGCCCAGCATCGCAAGCGCCTCGGCCACGGGAATACCGGCGATCAATGCGGGATCAAGCAGATGGCAATCCGGGATTTCTGTGATTACGTCAGATGCGCGCCCGTGAAACCCGGCCAGCATCCCCTTTTTGGTCCGACGCACTGCGATTGTCGCACGACGGCGTGAGCGTTCGGGCGAGATATGGATTGGACGCATGGGCGCCTCCAACCCCTGTGCGGACAGCGCGGTTCGGACAACATCCACCTTCCAATCAGCAACAAAAGCGTCCGATGCATGCTGCAGCTGGCACCCGCCGCAGGCTTTGTAATGGCGGCAAGGCGCTTTCACGCGTTGGTCCGATGGAGTTTCCACGCGGATGTCCGATAGAAACTGACCCAGCAACGTACCCGAAACCACCTCACCCGGAAGGGTGCGGGGCGCATAGACCGGGCCGTCGGCGATGCCGTCGCCCTGATGGCCAAGCCGGTTTATGGTGTAGATTTCCGTCATACCGGGCCTGATAACGGGGGTTTGGCCGCAACAAAACCCTTATTCGGCGGCTTCTGCCTGAATGAAACCACCAGACTGGCGATGCCAGAACCGCGCATACAGACCGCCCTGGTCCAACAGCGCGTCATGCGTACCGGTTTCGACGATGCGTCCCTCATCCAGAACGACGATCCGATCCATTTCGCTGAGTGTGGACAGGCGGTGCGCAATGGCCAGAACGGTTTTGCCCTGCATCACGCGATGCAGCGCGGTTTGGATCGAGGCTTCGACCTCAGAATCCAACGCCGATGTGGCCTCATCCAGCACCAGGATCGGGGCATCTTTCAAAATGGCGCGGGCCAGTGCGATCCGTTGTCGCTGACCCCCACTGAGCTTCACGCCACGCTCACCCAGATGCGCATCATAGCCTTTGCGGCCCTGCGCATCCTCCAGACTCAGGATGAACTCATGCGCCTCGGCTTTTTCGGCTGCCTCGATCATTTCATCCTCGGATGCATCTGGGCGCCCATACAGGATATTTTCACGTGCGGACCGATTGAACATGGCCGTTTCCTGCGTGACCATGCCAATCTGACGGCGCAAACTGTCCTGCGTCACCTGCGAGATGTCCTGCCCATCGATGCTAATAACGCCATTTTCCCCATCGTAGAGCCTGAGTAGTAGCGAAACGAGGGTAGATTTGCCTGCCCCGGATGCCCCGACAATCCCAAGCTTTTCGCCCGGTTTAATGGTCAATTCCAGTTCTGAAACGCCCCCGATTTCCCGGCCGTAGGCAAAGCTGACGTCGTCAAATGTGATCGCGCCATGGGTCACTACCAGATCTTTGGCCTGCGATGCATCCTCGACCCGGTCGCGCTTGGCCAGGGTTTTCATCCCGTTCTCAATCTCACCAACATTGGCGTACAGCCCCATCAGCGTGAAGCTGACCCAACCAGTCATCTGCGAGATACGGACCGAAACAGCCCCTGCCGCCACGATATCACCGGTGGTCGCAACACCGCTCTGCCAAAGCCACAGCGTCGCCCCAATAAGCATCACGGGCAGCACACCCGCCAAAGTCATAAGAATGACCCGAAAGCTGGCCGAAAGTAGCCCGAACTCTAACGAACGCTCCCGCAGATCAACCATCGAATTGCGCGCTGCCTGATCCTCATGCCGGGCATGGGCAAACAGTTTGACCGTTTTGATATTGGTGATCGTATCGACGATTTGCCCCGACACCATTGCACGCGCACCTGCCCGTGCACCTGATCGTTTGCGGATACGCGGCAAATACCAACGCACCAGCAGAAAATAGACCGCCAACCAGGCAATAAAGGGCAGCATGACCAGAGGATGAATCGACCCTAACAAAAGCAAAGAGCCCACGAGAGAAGCCAAAGCAAAGACAATTGCGCTGATCGTTTCCGAGACGACCGAAGCCAGAGCTGTCGCGGTCTGAACCTGTTTTTGTGCAATCCGTCCTGCGAAATCATCGTCGAAGTACGTGACAGACTGGCCCAGCGTCCATCGGTTCAGCTTGGCCAGAACAAGTGGCGGGATATTCGGCATGACGACATAGTTGTTCGAGAAGGCCGAGAACCCGAAAAACACAGGCCGCAACAGCATAAAGAACGCAACGCCGCCCAAAATCATCCAAAGATTGCCACCAGTCAGAAACCCGTCCGGCCCGCTGGTCGTGGCCACATCGATGACGCGGCCCAGGATCCAAGCTGTTCCCGCCTCCATCGTACCGGCTGCTGCCGAGAAGAAGGCCGCGACAAAAAGCATGGGCCAGGCACCGGATAGCGCCCAGCGAATGAACGCCCCCAACGTTTGTGGTGGGGGCGTTTCGATGTTTTTGAACGGGTTGATGAGGTCAGCGACCCTCATTCAGCGGCCTCCGGGTTCATGAAGCCACCAGATTGTCGCGCCCAGAACTGCGCGTAAAGGCCGCCCTGCGCCAAAAGATCGGCATGCGCGCCTTCTTCGACGATCCGGCCCGCATCCATCACCAGAATACGGTCCATCTGCGCGATGGTGCTGAGCCTGTGGGCAATCGCGATCACGGTTTTACCTTGCATCATTCCGTAGAGGGTTTCCTGAATGGACGCTTCAACCTCGGAATCTAGGGCAGATGTCGCCTCATCCAACAACAAGATCGGCGCGTCCTTCAAAATCACCCTGGCAAGAGTCACCCGCTGCCGCTGACCGCCGGACAGTTTCACGCCCCGCTCACCCACATGCGCGTCATAGCCGGTCCGCCCCTGCGGGTCTTGCAGGTCAAGAATGAACTCATGCGCCTCGGCCTGTTTGGCAGCGGCGACCATCTGCTCTTCGGTCGCATCCGGACGACCATAGAGGATGTTGTCACGCACCGAACGGTGCAGCAACGCGCTGTCCTGCTGAACCATGCCGATATGCCCGCGCAAACTGTCTTGCGTGACTTGCGCGATGTTCTGATCGTCGATCAGGATCGCGCCCAGTTCGACGTCATAAAACCGCAAAAGCAGCTTAACTAGGGTCGATTTGCCTGCACCAGATCGACCAATCAGACCGATCTTTTCGCCCGGCTGAATGGTCAGGTTGATATGATCCAGACCACCCGTTTCACGACCGTAGTGGTGCGACAGATCGCGGATTTCGATCTGGCCCTTACTCAGCTGCAATGGCTTTGAAGCCGGTGCATCCAGCAGATCGATGGGCTGAGCAATCGTCTCCATCCCTTCGGCCACGATGCCAAGCTGGCGGAAGAAGCTGGTCAGCGCCCACATGATCCATCCGGTCATCGCGTTCAAGCGCAGGGTCAGCGCCGTTGCAGCCGCAACAACGCCAACCGAAGCGGTACCCTGCATCCAAAGAGCAATCGCCCAGCCTACAACCCCAACGATCAGAAAGCCGTTCAAAGTAACCAGAACCGCATCCATGATCGTGAATATCCGCATCTCGACCTGAAAGGTCCGACGCGTTTCCTCGATCGCTTCACGCGCATAATCCAGCTCCTGTCGGCCATGAGCAAACATCTTGACCGAGTGGATGTTGGTGTAGCTGTCGACAACCCGGCCCGTGACAGTCGAACGCGCATCAGATGCAGCCTGAGACGCGGGGCCGACTCGTTTCACCGTCCAGTGGACAAGCAGCCCATACAACGCAAACCAGATGAGCAAAGGGATCAGCAGGCGTGCATCAGCCGCATAAAGCAAGATCGCAGCACCAATCAAATAAGCCAGCGAGAATGAGATGGCGTCAAAGACCTGAAACACCACCTCGCCTGCCGCGGGCGGGGTTTGCATGATCCGGTTGGCAATGCGGCCTGCAAAGTCATTCTCGAACCAGCCAACGGACTGACGCAGAACGTGTTTATGCGCCCGCCAGCGGATCAGCGTACCAAAGTTCGGCAGGATCGTGTTGTTCAGCAGCAGCACATCGACCAGATGCAGCAGCGGACGCAACAGCAGGATAAAGCCTGCCATCAACAACAGCTCGGTCCCGTGGTTTTGCCAGACCTCTGCGGGGGTGCCCCCCAACAGGTCCACGACACGGCCCATATAGTAGATCAACCCGATCTCAACAGCAGCCACGATGATGGAAATCAGCGCAGCCCAAAAGAAAACCCGGAAAAATGGGCGCGAGTAATCCAGCATGAACGGCCACAGCCGTGTGGGTGGCTTATCGGTCTCACGATAGGCAACAAAAGGGTCAACAAGGTTTTCGAAATAGCGAAACATGGAGAGTGCTCCGATTGAGCAGAAATACAGACATGCGAAGAAGAATGGCGCCTGAACACCACCCTTTACGGGGAAAGTGCCCTGGCTTTAGCCGAACCAGATCCCGTAATACATTCGCATTCCTCCATCCATGAGTCTGCCGCACGTAACCACAAACAAAATCGTTTGTCATCCCTTTTTGAGACTTCACTTCAACCGGCCAGCAATTCCTCGCGGGTCAGGGTGAAGTCAGATGCGATCCACCGCGCCTCAAGCTCGGCCAGTTTCTTGCCCAGCGCGGGGCCGGTGAAGTTGGGGATCAGATCGGCGGCGCTGATCGGGAAACGTGCCGCTGCACCGTGATGGAGAGCTTGGCGCAAGTCCTCTGACCAGGGGTGTTCGAAGAAGGCACAGCGCAGCAAGGTTTCGTGCAGGCCTCCGTCGTCGCCGTAGCGATAGCCCAACTCTTCGATGCTGGTTGAGGCCTGCGCCTCCTCCCGCATTCGGGTCATGCGTTGCAGTTGCGCCCGGCTCAAGCGCAGTGTCGCGGCATCCTCGGGTGTGGCAATCGCGGCCAGCCGGCGCACCGGATCAGGCGCGGCACCGGCGGCCTGTTCTATAGCGATCAGCGGCGCCATGGCACGGTCATCCGCACCGGGCAACAGATGAGCCAAGACACCCGCGCTGCGCATCGCAGCCACCGAGGGCGCAGGGTCTGGCGCGCCTAGCAGTTTTATCAGCTCAGCCCCGACCCGTTCACGGGATAGCGTTGTCAGCCCATCCAGATTGGACGCAATCGCAGCGAGCGCATCGGCGTCAAATCCGGCATCGGCGTCGCCATACCAGGCGTGAAACCGGAAATAGCGCAGCGAGCGCAGATAGTCCTCGCGGATGCGGTTTTCGGCCGTTCCAATAAACCGCACGCGCCGCGCCTGAAGGTCAGGCAAGCCTGACAGCGGGTCCAGCACCGTGCCGTCGGGCTGCGCGTAGATCGCGTTCATTGTGAAATCGCGGCGCGCGGCGTCTTCTTCAACGGTGTCGGCAAAGTCCACAACCGCACGGCGGCCATCGGTTTCCACATCGCGTCGAAAGGTCGTGACTTCATGTGGGGTATGATCGCAAACGATGGTAATCGTGCCGTGTTCCAACCCCGTCGGAATCGCCTTAAGGCCAGCCTTTTGAGCCAGTTCCATCACCCGTTCGGGATGCGCATCCGTGGCAATATCAATATCCGAAACGGGCGCGCCCAGCAGGGCGTTGCGCACGCATCCGCCCACGAACAGGGCCTGCGCCCCTCCTGTGGTGAGGGCTTCACAAACCGCCTGAGTCGCCGGGTCCGAAACCCAAGGCGCGCTGATCTGCTTCATTCACTTACCCGTGCTGCAAGCCCGCGCAATATGCGAGCCGTCGCGCCCCAGATGTAATAAGGACCATAGGGAACAGCGAAGTATTTCCGCCGTTGGCCACGCCACCGGCGCGACTCGATCACATAATTCTCGGGCTTTAGCAGATGTGCAAGTGGAACTGAGAAAACCTCATCCACTTCGCCCGGCTCGGGCACTGGATCAAAACCTTGGCGGATGATGGCCACAACCGGGGTAACAGCGAACGAGGTCACCGTTTCATGGCTGGGTAGAAAGCCGATCACTTCGGGCAACTCTGGATGCAGGCCAATTTCCTCATGCGCTTCGCGCAGGGCGGCGGCGGTGATATCCGCGTCACCTTCATCCTGTTTGCCCCCAGGAAAGGCGATCTGGCCGGGATGGTGTTTCAAAGCCGATGACCGCTTTGTCAGGATCAAACGCGGCACATCCCCGGAAACTGAGATCGGCACCAGAACCCCGGCCGGACGCAATTTGCGCCCGGGGGGAAGTACAGTTTCAGGGTTCAGATCAAAATCACTGGACCCATGGCCCGGACGATGCAACGCCGCAGCAATCTGATCCGTCGGATCATGCACCGCTGGCGTCTTCCGCATCAAAACCAACCGTCGCGGGATCCAGCACATAATGCGCCCCGCAAAACTGACAATCGGCAGTAACCTTGCCTTCGGGCGTCGTCATCTTTTCAATGTCCCTAGCCGAATAGATCGATAAGCTTTGACGTACGCGTTCTTCCGAACAGGTGCAGCCAAACTGTACCATCTGCGCGTCATAGACGCGTGGGCTTTCTTCGTGAAACAGGCGGATCAACAGATCGGTCGGCGCGATGGATGGGCCGATCAGTTCCAGATCATCAACCGTATCCAGAAGGATGTTGACCCGGCCCCAGTTTTCACCTTCTTCGCCGTCGACCAGATCGTTGGCGGTGAGGATTTCACCCGTCCCCTCACCCGAGGCCGCAAAGGGCGAAGCTTTGGGCATGTGCTGCAACATGATCCCGCCGGCGCGCCAATGCTCACCCACTTCAGGTTCGGTCGATTTGCCGAAGCTCAGCGAGAAACGGGTTGGCAGCTGTTCGGATTGGGCGAAATATGCCTCGGCCGAGGCGCTGATCGACGCTCCGTCCAACGGAGTAATGCCCTGATAAGGCTGCGTGCCTTCGCCCTGATCGATCATGATCGCAAAATACCCTTCGCCCACCTGATCAAAGGGGGCGCTGTTGGTCAGTCGATCCCGGTCAAAGTTGGCATAGGCGCGAATACGTGCGGGTTCACCTTCGACAGTGGGCGCATAATAATCGGTTGCGATCATGCGCACCGCGCCCTTGGATTGAACCTGCAACGACAGCTTCCAGCGCAGCGACACGGTCTGGCCGATCAATGCGGTCAGCAAGGCCATCTCGGCCACCAGCGCCTCGACCTGTTCGGGATAGTCATGCTGCTTCAGGATGCCATCCAGCACCCCGTCCAGGCGGGCGACGCGGCCACGCATGTCGGACACATCAAGTTGAAAGGGCAGGACGGTATCGTCCCACGCGATTTTTGTTCCAAGAGACATGGGGTTTCCTTACACGCCACAGGTTGGCATACCGGCACCATATAGGTCACAGAGTTTGGGTTGTAAGGGGCCATACATGATCAGACGGTTTGGTGAAAGCCCTGAACCCGGGCGATCCTATACGCGCAGGGTGGGCGTTTATGCGTTGCTTCCGCGTGAAAAGCACCTGCTTTTGACCTGCCAGACCGAACCGGGGCCAGATCTGCAGCTGCCGGGCGGTGGTATTGATCCCGGCGAATCGCCCATTACCGCGCTGCATCGTGAGGTTTATGAGGAAACCGGATGGCGCATCGCCTCGCCGGAACGCGTCGGCGCCTTTCGCCGCTTCACTTATATGCCCGAATACGATTTATGGGCCGAGAAGGTCTGCCTGATTTACCGCGCCCGCCCTGTCCTGCAATTGGGCCCGCCAACCGAAGCCTTTCACGAGGCGCTTTGGATGCACAGCGCGGATGCGGTTGAGCTGCTGGGAAATGACGGCGACCGCCACTTTGCAGCCCAGCACCTGAACGGTCTTTAGTGCCCGTTATATTCAAAAAATACCGCCGAAACGTCGTCTCCCATGCCTTCGTTGGGCGGCATGCGCTGGGTCAGCCGCCAGAACATATCATCCAGAAATTCTGATCCACCCTGGCCAGACGCACAGTCCAACGCCATTTCACGTAGACCCTCCTCCTCCAGCAGCCCGCCTTCTGCCAGGTGACATTCCGTGAAACCATCGGAATGCAGCAAAAGCCGGTCACCCGGATTCAGCTTTGTTTCAATCTGCTGAAAACTCGCATCTGGGATCAATCCGATGGGAAGGCCGCCATCGCCAAGATATTCGGTGCTGCCATCCTGCCTCAGCAGCAAGGGGTGCGGATGTCCGGCCTGCACCATTTTCATATGCCCGCTACGCAGATCCACAATGGCGTAGACCATTGTGAAATACTCCTCGATCCCGGTGTCCACCATCAAACGTGAATTGAGCGTTTCGGCCACTTGCTCCGGCGGCAATAACGCGTAGAACTTGTCCATTCGTTTCTCCAGCGCCAAATTCTGATCGAAATGCTGGCTGGACAGATAGCCACCAAGCCGCGCGGTCATCATCGCTGACGTGATCCCGTGGCCCGAGACATCGATGCTGTAGAATCCCAGGCGGTTCGGACCGGGCGAGAACATGCCCACCAGATCGCCGCCAATGTGACCGCAGGGCTTCAACAACAGACTGACCCGGGAAACACCGAACTCTCGCGTCAATTCCGGGACCAGTGATTCCTGTATTTTTCGGGCCTGTTTCAGGTCTTTGTCGATCGCATCATGGGCCAGCTTCAGCTCGTCGAGAGCAGATTCGATCAGGCGGTTCTTATCCGAAAGCTCTCTCTGCATATCCAATATGCGTGCCCCGGCAGAGATACGTGCCCGCAGCTCATCAGCCTCTAGCGGCTTGATTAGAAAATCATCCGCCCCGGCATCCAGCCCACGCGCGACTTCCTGCTTTTCGCTTTTCGATGTCAGAAGAATGAAATAGCTGTAGTGTTCAGAATCGAGCGCGCGAAAATCACGGCAGAACTCCAGTCCACTCATGCCTGGCATCACCCAATCGCTGAGCACGAGATCAGGTGCAAATTCAGCGCAAAGCTCAAGAGCCTTTTCACCGTTGTCTGCCTCAAGCACCTCAAATCCCCATTTCTTGAGCGAGGCCACAAGAATGCGCCTTTGCAGGCGGCTGTCATCCACGACCAGCACCTTTCGGATCGCACCGAAATCCAGTTCAGAACCGGCTTGTTCAAGACTTAGTGCTGACACCCTTTAACCCCAGGCTTCCTTCTTCAGGGACGCGGCAAACCTATCGCGCTGGGGTTTAACATCCCGTGAAGGCGCTATGGTCTTTGGCCTTAACCGCACATTTACCGGACATGCGTTAGCAAAGATCACCCTTATTCCGATTCAGGAGGATGACGATGATCCACTGGCCGCGAGTCAGACAATTGCGGGACGAGGTCGGCGCAGATGAAATTGATGAGGTCATCGAAATCTTTCTGGACGAGGTGCAGGAAGTGATCGCGCGCCTGCATGCCGATACCGAACGACTTGAGTTGGAACAGAACCTGCATTTCCTCAAAGGCAGCGCCATGAGCTTGGGCTTCAATCAGTTCTCGAAACTCTGTCAGGATGGCGAGCGCCGGGCTGCCGCCGGGCAAGCGGCAGAGGTGGATCTAACCGAAATCCTGGCCGTTTATGACGCATCCAAATCTGTGTTTCAGGCCGAATTACCTAGCAATCTGACCTAAATCACGAACTGTGCCAGCGTCTCATCTTCGGTGATGTCGGTATAGGTAAACCCGGCCTCATCCAGATGCGCAAACAGGCGCGCAAAATTCTCGGGCTTGCGGGTTTCGATCCCGATCAGGACTGACCCGAAGTTGCGCGCGGATTTCTTCATGTATTCAAACCGGGCAATGTCATCCTCGGGGCCTAGGATGTTCAGGAACTCTTTCAACGCGCCAGGGCGCTGCGGCAGGCGCAAAATGAAGTATTTCTTGACCCCGGAATAGCGCTGCGCGCGCTCCTTGACCTCGGGCAGGCGTTCAAAATCGAAATTGCCGCCCGAGGTCACGCAAACAACAGTTTTGCCGCGAATAAAGCTTTGCACATCTGCAATCGCTTCGATGGCCAGGGCGCCTGCGGGCTCTAGCACGATGCCTTCGACATTCAGCATCTCGATCATGGTGGTGCAGATACGATCCTCAGATAGAACCAGCACATCTGACAGATGCCGTGATTTCAGCAATTCGAACGGCTTGGCCCCGATCTTCCCAACCGCCGCACCATCGACGAAATTGTCCACGTGATCCAACGCCACCGGATGCCCCGCCGCCATCGCCGCATGCAGACAGGCACCGCCCTTGGGTTCGACAAACAGGCAATGGGTGCGATCCCTGAACCAGGTCGCCACTCCAGCGGACATACCACCGCCACCCACAGGCAGCAGCACATGGTCAGGTACCCGACCCAACTGTTCTTCGATCTCGACCGCCAAGGACGCCTGACCTTCGATCACATCCTCATCGTCAAAAGGCGACAGGAAATGACCGCCCTGTGCGGCACACCATGCCTGTGCCGCGGCCAGAGTGTCATCGAAATAGTCCCCGGTCAGGTGAATCTCGATGTTGTCACCGCCAAAGATGCGGGTTTTCTGGATTTTTTGCTGCGGCGTCGTCACCGGCATGAAGATCACGCCCTTCACGCCCAAATGCTTGCACATATAGGCCACGCCCTGCGCGTGATTGCCCGCGCTGGCGCAAACGAATAGCTCCTGCCCTTGCTGTTTGCGCATCGCATTGAACGCGCCGCGAATCTTGTAGGATCGCACCGGGCTGAGGTCTTCGCGCTTAAGCCAAATGTCTGCGCCATAACGGTCGGACAAATGCGCGTTTCGCTGCAACGGTGTCGCCGGGAACACGGTACGCATCGCCTGTTCGGCGGTTCGGGCACGGGTCATAAAGTCAGTCATGCCCGTTTCAGTGGCCTATCCCGACTAAAAGGGCAAGGAATACATATGTGTACGACGTGTTCGACCTCGTATGTTCAAAATAGGTATCCTACCCCGTCCAGGCACCGTTTTTGGGTGCGTCTTTGCAATTCCAACGCGCGGTCAACGCACATAACTTGCCCCCGCGTTCAAAACCCGCTAGGGGCCAGTCGTTCTACGCATAAAGGGAAATCAGATGTCCGCGCCCAAGAAAGTTGTTCTGGCCTATTCCGGTGGCCTTGATACCTCGATCATTCTGAAATGGCTGCAGACCGAGTATGGCTGTGAGGTTGTGACCTTCACCGCCGATCTAGGTCAGGGCGAGGAGCTGGAACCCGCTCGCCAGAAGGCCGAGCTGCTGGGGATCAAGCCCGAGAACATCTATATTGAGGATATCCGCGAGGAATTTATCCGCGACTTCGTCTTCCCGATGTTCCGTGCCAATGCGCAATACGAAGGTCTGTATTTGCTGGGCACCTCGATCGCGCGGCCTCTGATTTCGAAACGTCTGGTCGAGATTGCCGAGGCCACTGGTGCTGACGCCGTCGCCCACGGCGCAACCGGCAAGGGCAACGATCAGGTGCGGTTCGAACTGGCGGCTTACGCGCTCAACCCCGACATCAAAGTCATTGCGCCGTGGCGTGAATGGGACCTGTCTAGCCGCACCAAGCTGTTAGAATTTGCCGAACAGAACCAGATTCCGATTGCAAAAGACAAACGCGGCGAAGCTCCGTTCTCTGTCGACGCAAACCTGCTGCACACCTCATCCGAGGGCAAAGTGCTGGAAGACCCCGCCGATATGGCACCCGACTATGTCTATCAGCGCACCGTCCACCCCGAGGACGCGCCGAATGAGCCCGAATTCATCGAGATCGGTTTCGAAAAAGGTGATGCGGTCAGTATCAATGGCGAGGCGATGAGCCCGGCCACTATCCTGACCAAGCTGAACGAGTATGGCGGAAAGCACGGCATCGGTCGTCTCGATCTGGTCGAAGGCCGGTTCGTTGGCATGAAGTCGCGCGGCATCTACGAAACTCCGGGCGGCACCATCCTGCTGGAAGCACACCGTGGGATCGAATCCATCACCATGGACCGTGGCGCGATGCACCTGAAAGACCAGCTGATGCCGCAATATGCGGAACTGATCTATAACGGCTTCTGGTACTCACCCGAGCGCGAAATGCTGCAGGCCGCCATCGACAAATCGCAAGAACATGTCACCGGAACCGTACGGGTGAAACTGTACAAAGGTCTGGCCTCGACCGTGGGCCGCTGGTCGGATCATTCGCTCTATTCCGAGGCGCATGTGACCTTTGAGGAAGACGCTGGTGCCTACGATCAAAAAGACGCGGCAGGCTTTATCCAGCTAAACGCGCTGCGCCTGAAACTGCTGGCAGCGCGCGACAAGCGGCTTAGCAAGTAAGCCGTCCCAGAACAATTTGGAAACCCGGCAATCCTTTGGATGCCGGGTTTTTTATATGCTGCTTCCCGTAGGGTCAGGCTTGCCTGTTGGGTCTGGATATCTTTACGCCTGCGTCAACCAAGAAGGGACGCTCAATGCTGCAAGATATCGCCGACGGAATTCAAAAAGGGCTGAACGGCAAAAGCTTTGATGGCTCGCTCAAGTTCGATTGCGGCGAGGCGGGTGTCATCGTGCTGGCCGACAATCAGGCCAGTACGCTGGATCGGGAAACCGACTGCACGATCCGGATTTCACAGGACAACCTGACCAAATTGCTGACTGGTAAGCTGAATCCGGTGACCGGCGTGGCCATGGGCAAGCTCAAGATTTCGGGCAATATGGGCGTTGCGATGAAGCTGGGGCAGCTGCTGGGATAGACGATAAAATCGTCTCACCAGCGCGTGACAATCGATGTCAGCGCATTGCAAGGCGAGGCATCTACGGGCAGCTTGGTCTCGGAAGGAGACCTGCCATGACCCGGACTGCTTATCTCGATTGTATAAAACCCTCCTTACTTTTTGTGCTAATCTTGCTGGCGGCACTACTGCGCGCCCTGCCGGGTTCTGCCGCAGAAACCGAAACGCTAACGGTCGCCGGCGGGTGTTTCTGGTGTGTCGAATCCGATTTTGAAACGGTACCCGGCGTAATTGGTGCGGTGTCCGGTTATACCGGTGGCACCACCGCCAACCCCAGCTACAAGGACGTGACCAAGGGCGAAACCGGCCATTATGAGGCGGTTCAGATCACCTTTGATCCCAGCAAAGTCTCTCGGGATACCTTGCTGGACATGTTCTTCCGTTCTGTTGATCCCACCGATGCAGGCGGACAGTTCTGCGACCGGGGTGACAGCTATCGCACAGCTATTTTCGTCTCTAACACAGGCGAAAAAGCCTTAGCCGAGCAAGCAAAGGCTGAGGCCCAATCCGCGCTCGGCCAAACCGTTGTGACGCCCATTCTACAGGAAACCACCTTTTATCCGGCCGAAGCCTATCATCAGGATTACTATAAGGGCGAAAAGGTTGTGTTCACCCGCTTTGGGCCCAAGCGCCAAAAGAACGCCTATAAGGCTTATCGCAAAGCCTGCGGTCGGGACGCGCGGGTCAAACAGCTTTGGGGTACAGATGCACCGTTTGCCGGGTCCTAATCGAACTGCGCGTCGCGCACCTCCCGCAGGTCCGGAATAACATCCGCCGTGCCGTGCCGTGTCACCATCAAGGCAGCGGCGCGGTTGGCTTGCAGAATTGCCTGTTCCATCGGCATACCCCGATCCATTCCCGCCAGCACGTAGCCGGTGAAAGTATCGCCTGCCCCGGTTGTATCCACGGCCTGCACCTTATGCGCAGCAAAATCGACCGGATCGCAGCCTTGCTGTAGATACCGCGCGCCCTTGGACCCAAGCGTCACGATCACATGTCGTACAGGCAGTTCGGCCGCACTTAGACCTGTTTCCTGTTTCAACTGTTCGGCTTCAACCTCATTCAGGATTAGGAAATCCAGATAGGGCAGCACGGCCTGAACCGCCTCAGCCTCGAACGGGGCAGCTGCATAGCAGACGGTCAGACCAAGCTCGCGCGCCATGCGGGCGGCCTCGACCTGTGCGTTGGTTTCATTCTGAAAAACAAGCAGATCGCCGGTGTTGGCAGACGCAAGCGCCTGCCCGATCTGCCCATCTTCAAGCGCGTGATTGGCGCCCGGATACAGAATGATCAGGTTCTCACCCTGCGCATCGACCGCAATGATGGCATGACCCGTGGGGCTGCTGGCCTCAGCAATAAACCGCGTATCGACACCATATTCCGTCAACCGCTCCTGTGCCCAGCGCCCATCCGCACCGACCGCTCCGATATGGCTGACGCGTGATCCCGCCCGCGCGGCAGCCACCGACATATTGGCGCCCTTGCCACCCAGAAACTTCTCGAGCCCGCTAGCCGCCAGAGTTTCCCCCGGCGCAGGCAGATGCGGCAAGGCATAGACCATATCCGCGTTGATCGAGCCGAGGTTCCAGATTGTCATTGCTTACCCAATCTCACACGAGGCCAGAATGGCCATGTTCAGGATATCATTGGCTGTTGAAACCGTCGAACAAATCTGAATTTGCTTACCTATGCCGGACAAGATCGGGCCTATCACAGTGGCCCCGCCCATTTCCTGCATCAACTTGGTTGAAATGCTGGCTGAATGGCGCGCAGGCACGATCAGAATGTTGGCCGGGCCGGTGAGGCGCTGAAACGGATACGCCTCCTGCTGGTCCACATTCAGCGCGACATCGACGGTCATCTCACCTTCGTATTCGAAATCCACGCCGCGCTGATCAAGCACTGCGGGTGCCACATGCATTTTCTCGGCCCGCTCTGACACTGGATAACCAAAGGTCGAAAAGCTGACAAAGGCCACCCGAGGCTCTATCCCCATGTGGCGGGCCACGGCTGCGGCGCGCTCAGCGATATTGGCCAGATCGTTTTCGTCCGGCCATTCATGAACCAACGTATCACCGATCAGAACAATCCGCCCCTTGTGCAACAGCGCGGTTACACCCGCAGCGCCGTGTTGGGCGTCAGCGTCAAACACGTGGTTGATCCGATCCAGCACATGTGCCGATTTTCGGGTTGCCCCGGTGACCAAACCGTCACCATGTCCATGGGCCAGCATGAGGGACGAGAACACGTGCCGGTCCCGCGCCGCCAGACGATGAATATCCTTGTGATCAAAGCCTTTACGTTGAAGGCGTTGATAGAGGAAGTCTTTGTAGCTGTCCAAATGCGTGGTGTTGGCCGCGTTCACGACCTCAAGCTCGCGCACCGCATCGCCCAATCCAGCTGCTTCCAGCTTTTGCTTCACATCGTCTTGGCGACCAACCACCATCGCCTTGCCGAAGCCAGAACGCTGATACATCACAGCTGCGCGCAGCACGCGTGGATCGTCGCCCTCGGCAAAGATCATCCGGCTTTGCGCCTGACGGGCACGGGCGTTCAGGCCGCGCAGGATGCTGGCGGTCGGATCCATGCGGGATTTCAGGCTCAGCTCATAAGCGTCCATGTCGATGATCGGACGGCGGGCCGCGCCTGTGTCCATCCCGGCCTTCGCCACAGCGGGTGGGATACGGTGGATCAGGCGCGGGTCAAAGGGCGTCGGGATGATGTAATCGCGGCCAAAGGTCAGCGATTTGCCGTAGGCCATTGCAACCTCATCCGGCACATCCTCACGCGCCAGACGGGCCAAAGCATGGGCACAGGCGATCTTCATCTCGTCATTAATGGCGCGTGCGTGGATGTCCAGCGCACCGCGAAACAGGTAGGGAAAGCCCAGCACGTTGTTGACCTGATTGGGATAATCGCTGCGGCCTGTGGCAACGATCGCGTCAACGCGGACCTCATGCGCCTCTTCCGGTGTGATCTCAGGGTCGGGGTTCGCCATCGCAAATATCACCGGATTATCGGCCATGCTGACAACCATATCCTGCGTCACGGCGCCCTTGACCGAAACGCCCAGGAACACATCCGCACCCTTCATGGCATCTTCCAGCGACCGCAGATCGGTCGAGATCGCATGGGCCGATTTCCACTGGTTCATCCCTTCGGTCCGGCCCTGATAGATCACGCCCTTTGTGTCACAGACGATGCAGTTCTCGTGCCGCGCGCCCATCGACTTGAGCAGCTCGATACAGGCGATCCCCGCAGCCCCCGCACCGTTCAGTACAATCTTAACGTCCTCGATCTTTTTGCCCGAAATATGCAGCGCGTTCAGCAGACCCGCCGCGCAGATCACAGCCGTGCCGTGCTGGTCATCGTGGAAGACGGGGATATCCATCTCTTCCTTCAGGCGCTGTTCGATGATGAAACACTCGGGCGCCTTGATATCTTCCAGATTGATGCCGCCAAAGGTCGGCCCCATCAACCGCACCGCGCGGCAGAACTCATCCGGGTCTTCGGTGTCCAACTCGATATCGATCGAGTTCACGTCCGCAAACCGTTTGAAGAGAACCGATTTCCCTTCCATCACCGGCTTCGAGCCCAGTGCACCAAGGTTACCCAGGCCCAGCACAGCTGTTCCGTTTGAGATCACAGCAACCAGGTTGCCCTTATTGGTATAGTCATACGCGGTCTCAGGTGCCTCGGCGATGGCTTCACATGGAACAGCGACGCCGGGGCTATAGGCCAGCGATAGATCGCGCTGCGTAGTCATGGGGACGGTGGCCTGCACTTCCCACTTGCCGGGGGTTGGGTCCAGGTGAAAGGCCAGCGCCTCTTCTTTGGTGATCTTCGCTTTGGGCATTTTGAACGTCGTTTCCATGACTTCGGGGCTGATGCCTCATAGCGCAGGCAGGCGCGCGCCTCAACGGGAATGAGTTTTCGGCTTTTACAGAAGATGCGGGGTTTGTAAGGTCGCGTCCGGAACACGCCAGAAGGGGGCCACTTTTGTCCACAGTCACGCCGATGATGGCGCAGTATCTTGAGATCAAAGAGGCCCATGCCGACGCCCTGCTGTTCTACCGTATGGGCGATTTCTACGAAATGTTCTTCGAGGATGCCGTCAATGCTGCCGAGGCGCTGGACATCGCCCTGACCAAGCGCGGCAAACACAATGGCGACGACATCCCGATGTGCGGTGTCCCGGTTCATGCGGCCGAGGGCTATTTGCTGACCCTCATCCGCAAAGGGTTCCGCGTGGCCGTCTGCGAACAAATGGAAAGCCCAGCCGAAGCGAAGAAAAGAGGCTCTAAATCGGTCGTAAAGCGCGATGTTGTGCGTTTGGTGACTCCGGGAACGCTGACAGAAGACGCCCTGCTTGAAGCCCGCCGCCACAACTTTCTGGCCACTTATGCTGAGGTCCGGGATGAGGCCGCACTGGCCTGGGCCGACATCTCGACCGGGGCATTTCATGTGATGCCTTTAACCTCCGTGCGCCTCAGTCCCGAGCTGGCCCGGCTCGCCCCTTCCGAGCTGATCGTTGCCGACGGGATGGAGCAATCGCTGAACGAAACCGTCCGCGACCTTGGGATTTCGCTGACGCCTGTCGGACGCGCAAGTTTCGACAGTACCGCGGCGGAAAAACGCATCTGCGAGCTGTTTCACGTGGGCGCGCTGGAGGCGTTCGGGTCCTTTGGCCGGGCCGAAGTGTCCGCGATGGGTGCCCTGATCGACTATCTTGAAATAACGCAGAAAGGCAAACTGCCCCTGCTGCAAACACCCCTTAAGGAGTCCGAGGACCGCGTGGTACAGATCGATGCCGCCACGCGCCGCAATCTGGAACTGACCCGGTCCCTGTCGGGCGGTCGCGCCGGATCGTTGTTGTCGGTGGTTGACCGCACCGCCACACCGGGCGGGGCACGGTTGCTGGAACAACGCCTCTCAAGCCCGTCCCGCAATTTGGATGTGATCCATACCCGTCTGGACGCTGTCAGCTTTGCCGCCGAAGACAGCCTGATCGCCTCGGACCTGCGCGAAGCCCTGCGCAAAACCCCCGATCTGGACCGCGCCCTGTCTCGCCTGTCGCTTGAACGTGGCGGGCCTCGCGATCTGGCCGCCATCCGCAACGGCCTGACCCAAGCCTCCGCAATTGCCGGCATCTGCGAAGGGCAGGATCTGCCGGTCCTGCTAGCAACCGCTTTGCAAAACCTTGTCGGCTTCGACGACCTTCTGAACTTGTTGGATGAGGCTTTGGTGGCCAACCCCCCCCTACTGGCCCGCGACGGAGGTTTCATCGCCCCCGGATTTGACTCCGAACTCGACGAAGCGCGCACCCTGCGCGACGAAGGCCGATCTGTCATCGCTGGGTTTCAGCAAAAATATGCGGAACACACCGGTATCACGTCGCTGAAGATCAAGCACAACAACGTGTTGGGCTATTTCATCGAAACAACGGCTACGCATGCCGAGAAGATGCTGAACCCGCCGTTCTCCGAGACCTATATCCATCGCCAAACCACCGCCAATCAGGTGCGGTTTACCACCGTCGAACTCTCGGAAATCGAAACCCGTATCTTGAATGCTGGAAACTTGGCGCTTGAGATCGAAAAGCGGCTCTATAAAAGGCTTTCTGGCGAAATTCTGGCCCTCGCCACCCGTATCAACCAGGCCGCCCGAGGGCTGGCCGAACTCGACCTGACCACAGCCCTTGCCGATCTTGCGCGTGGTGAGAACTGGTGCCGCCCACAGGTCGACACCTCGCGCGCCTTTGAGGTTCAGGGCGGACGCCACCCGGTAGTCGAACACGCGCTACGCCAGCAAAGCGGCGGTGCCTTCGTCGCCAATGATTGCGACCTCAGCGCCGAAGACGGGGCCGCCATCTGGTTGCTGACCGGTCCCAACATGGCCGGTAAATCAACCTTCCTCCGCCAAAACGCCTTGATCGCCCTACTCGCCCAAATGGGCAGTTACGTGCCTGCGGAACAGGCCCATATCGGCCTTGTCAGCCAGCTTTTCAGCCGCGTCGGAGCCTCTGACGACCTGGCTCGAGGCCGCTCGACCTTTATGGTCGAAATGGTCGAAACTGCCGCCATTCTGAACCAGGCCGATGACCGCGCCCTGGTCATTCTGGATGAAATCGGTCGCGGCACCGCCACCTATGACGGCCTCTCCATCGCCTGGGCCACATTAGAGCACCTCCACGCCGCCAACCAATGCCGCGCCTTGTTTGCCACGCATTACCACGAAATCACCGCGCTTGCCGGAAAGCTTAAAGGCGTCGACAACGCCACCGTCGCCGTGAAGGAATGGGAATGTGAGGTCATCTTCCTGCACGAGGTCCACAAAGGCGCCGCTGACCGATCCTATGGCGTGCAGGTCGCCCAACTGGCGGGCCTGCCTGCCTCAGTTGTTGAACGAGCCCGCATCGTATTGGATCAACTGGAAAAAACCGAACGTGAGGGCGGTAAACAAAAATCCCTGATCGACGACCTTCCGCTCTTCTCTGCCGCTCCACCACCGCCGCCTGCACCGAGAGCCTCACCGGTCGCGGACATGCTGAACGACATCCTGCCCGACGAGCTGACCCCCCGCGAAGCACTTGACCTGATCTACAAATTGAAAGAGGCGACCAAATCCTGACCGCCCCTTCTTCGGTTCAAAAATACCTCCGCCGGAGGCTTGGCCTCGCAGAGGCCAATCAGCTCGCAGGTGTCGACGACACGCCAACCTGCGCCGGGCGCAGCAAACGGTCGTGCAACATGAACCCTTCAGCCGAAACCTGAATGATGTCCCCCGCGCGTGTTCCCGGTACTGGCGCTTCAAACATCGCCTCATGCACATTAGGATCGAACCGATCACCAACTTCAGGCGTGATCACCTCAATCCCGTGCTTCTGAAAAACATCTTTCAACGCCCGCATGGTCAGTTCAACACCTTCCAACAGAGGGCCAGCAACCTCTTTCTGCTCATCGGTCGCGGCCTCAAGCGCGCGTTTCATGTTGTCGTAAACCGGCAACATGTCGCGGGCCAGCTTTGATCCGCCATACTGTTCCGCGTCCCGGCGCGCTTTGTCGCCGCGTTTGCGCGCATTCTCGGCATCCGCCAGCGCGCGCATGAACTTGTCTTTGTAATCGTCCCGCTCAGCGCGCAGCGCGTCGACTTCCAACGCCTCTTCGCTGATATCCATCAGCTCTTCAGCCAGCTCTTCCGCTTCGGCCGTTGCGATATCGTCCAGAAAATCTTCGTTCTTGGGCTCTGCCATCTCTTACCCTCTAGCTCCGGTCGGATATCAGCTTGCCGACCAGTTGCGCCGTATAATCCACGATCGGTACGATCCGCCCGTAATTCAGACGTGTGGGCCCGATGACCCCAACCGCACCAATTATCTTACGATCAGCGTTCATATATGGAGACACCACCAAAGAGGAACCCGAAAGTGAGAAAAGTTTGTTCTCAGAGCCAATAAAAATGCGAACGCCCTCACCTTCTTCGGCCAATTCAAGGAATTCCGCGATGTCACGCTTGCGCTCCAGATCGTCAAACAAGGACCGAATACGCTCTAGCT
This sequence comes from Ruegeria sp. I1, assembly GCF_056532675.1. NCBI lineage: Bacteria > Pseudomonadati > Pseudomonadota > Alphaproteobacteria > Rhodobacterales > Roseobacteraceae > Ruegeria > Ruegeria sp. I1. The sequence goes on along the minus strand of NZ_JBQFNM010000008.1, from coordinate 123,460 downwards.
CTTCTTCCTGACCAGATTCACCCAACAGATTCGCCCGCCCGCGCACGATCAAACGGGCCGAGTCAGTCCCGTCACCATCCCAGGCCGCAATTCCGCTTTCGACCATCGCGCGGGCCAGAACGTCAATTTCTTGCCTGCGCGCATCGATCTGGCTTTGCATCTGCCGTCGTACTTCGCTGAGCGTACGTCCCTCAATCAGCGCATTCAGGAAATTCGCCGCCTCCCGCATTGAGCTTGGCGTCTGTCCTGGCGGCGGCGTAAAAAGCCGGTTTTCCACGTGACCATCGGCAAAAACCAGAACCACCAGCGCGCGATCATGAGCAAGTGAGACAAACTCGATATGCTTGATCTCGGATTCATGTTTGGGCGTCAAAACCAGTGACGCTCCATGTGTCACGTGTGACAATGCAGAGCCCACACGATCCAGCATCCCGCCGACATTGCCAGCGTTAGAGCCTAAAGTCTCATCCAGTTTCTGACGGTCATCCGCGCCCAGATCACCAACTTCTAGCAGCCCGTCCACAAACATCCGCAGCCCTTGCTGAGTTGGAATGCGTCCCGCGCTGACGTGGGGACTGTCCAACAGGCCCAGAAACTCCAAATCCTGCATCACATTCCGCACGGTCGCCGCGCTGACTTTCTCCGAAAGGGTGCGTGTCAGCGTGCGGCTGCCGACTGGCTCACCGCTGTCCAGATAGCTTTCGACGATCAGCCGGAACACCTCACGTGACCGGTCGTTCATCTCGCTCAGAATTTTGCTCGCTTCGCTCATCCGCGCACCCTTGCTGGACAGCCATTAAATAGCAGGCACAAGAAAGGTCAATCGGGGTTGCATCGTAACGCTACAGAGCGGTATCCCCAACCCAGCAAACAAAGGAATTCCCATGCGACCCTCAGGACGTGATCTAAACGAAATGCGCGCCGTTTCAATCGAGACGGGTTTCACCAAACATGCCGAAGGGTCTTGCCTGATCAAGATGGGCGACACCCATGTGCTGTGCACTGCCACGATCGAGGATCGCGTGCCGCCTTTCATCAAAGGCTCGGGCCTGGGTTGGGTCACTGCCGAATATGGCATGCTGCCCCGTGCAACCAACACGCGGATGCGGCGCGAGGCTGCATCGGGCAAGCAAGGTGGTCGTACTGTTGAAATTCAACGCCTGATCGGCCGCGCCCTGCGCGCCGGTGTGGATCGGGTTGCCCTGGGGGAACGTCAGATCACCGTCGATTGCGATGTGATCCAGGCCGATGGCGGCACCCGCTGCGCCTCGATCACCGGGGGTTGGGTTGCGCTGCGTCTGGCGGTCAACAAACTGATGAAGGCGGGCGATGTGATCAGCGATCCGCTGGTCGATCCCGTCGCTGCCGTGTCTTGTGGTATCTATGCAGGCCAACCTGTACTGGATCTGGATTATCCGGAAGACAGCGAGGCGGGCGTTGATGGTAACTTTATCATGACTGGATCCGGCAAACTGATCGAAGTGCAGATGAGTGCAGAAGGGTCTGTCTTCAGTCGCACCCAGATGGACCAACTGATGGATCTGGCCGAAAAAGGCGTGGCTGAACTGTCCGCAACTCAGAAAGCCGCTACCGCATGACCCGTAAGTTCGACGGGGACAGGCTATTGGTCGCAACCCACAACAAGGGCAAGCTCGAGGAGATGGCACATCTGCTTGAGCCCTTTGGCGTGACCGTGGTTGGTGCGGCTGAGATGGAGTTACCTGAGCCGGAAGAGACCGAAGACACTTTTGTCGGCAACGCTCGGATCAAGGCCCATGCCGCCGCAAAAGCTACCGGTCTGCCTGCCCTGTCGGACGATTCCGGGATCACCATCGATGCGCTGAACGGAGCGCCCGGAGTCTATACCGCCGATTGGGCTGAAACCAGCAATGGCCGCGATTTCCTGATGGCGATGACCCGCGCGCATAGCGAGCTGGAAGCCAAAAACGCCGCGCATCCCCGCCTGGCTCAGTTCCGTTGCACGCTGGTTCTGGCCTGGCCCGACGGGCATGATGAAGTGTTCGAAGGCGTCGCCCCCGGCCATCTGACCTGGCCAATCCGTGGCAAGGACGGGTTTGGGTATGACCCAATGTTTGTCCCTGAAGGCCACGACATTACTTTTGCGGAAATGGATCGCTGGGAAAAGAATAAGATCAGCCACCGCGGCCGCGCGGTGGAAATGTTCGTGAAAGGCTGCTTTGGCGGATGATTGGCGCAACGGGGGCTTTGGCCTGTATGTGCATTGGCCCTTTTGCGAGGCCAAATGCCCCTATTGCGACTTCAACAGTCATGTTTCCCGTGAAATCGATCAAAAACAATGGCTTGAGAGCTATCTTAGCGAGCTAAAGCGTTCAGCCGCCGAAACGCCTGATCGGGTGCTGAACACAATCTTCTTCGGTGGCGGCACGCCCTCACTGATGGCCCCTGACACCGTCGACGCCGTGATCGACGAAGCCCGCACTCTCTGGCGCCCTGCCAACGACATGGAGATCACGCTCGAAGCCAACCCAGGCTCTGTTGAGGCGGGCCGGTTTGCAGCTTATGGCGACGCTGGGGTGAATCGGATATCCATGGGAGTTCAGGCACTGAACGACGAAGATTTGCGCCGATTGGGCCGCATTCACACAGTCGCCGAGGCACGCGCCGCGTTCGATATCGCTCGCACTTGCTTTGATCGTGTCAGTTTTGACCTTATCTATGCCCGGCAACATCAAACCTTGGGCGCTTGGAAAGCCGAACTGACCGAGGCACTGTCGATGGCTGTTGACCACATGTCTCTGTATCAGCTGACGATCGAAGACGGCACTGCCTTTGGCGACCGATACGCTGTCGGCAAGCTGCGGGGCCTACCCGAAGATGACAACGCCGCAGATATGTATCTTGCCACTCAGGAGATTTGCGACGCACATAGCCTGCCCGCCTACGAAGTATCAAACCACGCAAAACCTGGCGCCGAGTCTCTGCACAATCTGATTTATTGGCGATATGGCGACTATGTCGGGATTGGTCCTGGCGCACATGGCAGGATCACCGTTTCCGGGCAGAAACTAGCGACCGAAACTTATCTGTCGCCCAACGGATGGCTGACCGCGGTACAAAACGGGTCAGGAGAGAAAAGCCGCACCGCCTTACCCCTGCAAGATCAAGCAAGTGAATACCTTATGATGGGTCTTAGAATTGCCGAAGGGCTAGATATAGAGAGATTTGCTGCATTAGCCAAAGAACCACTGGAGCAATCCAAACTGGATCACCTGACCCAGATCGGCATGATCTCACAACACGGAAGCCGTGTGTCAGCAACCAAAGACGGGCGCGCCGTTCTGAATGCCGTCATCCGAGAGCTATTGAGCTAGGTGCATGCGGTATCTTTGGGCCACATTCGGATTACTCTGCGTTGCACTGGCCATGATCGGCGTTGTTCTTCCTCTATTACCCACGGTTCCGTTTCTTCTGCTGGCGGCATTTTTCTTTGCCAAATCCTCATCCCGCCTCCACAACTGGCTTCTGACGCATCGGCTGTTCGGGCCAATGATCGAAGATTGGCAGCGCTCCGGCGCTATTCGTCCAGCCGCAAAAAAAGCGGCAACTGTTTCAGTCGCCGCCGTCTTTGGCATCTCCTTAATTCTATCCGCCCCACCCTATGTCCTGATCATTCAATCCATAGTCCTGAGCGCCGTGCTGACCTTTATCTGGACTCGCCCTAACGGCTAAGTTTCGCGCAGAGATCGTCGAGCTGATCCAGGTTTTCATAGGTCAGAACGACTTGACCGCTTTCAGTGCCCGGCTTGTGGTTGATCACCACTTTCATTGCCAGAATGGCCGAAAGATCCTTTTCCAGCGCGCGCGTATCCGCATCCTTACCTGCATTCAAGTTGCGGGACTGAGGCGCTGTCCGGGGAGTATCCCCTTGCTGTTGCTTTTTCACCAGCGCCTCGGTCGCCCGAACCGACAAGCCATCTTTGACAACAAATTTTGCCAATTCAGACGCATTTTCTGCCGTAATAAGCGCCCGCGCGTGGCCAGCTGACAGCTTGCCTTCGATCACCAGTGCCTGAACATCCATTGGCAAAGACAGAAGGCGCAACAGGTTTGCGATATGGCTGCGGCTTTTACCCAAAGCTTCGGCCATTTTTTCCTGCGTATGGCCAAACCGGTCCATCAACTGCTTGTATCCAGCAGCCTCTTCAACCGCATTCAGATCTGCACGCTGGATATTCTCGATAATCGCAACTTCCAGCACTTCGGTATCGTCAAAATCACGAATTATGACTGGAATATCATGTAGTTGCGCCATTTGCGCCGCGCGCCAGCGCCGCTCGCCCGCAACAATCTCATAGGCCCCTCCCTCAATCGACCGCACGATCAAGGGTTGGATGATGCCCTTTTCTTTAACAGAGGCCGCAAGCTCGTTCAGCTGTTCAGGCATAAATGTGCGGCGCGGCTGGTCGGGGTTGGCTTTCAGCTTTTCAATCGGAACAGTCATGTCCGGGCGGCGCGGCTCTGCAGGGGCGCGCCCATCTCCGTCCTGTGTCACATCCGCCATCAACGCAGATAGACCGCGCCCAAGGCCCCTTGATTTTGTTTTCTTGGCGCTCACGTCGCCCTCCTGACTTGTCGCTTATGCGGCGACTTTGTTGTTCTTGTGCATGACTTCGCGCGCCAGGTGCCGATAGGCCATCGCCCCAAGCGACCCCGAGTCATACTGCAGAACCGGCAACGCAAAAGATGGTGCCTCACTGACCCGCACATTTCTTGGTATCTTGGTCTTAAAAACCATCTCACCCAGATTGTCACGCGCGTCTTTTTCGACTTGGCGGGACAAGTTGTTGCGGTTGTCATACATGGTCAACACAACACCTTCGATTCTCAGGTCCGGATTCGCGGTCTGTCGAACCTCTCTGATCGTCAGCATAAGCTGCGAGAGGCCTTCCAATGCAAAAAATTCACTTTGCAGTGGAACCAATACCGAATGTGCAGCAACCATTGCGTTTACGGTCAGCAAATTCAGCGAAGGCGGACAATCAATCAGAACAAAATCCAGATCAAATTCATCGATTGACGTCTGTCTTAGGGCATCGTGCAACAAATAGCTGCGTTTTTCATTTGAAATCAGCTCGATATCAGCCGAGCTTAGGTCCACCGTGGCCGGTATGACGAACAAACCGCCGATCTCGGTTTCCTGAACAACTGCCTCGAGCGGTGCATCATCAAGAATTAGATCGTAGGTCGTCCAATCCCGGTCTTCAACCCCCAGCCCTGTCGATGCATTCCCCTGCGGATCAAGATCAACGACCAGAACTCGGCATCCAGCCTCGGCCAGCCCAGCCGCAAGGTTTATTGCCGTCGTAGTCTTTCCAACGCCACCCTTCTGATTGGCAACCGCGATTATCCGGGGCCCGGAAGGACGAGACAGATCAACCACGTGATACTCCTTTGATTTTAAGGATAACGGCCTGAGGTTCAGTTAAACTTGTAATCGGCTCCGCGTCGAATTTCCATTCCTCGCGCGCCTCGTCCATCTCTTTTTTCCAATTTGCGCCTTTCGGCAACAAGGCTAAGCCGGATTCGCTTAAGTGCCTGTCACAAAATGACAAAAGCGTCTTGAGATCAGCCAAGGCCCGCGCCGATAGGATATCCACGCCCAGCGGGTCAACTGCCTCGATCCGCTTTGAGATCACCTCACAATGAACACCGCATTCTCGCGCCACATTGCGCAGAAAGGCCGATTTGCGCTGATCGCTTTCGACAAACTGAAAACGCGCCTGTGATGCCTCGTCCGCGGCCATAATAGCGCAGACCATTCCTGGAAACCCGCCCCCGCTTCCAAGATCGACCCATGTTCGAAAGGACTTCGCGCAACGGAACACTTGCACTGAGTCCAGGACGTGCCGGTTCCAGATATCCTCCAGGCTCTTGCGGGAAACCAAATTGATCTTGGGGTTCCAACGCTTGACCAGCTCGACATAAGTTGTGAGGCGATCGAGTGTTTCACGTGAAACATCTAGTGCGTTGAACTCCGGAAATTCAGACGTCATGCCTGCCGCAGCCTCTCGTCACGACGAAGCCTTGCCAGCACAAGTGTCAGCGCCGCTGGTGTCACACCTTCAACCCGGCTGGCTTGTGCGATGTTGGCTGGGCGCGCGGCAGATAACTTCTGCTTCATCTCTGCAGACAGTCCATCGAGCGTACTATAGTCAAAACTCTGCGGGATTACGTAAGCTTCATCACGCTTCATCGCCTCCACATCACGCTGCTGCCGAGCTATGTAGTTGGCATAGAGCGCGTCCCGCGAGATTTGCCGGCGAATTTCCGGTGCGGTATCATGCAGATCGGGGATTAAGGGGACTATGTCTTCAAAAGACACATCTGGAAACGCCAGAATCGCAAGGCCGTCACGGCGGTTTCCATCCTGATTTACGTTGATGCCGGCGGCTTTGATCTCTTTCGGAGTGTAGGTGCGATCAGTAAGCATCGCTTTTGCACTCTCCAGCTTCGCCATCTTACTTTCAAAAAGCGTGCGCCTGTTTTCACCAACGCAGCCGAGCTGCACCCCGACCGGTGTCAAGCGTTGATCCGCGTTATCCGCCCTCAGTGACAATCTGAACTCAGCCCTTGAGGTGAACATACGATAAGGTTCAGCAACACCCCGGGTCGTTAGATCATCGATCATAACCCCAATGTAGCTATCCGCTCGAGTGAAATGCACAGGTTCTTGCCCCTGCACCTCTAGCGCGGCATTCAGGCCAGTGACCATACCTTGGGCTGCCGCTTCCTCATATCCTGTGGTTCCATTTATCTGACCCGCAAGATATAGGCCTGGCACTGAAGCAAGCGACAGCGAGGCAGTCAGGATTCTGGGGTCCACATAATCATATTCAATTGCATACCCAGGTTGCAGAATTTCTGCCTTCTCAAGCCCCTTGATAGACCTAACATAATCCTGCTGAACATCCTGCGGCAATGAGGTTGAGATGCCATTGGGATAGATGGTGTGATCATTTACACCTTCAGGCTCCAGGAAAATCTGGTGCGAGGTTTTGTCAGCGAACCGAACAATTTTATCCTCAATGGATGGGCAGTATCTTGGACCAACACCATCGATATGCCCGCCATACATTGCCGATTTGTTGAGATTATTCTCAATAATCTCATGTGTCCGGGCATTCGTATGGGTGATACCGCATGAGATTTGGGGTGCGACTACAGATGTCGACAAGAATGAGAACAACGTTGGATCATCATCTCCGTCTTGCCTCTCCAAATCCGACCAATCGATCGTCCGCCCATCAAGCCTGGGCGGTGTGCCAGTTTTTAACCTGCCAATGGGCAGCTCGTAGCTGTCCAATCTCTCGGCCAGCTTTGTAGATGGTCGATCTCCCATACGACCACCCGGTCGCGATACATCGCCGATATGGATCACGCCACGCAAAAAAGTGCCTGAAGTCAGAATAACCGCGCGTGCTGAAACCTCCGATCCGTCGCCAAGGATTACGCCTGCAACGCGGTCCCCCTCCATTTTGAAATCCACAACCTCACCAACCAGAACGCTCAAATTCTCTTGTTGATCCGTTTCCGCTTGCATCGCTGCTCGATACAATGCTCGGTCAGCTTGCGTTCTCGGTCCTTGAACGGCTGGGCCTTTGCGGCGGTTAAGCAGTCGAAACTGAATACCTGCCCGATCTGCAACGCGACCCATGACCCCATCCAGCGCATCTATCTCTCGCACCAGATGACCTTTACCCAGGCCGCCAATCGCAGGGTTACAGGACATCACACCGATATCGGTTGCTGACAGAGTCACGAGCGCGGTTGACGCACCCATACGTGCAGCCGCATGGGCAGCTTCCGTTCCCGCGTGCCCCGCGCCGATAACGACGACATCAAAACCTGAATGTTTCACGTGAAACACTCCTTATTTCCCAAGGCAGAAACTTGAGAAGATTTCATCCAATAGATCTTCGACACCTATTCTGCCCACCAAAGATTCAAGCGCCCGGATTGCAGTACGCACTTCCTCTGCTGCGATATCATACAGGTCCGGACCTGATTCCAGAACCGACATTGCACTGTCCAAAGCACGCTTTGCAGCAATCAGCGCAACCCTGTGCCGCTCCCGTGTAGCTATACCATGGCTAGTGGTACGACCATTCAACACGCGCGATATATTGTTGATCAACAGATCAATTCCCTGGCCAGTTTTCCCGGAAACTCCATTGTCAACATCTGGTCTAAGATCTGATTTCGGTCGAACCAGGATGTCGCCCGCTTGAATTGGTACGCCAAGTTCCGAGGGATCGTCAGAGAGAAAAACGCGCAGATCAGCCGTTTCTGCACGTTTGCGCGCCCGTTCGATGCCAAGGTTTTCAACATGGTCTTCGGTTTCTCGCAAACCAGCGGTGTCCAACAGCGTTACAGGCAACCCCGAAAGGTCCATGCGTACCTCAATCACGTCCCGCGTGGTTCCTGCATATTCCGAGGTGATCGCTGCCTCACGCCCCGCAAGCGCGTTTAGCAGGGTTGATTTACCTGCATTCGGCAGCCCAATGATCGCCACTTCAAACCCGGTTCGAATGCGTTCAGCAATCTGAACACCATCAGCCTCGCGCTGAAGGTCATCAGCAACACCAGAAATCAGCTGTCGAACTTCGGGCGTAACGTCGGTTGGAACTTCCTCATCCGCGAAGTCAATCACAGCTTCCAACAACGAAGCTGCTCGGATCAGGTCGCGCCGCCAACGTTCGGCAAGCTGCCCCAACTCCCCTGCTAGTATGGTTTGAGCTTGCTGTCGCTGTGCTTCGGTTTCAGCGTCGATCAGATCGGCAAGGCCTTCAACCTGTGTCAGGTCCATCTTGCCGTTTTCCAACGCCCGACGGGTGAATTCTCCGGGGTCGGCCAGACGCACCCCATCAACATCTGACAGACACCGCATAACGGCATTCACAGTAGCTGTACTGCCGTGAATTTGCAGTTCAGCAACGTCTTCGCCGGTAAAACTGGCTGGCGCTTGAAAGGTCAGAATCAACCCATCATCTAACCGAGAACCGCCGAGATCACGCAAAGTGCGAAAGGCCATACCCCGTGGTGACAGGGCACCGCCCGACATCTCGGCTGCAGTGCGATGTGCATCGGGACCCGAGAGGCGGATGACCGCCACCCCGGCTTTGCCTTGCGCGCTGGCCAAGGCGAATATCGTGTCCATTCGAAGGCCTCGCGTCAGTTTAGACCTGTGTCAGGTATTCATCGAATCGAAGAACTCGCCGTTGGTCTTCGTCTGTTTCAACTTGGACAACAGGAACTCGATTGCATCGGTCGTGCCCATCGGGTTGAGGATACGGCGCAGAACGAATGTCTTGGCCAGATCGCCCTTGTCGACCAGCAGGTCCTCTTTCCGTGTGCCGGATTTGAGGATGTCGATGGCTGGGAACACGCGCTTGTCTGCGATCTTGCGATCCAGAACTATTTCTGAGTTACCGGTTCCTTTGAATTCTTCAAAGATGACCTCGTCCATCCGGCTGCCGGTGTCGATCAGCGCGGTGGCGATGATGGTCAGCGAACCACCCTCTTCGATATTCCGCGCGGCACCGAAGAACCGCTTGGGACGTTGCAGGGCATTTGCGTCCACACCACCGGTCAGAACTTTACCCGAAGATGGGACCACGGTGTTAAATGCCCTACCAAGTCTTGTGATTGAGTCAAGAAGAATAACAACATCTCGTTTATGCTCGACTAAACGCTTGGCTTTTTCGATCACCATCTCGGAAACGGCAACGTGGCGGGTAGCCGGTTCGTCGAAGGTCGAAGACACAACCTCACCCTTCACCGAACGCTGCATATCGGTCACTTCTTCGGGCCGTTCATCGATCAGCAGGACGATCAGATAACACTCCGGGTGGTTCTGCTCGATCGAATGCGCGATGTTCTGCAGGATCACGGTTTTACCGGTCCGCGGCGGTGCCACGATCAAGGACCGCTGGCCTTTACCGATGGGTGACACAAGGTCGATCACACGGGCCGACTTGTCCTTGATGGTCGGATCCTCGATCTCCATCTTCAAGCGCTCATCGGGATACAGAGGCGTCAGGTTGTCGAACAGGATCTTGTGCTTGGCCTTCTCAGGATCTTCAAAGTTGATCTTGGTGACCTTAGTCAGCGCAAAGTAACGCTCATTATCATCGGGCGCTTTAATCTCACCTTCGACGGTGTCCCCGGTCCGCAACGAATGCTGACGGATCATGTCAGGCGAGACATAGATATCATCCGGACCCGGCAGATAGTTCGCCTCGGGCGAGCGGAGAAAGCCGAAGCCGTCTTGCAGGACTTCCAGCACACCGTCGCCACCAACGGTCCAGCCCTCATCCGCGCGTTCGCGCAGGATCTGGAACATCATTTCGCCTTTACGCATGGTCGAGGCGTTTTCGATCTCCAGCTCTTCGGCCATCGCCAGAAGGTCTTTGGGGCTTTTGGCTTTCAGATCGGCCAGATTCAGGGATTCAGTTGTCATGGTACATACCTTCACCGCTGATAGTGCGGCACGAAGTGGAATTTCAGTACGGAAAATACGCCGCCCGGACGGGCGTGTTGCGGTGTAGATAAGCGCTTAGTTGGAAAGAGTCAAACAAGCCGTCAGAACTTCAAAACAACTGACAGGACGATGATCACCATCAAGAAGGTCGGAACCTCATTCATCATGCGGTACTGGCGCCCTGTGAGCGTGTTTCGACCTGCAACGAAGTCCTTTCGGCGCGCCATGAGCCAATGATGAAACCAAGTCATCCCGATCACAGCCGCCCCTTTGGTCCAAGGCCAGACAAAATCCCAACTGACGATGCCTGGTGTGAACACCATGATCAGCCCACAGACCCAAGCCACGATACTGGCTGGTCCCATGATTACCCGCAAAAGCTTTTCTTCCATTTCAAAGAAAATTTCTTTTGCACCATCGACTGTTTGCGCTTTTTCTACGTGATAGACGAACAGCCGGGGTAAATAGAACAAGCCGGCCATCCATGAGATCACGGCCATAATATGGAGCGCTTTCACCCACGGGTAGATCGTGAAAAGAAGATCAGTCATCCTGGCTCCGCGCGTTGCTCGGAACTCTCCCTAATAAAAAAATAAGAAAGAAGAAAGGATGATGGTTTTGTAGGGTGCGTAAATTCCGTGGATTACTTTTTTACCCTTTGATTTTCCCCAGGTGGACAGTTTTACAGGAAATCAATGTGATTCTGTGATTATATAAAATAACATATATAATACATATACTTATATGGAATCTAAGTAGCGTGCTGTGGGGATAACTGCCTGCATATCTATTAAAGTTTCAGTTATCCTTCGGTTTCGACTTATCCTTGTCCCGGTTGGATAGCGTTCGGGCGACTCAGGGAAGTTTCGCGGGTTTTTCCCGGGCTTGCGTGTCAATCTTAAAACCATACAAAGCGTTCAAGACCGCTCAATGATTTGCACACGGGGTTTTCCACATGTCTGTCCCCATCATCCTAGCCTCAGGCTCAACCATTCGCGCGCAGTTGCTGGAGAACGCGGGCGTGCCTTTCACCGTGCAGCTGGCGCGCGTGGATGAGGATACTTTAAAGCGCGCGTTGCTGGCTGAAGAGGCCTCGCCCCGCGATATTGCCGATGCGCTCGCCGAGATGAAGGCGCGCAAGGTCAGCGACAAATCTCCGGGCGCGATGGTGCTGGGGTGTGATCAGGTGCTGGATTTTGAGGGGCGGCTGCTGTCGAAACCGAAAACACCCGAGGACGCGTTGGCACAGCTCAAGGCAATGCGGGGCAAGCGGCATATACTGTTATCTGCAGCGGTGATCTATCAGAATGGAGAGCCGATCTGGCGACACGTCGGTCAGGTCCGTCTGCAGATGCGGATGAGCTCGGATGCCTATCTGCGCGACTACGTTGACCGGAACTGGGATAGTATTCGCCATGCGGTTGGGGCCTATAAACTGGAAGAAGAAGGTGCACGCCTATTTGCGACCATTGACGGCGACTATTTTAACGTTTTGGGTATGCCCCTGTTGGAACTGCTCAACTATCTGGCTGTCAAAGGGGTGATCGATCAATGACAGACTATCGTGTTCCTCTGGCCGGGGTGATTGGGCATCCGATCGGGCATTCTCGGTCGCCCAAGCTGCATGGGCATTGGCTGAAGACTTATGGGCTGCCGGGGCACTATATTCCAATGGATGTGGCCCCTGCGGATCTTGAGACCGTGTTGGAGACCCTGCCCAAGGCCGGGTTCGTGGGCGCGAACGTGACCGTGCCCCATAAAGAAGCCGCTTTACGGATTGCCGATCATGTTTCTGACCGGGCAACGATGATCGGGGCCGCGAATACATTGGTGTTTCGCGAGGATGGTTCGATCCACGCTGACAACACCGATGGGTATGGGTTTATGGAGAATTTGCGTAGCGGTGCGCCAGACTGGAATGCTCAGGATGGGCCAGCTGTCGTGTTTGGCGCAGGCGGAGCGGCGCGCGCGGTGTTGCAGGCGTTGGCCGATGCAGGTGTGCCCGAGATTCTGCTGACCAACCGCACCCGTGCGCGGGCGGACCATCTGAAAGAAGAATTCGGTCAGCGCATTACCGTGGTCGATTGGGTTCAGGCCGGAAATGTCGTTGAAAATGCAGAACTTGTGGTGAACACAACGTCTCTGGGCATGCAGGGCCAACCGGAACTGCGAGTGCCATTGGATGGGTTGCAGCCTGGTGCGGTAGTCACTGATCTGGTCTACGCACCTTTGAAGACTAATCTTCTGAAAACAGCGGAAGAGGCCGGGTGCACCACAGTCGACGGTCTTGGTATGTTGCTGCATCAGGCGGTTCCCGGGTTTGAACGTTGGTTCGGCGTCCGGCCAGAGGTTGACGCCGACACCCGCGCGGCGGCTTTGGCATGAGTTTCGCGCTTGGCCTGACCGGCTCGATTGGCATGGGGAAAAGCACCACGGCGCAGATGTTTGTCAACGAAGGCTGCGCGCTTTGGGATGCGGATGCAGCCGTGCATCGGCTTTATGCGCCCGGCGGAGCAGCGGTTGAGCCGATGAGCACCACCTTTCCTGACGCCATCATCGACGGAGCGGTCAGTCGGGATGCTTTGAAACAGATCATTTCTCAGGACGGCTCTGCGCTTAAAGCCATCGAGGTCATTGTCCACCCCTTGGTTGCGGCGGACCGTGCGGCATTCCGCGAAAACGCAACGGCGGACATTCTGGTCTTCGACATCCCGCTGCTATTTGAAACCGGCGGCAACGAAGCCATGGACGCGGTAGCCTGCGTTTCTATTCCTGCTGAGGAACAAAAACGCCGGGTCATGGCGCGCGGTACGATGACTGAGGCTCAGTTCAAACAGATCCGCGCCAAGCAGATGCCAAATGATGAAAAATGTGCGCGGTCGGATTATGTGATCGAGACTGACACTCTGGACCACGCCCGCGCACAGGTGCAGGATGTGGTCAGGCAGATACGGGCGGGGATGGCAGATGCGAGAGATTGTACTTGATACCGAAACCACAGGGTTCGATCCCGAAAGTGGGGACCGGATCGTGGAAATCGGCGCAGTTGAGCTGTGGAATCATGTCGCCACGGGTGAGACTTATCACGTCTATATCAACCCCGAACGATCCATGCCCGAAGAAGCGTTTGGTGTACACGGCATCGGCCCTGACCTGTTGGAATCCCCGCGCCCGGCAGAAAAAGGTGAAGTCACGCTGAAAGACAAACCGGTTTTTTCAAAGGTCGGTCAGGGGTTTCGCGATTTTGTGGGCGACGCAAAGCTGGTGATCCACAACGCTTCGTTCGACATGAAATTCCTGAACGCAGAACTGAAATGGATGGGTATGGCCCCGCTGCCGATGGATCAAGCAATTGATACGCTGGCCATCGCGCGGAAACGCTTTCCCGGTTCGCCCGCGTCTTTGGATGCGCTATGCCGACGGTTCAACATCGACAATTCGAACCGGGTGCTACACGGGGCGTTGTTGGACTCGGAGATCTTGGCCGAGGTCTATCTGGAATTGATCGGTGGTCGTCAGCCCGATTTTGGCCTGTCCACCTCTGCTGTCTCGGGTCCGGGTGGAGCAGATGACTGGCGGCCAAGCCCACGCACGACATCTCTGCCCTCACGGATCACCGATGAGGAACGCGCTGCGCATGAGGCATTTGTTGAGAAATTGGGCGAAAGCGCCCTTTGGACCCGCGCCTGATCCCGTCAGGCACGGGTCAAAACCCTAGGCGTCGGTCTTTTCCGACTGAGCTGCCTGACGGCGCATCAACTCGTTGCGATACAGCGCAACAAAATCGATGTTGTCCAGGTTCACCGGCGGGAAGCCACCGTCACGGGTTACATCGCTGACAATGCGGCGCAGGAACGGGAACAGCATGCGCGGGCATTCGATCATCAGGAACGGGTGCATCTGGTCTTCGGGCACACCTTCCACGTGGAACAGGCCGCAATAGTCCAGCTCGCACATGAACAGAACATCATCCATGCCCTTGGCTTTGGATGTCAGGTTCAGTTTGATCGACACCTCGAACTGATGTTCGTTCGGGCGTTTCTTGGCATCCAGGTTCACCTGAACCTGAATTTCGGGCTGCACGTCACCCGACACGCCTTTTTGCGCCATCACGTTTTCAAAGGACATATCGCGGATGAACTGTCCCAGAACGCGCATTTGCACCTGAGGGGCAGTTTGTGCCGCGGTGTTTTCTGCAGCGTTTTCTTCGGCCATGGATCTACTCCAAAAATGAAATTCGCCACTGCTTATCAACTTGGGCGCGGCACCTCAATGCTCGTGGGGGCCTTCGACCCATTTCGATGGTTTTGAGGGGTCTTTCCGGGGGCGCACTTCGGTAAATTCTCCGTCAATCACATCACCCTGATCAAAAGGGTCACGCTGGGTCTGAAAGCCTGCCCCTGACCCCATCTGGAATTGCGTGACTTTGACTTTGGACTTTAGATAGCGGAACACCGCGACCCGGACACCGGGGATAAGCAGTGCAAACCCAACAGCATCCGTGAAAAAGCCGGGCGTCAGAAGCAACGCGCCCGACAGCAGGATCATCGCGCCATGGGCCAGCGGTTCGGTCGGGTCATCCAGTGTGGCAAAGGATTGCTGCAGCTGTCCCAGCGCCATGCGACCTTGTGTCCGCACCAAAATGGTGCCCAAAATCGCTGTCAGAACCACAATTCCCAGCGTTGGCCAAAGGCCAATCAGGCCGCCAACCTGTATGAACAGGGCGATTTCGATGATGGGTACCAACAAAAATGCCAAGAACAGGTACATTTGCGCTATCCTTTCCATATGGCCAGGCTGTGGACTTGCCTCGCCCTGTCACCTACATAGTGGCAAGAGGCCGTGTACACAAAGTCTTGGCTCTGAGAAGAGGATGAAATGAACGAACCCATGATCCAGTTGCTGGTCCTGGCCGGAATTGCCGTTTTCCTGATCCTGCGCTTGAAAAGCGTATTGGGTTCGCGTGAGGGCTTTGAAAAGCCTCCTGTCCCGCATCAACCCGATACAAACGCGTCGCGCCGTGATTTTGAGGTGATCGAGGGTGGCCCCGATCATGACATCACCGACCATGTTCCCGAAGACAGCGATCAGGCGCAAACTCTGGCCGCGATGAAGCGGATTGAGCCCAGCTTTTCCGTCAGCGAGTTTGTTCAGGGCGCACGCGGTGCCTATGAGATGATCGTGATGGGCTTTGAAAAGGGCAACCTGGATGAAATCCAACCCTTCCTGTCGGAAGAGGTGTTTGACACGTTTGTTTCGGTTGTTGCCGACCGCGAAGACAAGGGCCTGACGATCGAGGCGGAATTCATCGGCGTGCGTGAAACCACCCTGACGGATGTGAAGTTCGACAAGGACACCAACGAGGCCGAGATCACCATGAAGTTCGTGGGTGAGCTGACTTCGGTGGTGCGGGATCGTGGCGGCGATATCATTGAGGGCAACCCGAACACCGTGAAACGCCAAAAGGACAGCTGGACCTTTGCCCGCGTGATGGGCAAGGACGATCCGAACTGGCTGCTTGTTGCCACGGACGCATGATTGCAACGCTCCGGTCGCTTTTTCTGGTGGGTGCAATGACCACCGCCAGCGCCACCGGAGCAGAGGTGACGCGATCCATTCTGTCATTTGATGATTTACAGGGCTGGGCCGAGGATGATCACGGCGCGGCCCTTTCCGTTTTTCTGAATACCTGCGGTGATCTGGGACATCCGGATTGGCGCTCGCTTTGCGGTGTTGCGCGCAGCTATGATGCGGATGCCGCACGCGCCTTCTTCGAGCTGTTCTTTCGCCCGGTTCTGGTTGAGGATGGCGAGGACGCGTTGTTCACCGGGTATTTCGAGCCTGAACTCGATGGTTCGAGGGTCCGCACCGAACGCTTCAAATATCCGATCTACAAAATGCCGCCCGAAGCCCGAAGTGATGGGCCATGGTTGAGCCGTCGGGAAATCCTGACCAGTGATGTGATGCAAGGCCGTGGCCTGGAAATTGCTTGGGTTGATGATCCGGTCGAACTTTTCTTTCTGCAGATTCAGGGCTCGGGCCGGGTAAAGCTGCCCGATGGTGGCGCATTGCGCGTTGGCTATGGTGGTGCCAATGGGCACCCTTATCGGTCGATAGGCGTTGAACTGATCCGGCGCGGGATTCTGGGATCGCACGAAGTCAGCGCCCAGATGATCCGCGCTTGGGTGCGCAAGAACCCACAGGCTGGGGCCGAGCTGCTGTTTCACAACCCTTCCTATGTGTTCTTCCGCGAAGTGAGCCGCGTTGCGCCCGAATTGGGGCCGTTGGGCGCCATGAACCGGTCTGTGACCACCATGCGCAGTATTGCCGCCGATCCGGTGTATACACCGCTGGGTGCACCGGTCTGGGTCGAGAAAGATGGTGCAAACCCTCTGCGCCGATTGATGATTGCACAGGATACCGGATCTGCCATCAAAGGTGCGCAGCGGGCTGATATCTTTTTTGGAACTGGTGACGAGGCCGGACAAGCTGCGGGTAGGTTGAAAGATCCGGGCCGGATGATCCTGTTGTTACCCATTCAACGTGCTTACGCCCTGTTGCCGGATGAATTCTGATGACCCGGCGCAAGCTGACAAGTGACGAGATCGAGCTTTGGCGTAAGGTCACTAAACAGGCTGAACGGTTGCATCCCGAGATGCCTCAGACCGTGCACCCGACAACCCTGCCCAAGCCGACACCTAAGAAGCTGCCGAAACCTCGGCTCGAAACTTTTGAACTGGGCCAGACCCATCAAGACAGACCATCCGGAAACAGTTTGAAGCCGTCGATAACGGAAACGTTGCGCGCTGCGCCAGTTCAGATGGACACCAAGGCGTTCGGTCGGATGAAGCGCGGCAAGCTGAAGCCCGAGGGCAAGCTGGACCTGCATGGGATGCGGATTGAAACAGCACATCCGGCACTGGTGCGCTTTGTTCTGACGGCGCAGGCGCAAGGCAAGCGGCTGGTGCTGGTGATTACCGGCAAGGGTAAGGATCGGGACGAACCCGGCCCTATCCCGACCCCGCGCGGCGTGCTGCGCAATCAGGTGCCGCACTGGTTGTCCATCCCGCCGCTGGCACAGGCGGTGATGCAGGTGACCCCGGCCCATATCAGCCATGGTGGAGACGGGGCTTACTACGTCTACCTAAGACGCACACGTTAGAAATCAGTTCTCGCGCGCCGGATACCCAAACCGATTAATGCGCAAACCAGCAGGAAAAACGCTGCGATCCACAGGAATTGTAGGCTGAGCGGGACACCAAGGTCGATCAAAACACCGGTCAAAACCGGACCTATCGCAGAGCCTAATACCATCAGCGCGGTTGCCAAGGCTTTGATGGCCCCGATATGTCGGGTGCCGTAAAACTCGGCCCAAAACGCGCTGGGCAATGTGTTATGGGCCCCGCCGGTGATGCCCATGAAGATCAAGCCAATCAAAGCGATGCCGATGGTGTCTGCAAAGGCCATGACGCCAAAGCCCATCGCCATTGGTATCTGATAGAATGGCATGATCCGGGCGGCGCCCCATTTGTCCAATGCCCATCCCGCCGCAAACATTGAGACGATCGAAACGACGGTAAAGATCGGGAACAAGGCCACCAATTGGATATGAGCCCAGTCTTTGACCTCGGCCAAATGGACCTGATGGAAGAAAAAGGCCGTGATGAACGCCGAGGGCCCCAGAATAGCTGGCGCCATGCACCAAAACAGCGGATGCAAAAGCGCCTCACGGCGGGTCCAGTGACGGCCCTGCATTCCCGTTGACGCATATTCATCCGCAAGGCTTTGGGGTGTTCGCTCCTGACGCAGTAGACGGATCAGAACCGGAATACCCAGCAGGATCAGACCTGCCACCAAAACCCAAATCCAGCGCCAATCCACAAAAGCCATTGCAGCAACAAAGCTGAGGGGCAGCAGAGCCTCACCGATGGAATAGCCCAGCGAGGCGATTGACAGGGCCTTGCCACGTGATGCGGTAAACCAGCGTGCCATGGCGACTTGTGCCAGATGTGTGCTCATCCCCTGCCCGAACAGCCGCAGCAGAAAGATGACCACCGGCAAAAGCGCGATCCAAGTGTTCCAAGCCAGCGCAAGTGCTGCTAGGGCAAGCCCCGCAAGGACAACAGGCCCCAGAACGCGGACGCGGAACACATCTGTCAGGCCACCGGCCCAGATCATCACCCCTGCCGCCACCAAGGTGCCCAGTGAGTAAAGCCCGCCCCAGGCCCCATGGCTCAGCCCGTAGGCTGCGCGGATTTCTCCAGCAAAGACCGAGATGAAGAATGTCTGCCCAAAGCTGGACAGGAAGGTCAACAGGACACCAGCGCCAAGCCAGGTTGCATTGTCATGAAGGAATTGACGCAGGTTGAACCGCGTCACGGCGTTGTCACCTCTGCCTGTCCGGTTTCGGTCAGCACAATTTCGGTTGCGCCATCGGGGTTGCGTTGATCTTCAGGCACCAGATTGTTGATGCCCCGACTGCGCCTGTCGTCTGGCCCGAACGTGCCGCTGACGCGCCGGACCGAGCCGAGAATCGCCAAAAGCGCTGGCGAAGTGGCTGCCACGAAATGCGAGGATTGCGCATCGCTGTTGAACGCAGTTGTGTCGATCACGTTGATTGGAAACTCTTCCAGCGCATCGATCGAACTGATGTTCCCCAAACGCTCACCTTCTGCGGTCCCGCGCAGGCGAGCCGAGATATTGAGTATCTTGTCCTTCTGCGACACCATCACGATGAACGGGTCGGGCGGGTTTGCAATCCGGGTCATCTGAGATCGAAAAAGATCAACATCCAGATCGGGTGAGATCAGAACAACACCCTCCAGATTTCTTTTGGCCCAGCCAGGTTCTTTCAACTCGGCCTGTCGCATCATCTCCATCGACAGCGCGCCACCCATGGAATGCGCGACCAGAACAACGCGTTTCACGCCCATGGATTTCAAACTGCGAACCGTTTGTTCCAGCCCATCGCGCGCGAACAGCATGCTGTCCAGATCATAGGCATAGCCAAACCCCGTTGCGCGGCTGGGCCATGAATAAACCAGGATCGAGCCGGGTATTCCGATATCATTCGACAGCTGCGCCGCCCGGAACAGGGTTTCGGTCTGGGTCGAATTGTAGCCATGGACGAAAATCGTCACGTCATCCTGACCCTGCAGATGTTCTTTTAACCCGTTCGGGCCATCCAATTCAGTCACATTGGCCAGCACAAACTCTTTCTTCGGGTTTGCATTGGCGTATGAAAACTTAAGCGTCCCGGGTGTATGGGTCGGGGGGATTGAAACAGTGGTTTCAAGAAAGCGAAGGCTGTCGCCGCGCCGGAACCCATAGGATCCATCCGGTTCTTTTGCGCGCGAGGTGCTGGCGAACACCGTCTTGGGTGTACCAATAGACAGTGCCGAGGGCACTGTTTCTGTGACGGTTCTGTCGACACAGGCCCCAACCGAGAAAATCAGAAACAGAATGACCACATAGCGCAATGCACAAGACCTTCGGAAATGCTTTGCGCTAAGCTATCGATTTCTGCCCTCGCGTCCAGTGACACGGGGAATCTGCGGCGGCAAAATCCAGCTGAATCTGTTACAGAACGTAACGGCTCAGGTCGGTGGATTTGGTCAGCTCGCCCAGGTTTTCTTCGACGAAGGCGGCATTGACGGTGATCTCGGTCCCGGCCTTGTCGGGTGCGGTAAAGGACAGTTCCTCAAACACACGCTCCATCACGGTGTAGAGCCGCCGCGCGCCGATGTTTTCGACGCTCTGGTTCACATCCGCCGCGATCCGCGCCAGCGCCGCAATGCCGTCTTCGGTAAAGCTGACCGTGACCTCTTCGGTACCCATCAGGGCGGTATATTGGCGGGTCAGGGCGTTGTCAGTTTCGGTCAGGATGCGCACGAAATCTTCTTCGGTCAGCGCACGCAATTCGACCCGAATGGGCAAGCGTCCTTGAAGCTCAGGTAACAGGTCCGACGGCTTGGCGATGTGGAAGGCCCCGGAAGCGATGAACAGGATATGGTCGGTTTTCACCGGGCCATGTTTGGTGCTGACCGTCGTGCCTTCGATCAGGGGCAGCAGGTCGCGCTGTACCCCTTCGCGGCTTACATCGCCACCGCGTGCGTCCGAGCGGGCGCAGACCTTATCGATTTCATCCAGAAAGACGATGCCGTTTTGTTCGACGGATTCCAGCGCGATGCGGTTGACGGTTTCATCATCCAGCAGCTTGTCGGCCTCTTCGCCGATCAGGGCGTCGTAGCTTTCGGCGACGGTCATCCGTTTCTTGACGGTACGCCCGCCGAAGGCTTTGCCGAAGATATCGCCCAGATTCATCATCCCCATCTGGCCACCCGGTTGGCCGGGAATATCGAACATCGGCATCGGGTTTGCGGTTTCCGATAGCTCCAGCTCGATCTCCGTATCATCCAGATCACCCGCTTTCAGCTTTTTGCGGAACATCTCACGCGTGCCCTCACGGGCGTCTTCGCCTGCAATGGCGGTGATTACACGATCCTCGGCGGCCTGATGCGCGCGCGCTTTGACATCCTCGCGCATGTATTCGCGGGTTTGAACGATGGCGGCGTCGGCTAGGTCGCGGACGATCTGCTCAACATCACGGCCCACGTAACCGACCTCGGTAAACTTGGTGGCCTCGATCTTGATAAAAGGTGCGCGCGCCAGCTTGGCCAGGCGGCGGCTGATCTCGGTTTTGCCCACACCGGTGGGGCCAATCATCAGGATGTTTTTTGGATAGACCTCATCGCGGATGTCATCAGACAGCTGCTTGCGCCGCCAGCGGTTGCGCAACGCCACGGCAACGGCGCGCTTGGCGTCTTTCTGACCAATGATGAAACGGTCCAGTTCCGAGACAATCTCGCGCGGGGTCAGGTCGGTCAAGGCGCAGTCCTTTCAGTCGGCAGGTCAAACTTGGGCTTAGGTAATCATGTGCGGCATGAAAACAACCAAGTGGCTGTATTGGCAGCGTTGGTTAGCAATGCACCACCCGGTTTGCAATGCTTTCTATAGGTGAAGCGCGCCCACTCTGTTACAGTGATTTCAATGCCTTGCGGGTCAGGAGCGCAGAGATGACGAAAATCGCCAAGATCACCCTGCTATTTGTGGTGTTTGTGGACCTGATCGGACAAGGCCTTGTTTTTCCGATAATCAACTCGCTGATCATGGAAACGAAATCGGGCTTCCTGCCTGACAGCACACCCGAAGGACAGCGGCATTTCTACTATGGCCTCGTGATTGGGTGCTTCTTCCTGTCCTGGTTTCTTGGTGTGGTCTATGTCTCGAAAGTCTCAGATTCCATCGGGCGAAAGAATGCTTTGCTGGTTTGTCTGGGTGGGGCGCTGGTAGGCTATGCTCTGACCATCGCGGCGCTCTATATGAACAGTCTGATCATGCTAATTGTCGGGCGGTCGATCACAGGGTTCACGGCAGGCAACCAGCCCATCGCGCAGGCAGCAATGATCGACGGCAGCACAGATGCTGCGGACCGTGACCGAAACATGGGGTATATCGTGACGGGCGTCAGCTTTGGCCTTGTGGGCGGCCCGATTATCGGAGCCGTTCTGTCAGATGCCGCCCTGCTGGGCAGCTACGCGACGCTGAAAACCCCGTTTTATGGCGCGTTTGTCCTCGTGCTGATCGCCATCTTCCTTGTGATGACATACTTCAAGGACACCCGCACCGAACGCGAGCCTTTTGTCTTTCGCCCGCGCGACATCACTGACAGCCTGATCGCCGTGCGCGGCCACCCGATGGTTCTGAAAATCCTGCCAGTCTATTCCTTCTTCATGATCGCCAACGTGACCTTCTACGTGTTTGTTGACAACTTCCTGACCAGCCGTTTCGGCTATGGCGTGATAGGTGGCAGCATGGCGATGGTGGTCATTGGCTTTGCGCTGGCATTTTCCAGCACGTTCCTTGTCAAACCTGCACAAGAGAGGTTCAGCAAGCATCAGATCATTTACACTGCGCTGATCGTCATGGTGATCTGCGGGCTGGCATTCGCCTTCAGCCCCAGCGGGGTACTTAGCTTTGTGCCGGTGTTCTTCTTCTACTTCCTGTTCGGCGTCGCCTACCCGACCCTGCTGGGCCTGTTTTCATCATCCGTCAGCGAGACGGATCAGGGCTGGGTTATGGGCGTGACCACCGCAGTATTCTGCCTGGCGGGTGGCATCATGTCCTTAATCGGCGGCGGGTTGATGAGCATCGATATCCGCGTGCCCTACTACATCGTCGTTGTGGCCGCGATCTTTGGTCTGATCGGGATGCACCGCCGCTGGAAAGGGAAAGAGATTAAGGCGCTGTTAGCCTGAGATTGTCTCGATAGTCAGATTGCCGTTGGTATAAACGCAGATATCCGCGGCAATCGCCATCGCTTCGCGCGCCACCTGCTCGGCCTCTTTGTCGCTGTCCATCATCGCGCGGGCTGCGGCGAGCGCGAAGTTCCCGCCCGATCCGATGGCAGCCACGTTGTGCTCGGGTTCCAGCACATCCCCTGCCCCGGTGATCACTAACAGGTCCTTGCCATCGGTGACAATCAGCATCGCCTCAAGCTTTTGCAGGTATTTGTCGGTGCGCCAATCTTTGGCCAGTTCCACAGAGGCGCGGGCCAGTTGGCCGGGCGTGGCTTCAAGCTTGGCTTCCAGCCGCTCCAGCAGTGTGAAGGCGTCTGCTGTTGATCCGGCAAAACCAGCAACCACCTCGAACCCGCCCGGCGACAAACGGCGTACCTTGCGGGCGGTGCCCTTGATCACGGTCTGGCCCAGGCTGACCTGCCCGTCCCCGGCAATGACAACCTGCCCGCCTTTCTTGACGCCAATGATGGTCGTGCCGTGCCAACCGGGGAAATCGCTGTCTGCCATGAAAGCCTCCGTTCTGCTTGTCGCTATATATGGGCCGGGTGCTGGATCGGCGCAACCCGTTCTAAAACTGCGTAAAAGATATGCAATAGACGCAGATCGGGACTGTCGAACGAGCAATTGTGAGTCCGGGTCGCGCATCCTACATGAGGCTTACAACCGACAACGGGTCGGCTGTTTCAAATCCAAGGACTGCGCAAATGGCAACCACTGCAAATATTCATGCGCCGCTCGGAGCAGCTACCATCCTGCACGTAGTGGACGCGTTCTCGAACGCTTTTGAAACCGTTGTTGAATGGAACGAGAGCCGCAAAACCCGCAAACTGCTGTCTCAGCTGAGCGATACCCAGCTTGAAGACATTGGCTTGGTTCGCGCGGATATCGCGAAGCTCTGATTCTTCGACCGGATCGCCAAATCGGAACAGCCGCCCGGATACCCGAGCGGCTTTTTCATTGTCAGCTTTGGACGTATTTCCCTAGCTGAGATGGCACAAAGGCCTCAATCGCGGCAGTGGCAACCACATGTCGCGTGCCAACGGCCTTATCCACTACATCCTGTCCACCCAGAACCGCGCGCACTTCGGCTTTGCCGCGTGGAAGATCAGCTGCGACCAGATCACAATCGACCTGATCGGGGCTTTGCACACCAATCGTCACTTGGACCCGCATCTCGGTGTGATTGATTCCCAGGTTCGAAAACAATGTGATCGAGGAATGATGCAGTGCATCCTGCACCGCCCGTCGTGCAGCCTTGGTGTAATCCTGACCATACAGGTCGTTCCCCATCCCCATCTCAAGGATGATACGCTGTTCACTCATTGCGCGGCCTCCATATCAAACGAAACCGCCAATGCTGCATTGGCGATCACCGTTCGGCCCTGCCCGTCGGGCTTTTTGATATCAAGCCCACCCTTAGCGACCGAGATGCTGGGGGTACCATAGGGAAATACAGCCAACAGCTTGTCAGTATCCACCCGTTCGGGCTGCTGCACACCGATTTCGACATCGATGATCATCGCCTCTTTGGGAAAGCCGAACAGCTCGGCCATGTTGATCGAGTTATGCCACAGCGCGTCCTTGATCGCCCGTCGCGCGGCTTCGGTGTAATCCTCCCGGCGCAGGGAGGTTCCCATACCGAATTCCACCAAGACCCGTGTTTTGGCCATCTGCCCCCTCCGGTTTTTCAACAAAAAAGGCGCCCGGGTTCAGGCGCCTTTGGTCTTTCTCTGATCTCAATCGGATCAGATGGATTCGTCGATCCAGCTTTGCAAAGCGGCCTTCGGCGCCGCGCCTGCCCGGTTCGAGACCACCTGGCCGTCCTTGAAGATGAATAGCGCCGGGATGCCCCGCACGCCCATGGCGGCGGCGGCGTTCGGGTTGCTATCCACATCGACTTTGGCGATTTTCACCTTGTCGCCATACTCGGCGGCCAGTTCTTCCAACGCGGGGCCGATCTGTTTACAGGGGCCGCACCATTCGGCCCAGAAGTCCACAACTACGGGAACGGCCGAATTCTTGACCTCGGCGTCAAAGGTGTCGTCGGTAACGGCAACGGTCGACATATTCTGTCTCCTGAATGGGGTAAACTTGGGATCAGAACGTAGGTGCCGCCGTAGGGAAGGTCAAGATATCTGGGTGCGGGCCAGCGCGTCCGTCACAAGATCGTGTGGCAGCCACATCAGTTCAGCACTGCGCGTCCAAAGGATCGCGGTGCGGATGGTCTTATCAGGATAGATCTGTGTCAGCGCCCGCGCATAAGCCCCCATCTGACGCAGCAGGCCTTCGGGGCAGGCTTCGGCGTTTGTGGGAAGCGTAGCATTTGATTTGAAATCAATCACATGCACTTCGGTGTCGGTCACGATCAACCGATCGATAACCCCACGCATGCGCTGCCCGTTCAGGTCGGCAGACACGGGAACTTCGGCCAGAGTATCGGGGGCGAATATTGGTTGCAGGTGTGCGGCTGTCAGAACTGCTGCGGCTTCGGCCAGCAGCTCATTTCGTTCCCCGTTATGCATATCGGGCAGAACGCGGGCGCAAAGCTCGGGCCAGCTATCGTGCGCCGTGCCGGGCAAATACTCCAGCAGCAAGTGCAGTCGGGTGCCGCGCAGCTTTGCGGCCTCTTCATCCTGGCCCGCGTCACCAGGAAGCGCCTTGGCCCCGCCCAGATCGGATGGGCTGACGGTTTCAAGGGTCTCAGGCGCATCTTGCATCGGGAGCGCGTAGAAATCGGGCAGATTGGGGGATGTTTCCGACGGCTCTGAATGCGCGACCAGAGGCAAAGCATCCCAATCGCCATGTGCCAACCTGCGTGTATCTGTTGCCTCCAGCTGTGTCGCCCCTGCCCGCGCCATCGCGGCCTCAACCATTTGATACCAGCTAGACCCGTCCTTGCCGACATCACCAGCCGCTGCCATGATCAACCACTTTTCGGCCCGAGTTAGAGCCACATAGAGCAATCGTAACCGCTCATTTTCTTCCCGACTACGTGCCTCCTCCCGCGCCCGAGTGATCAGTTTGGGTGAGGCATCCGCCGGAACTTTCCAAAGCGGCACCCCATCTGCGACCATGATCTCGGCATCGCGCGGGGCCTGGCGTTTTCCGGTGTCGGGCAGGATCACAATGGGCGCCTCCAACCCTTTTGAGCCATGCACCGTCATGACGCGGATCATGTTGCCCACACCGCTCATCTGCCGTTTGATTTCCAGATCATCGGTCTGCATCCAGACCAGAAAGCCTGTGAGGCTGGGAATATCGGTCCGTTCATAGGCCAAGGCCTGCGATAGCAGGGCATTGATCCCATCCTCCGCTTCGGCCCCGAGTCGCCCGAGCAGCTTTCGCCGCCCATCGTGTCGGGTCAAAATGCGCTCGATCAGGTCATAAGGGCGCAGAAAGTCGATTTGGCTGCGCAAATCGTTGAGCATGGCGAGCGTTTCGGGGAATTCTTCTGCCCGGTTGCGCAATGCGGCCCAAAGGTAGGTTTCCTGCCGTCGATGGGCCAGATCAAACAACGCCTGTTCGGTCCAGCCGAACAATGGGGATTTCAGAACGGTGGCCAGCGACAGGCTATCCTCAGGCGTCGCGAGAAAGCTCAGCAACGCTGCCAGGTCTTTGACCGCCAGTTCTGCACCCACTTTCAACCGATCCGCCCCTGCTATGGGCAGCTTTTTGGCCTTGCATGCGCGTATAATCTCGGCAAACAGATCCGAGCGGCGCTGAACAAGGATCAGAAAATCACCCGGCTGTATTTTGCGGCGCACAAATGTGCCGGGCTCCTGACCGTCTTCGGGGATCGTTACATCGCCATCGATCATTTCCTGGATCGATGATGCAATCTGGTCGGCGAGAAGAACCGTGTGGTGGCGCGATCCGGGCCGGTCTACGGGGTCGGTCCAGTCGCCGTCTTCATCATCCTCGACCTTCTCGATAGCCGGCCAAAGATCGACACGCCCTGGCAGGCCTTCCTTGAAAGCAATGTGAAGCGCCTCGTCCTGAAAACCCGCTTCAGCATGCTCTTCAAACAGAATATTGACCAAAGAAAGGATCGCGCTTGAGGAACGAAAGGAATAAGCAAGTTCGGATTTCTCCAACTTAGAGCCTGATTCCGCCAGTTTCTGCCCAAACTCTGCCTGCATCCGATCAAAGGCTTGCGGGTCTGCGCCTTGGAACGAATAGATCGATTGTTTTTTATCCCCGACCACGAAAATCGTGCGCTCGACTCCCGACCGGGCCCCTTCCCCGCTGGTGAATTCCTGCGCGAGTTTCTCGATCACGTCCCATTGGTCCGGGCTGGTGTCTTGTGCCTCGTCCACCAGAATGTGGTCGATGCCACCATCCAGACGATACAGCACCCATTCCGCGACTGCCGGGTCGTTCAGCACTTGCCGCGCGCGCAGGATCAGATCGTCGAAATCCAGCCAACCGCGCAGCTGTTTGCGGCGCTCATATTCCGGCAGGAAGGCGGTTGCAAATCGGTGCAAAACGGCGGTTTTCTGGGCAGCGACCAGCGCCAGGCGCTGTTCCCGAGCGGCTTCGACCCGCAACATCAGCGCCTCAAGCTGGGGCATGTGGTCGGCTAGAGCGCCTTCGCGCGCGGTTTTCGTGGGGAAGCTGCCGATTTTAGCAGAGAACGGGTCCTTTGCAGCCTTGCCTGTCAGCAAAACCCCTTCGAGCAGCGGCAGTTGCGTCAATCGCGCCTCGGTGAATCCGGCCAGTTTTATTGCTGCCTTGGCATTGTTGCCGCCGCTTTCCATAAGCGCAGGCAGGAGCGATTGAATCAACTCAACCTCACCGCCCATAAATACCTGGGACAGCAGACTGTTTTCATCAAACTCATTCGGCAGACCAAAGCGATCCAAAAGGTCAGACCACTGCAAAGGCTGATCAAACAAGCTCCGCCTTTGGGTCACTGCCGCTGTCAGCCTGTCAAATCCGGTATCGGTGATGAACCGCGCGACGTCTTCGATCAGAGGCGCCTGAGGGCCCTCGGCGAAATCTTCGATGATCTCTTCACGCAACAAGGCTGCGGCGCGATCTTCCATTTCTGCAAATTGCGGACTGACGCCCGCTTCCAACGGAAAACGACGTAGGAGTGAAGCGCAGAACGAGTGGATCGTCTGAATTTTCAGCCCCCCCGGCGTTTCGATCGCACGGGCAAACAAGGTCCGCGCCTGCGCCAACCGATCTGGGTCAATCGCCCCTGTTACTCCCAAATCGACCAATTCGCCTTCAAGTCTGTGGTTAGCCAGCATTGCCCATTCACCCAGGCGCTTGAACAACCGGTTTTGCATCTCGCTGGCCGCAGCCTTAGTGTAGGTCAGGCACAGGATGTGCTGCGGCTGCACCCCATCCAACAAAAGTCGTGCCACGCGGTCGGTCAGAACCCGTGTCTTGCCCGAGCCCGCATTGGCAGCGAGCCAGGTCGAGGCGTCGGGGCGCGCGGCCTGTACTTGCCGCTCGGTTGCATCGTTGCGCGCGGTCATGTCAGATCCTCTGGTCGGGTTTCGGCAGAACGGTCCCATTCACCGAACCGCGCCAGATGATCATAGTCGCCAATATCGGTGTCCTTGTGCAGCATCCGGCGGGATGAAAACCCTTGATCAGGCTCTAAATAGGCGGAAATGAGCTGTTTCAGCTCGGTCAGGACCTTCTCGGTCGGTTCTTTGACTAGGGGGGCTGCGACCTCTTTGTAGCTGCCACCCATCCCGATAAAGATCGCCTCGGCCACGTCTGTTGGATCGATCCCTTCAATGGCCCCTTGTTCGGCCATCGCCGCCTCGATCAGCAATTGTTTGTCAAACTTGGCCTGCTGGCTTTCGCTCGGCGGCACACCGGTTTTGTAGTCGATGATCCGCAACACACCCCGGCTGTTGCGGTCAATCCGATCGGCGCGCCCGGCAATGGTGAAATCTAGTGGAGTCAGCGCCAGTTTCATTGCCGCTTCAAAGGCCACCGGTCCGCCATCACCGCGTCGGGCGGTCTCGGCGCGCAGAAAATCTTCGGCAATTCGGTCTAACCGCGCCAGCCAAAGCTTGCGCGCGGTGGGCCATGCGACGTGCTTTTCCAGCAAATCATGGGCGCGTTTCAAGAAATTCTCGCGCGTCAGCAAGGCGGCATCCAACACGCTTTCCTTGACGAAATGTTCGAGAATTTCATGAACCACGATCCCCCGCAGCAGCGCATCCGGGGCTTGCACCAGTGGATCAAGCGGTCTTAGTCGCAGTACATGTTTGGCGTAGATCGCGTAAGGGTCGCGGATCAGCCGCTTGATCTCGGTCACCGACAAACGGGTCGGTCGCGCAGCAACCGGAGGGCGCGGCGATGGCCGGTGTGCAGGGTCGACCCGAGGCGCCTGTTCCAATGTCTTGGCCCAACTCAGGTAGGTTTTCCCCCGCGCTTTCATGTCAGACAACGCCGCCCGGCCCCCCTGATCTGGCAGGCCATGCAGCAGATTGGTCAGCCGGTTCAGCCAGCGGGATGGAACGGTTTCCGCGTCGTCCGAGCGGGTTGCGCGGGTCAGCCAGACTTCGGGCGCGCCGATGGCCTGTTGAAAATCATGCGCCGAAAGGCCGATCCGGCGTTCAGGCAGCAACAGGCCTGCCTTATCGCGCATCTGACGGTTCAGCCAGGGGTCTGGAGCCGGGGCCTCGGGCCAGCTGCCTTCCTTCAGGCCGCCCAGAATCAGCAAATCAGCCCCTTGCACCCGTGCCTCAAGCGTGCCCCAGATCATGATATGGGGATGCGGTGCGTCGCGGTCGCGCACCTCTTCCCCGGCCAGCAATGCCCCCAGAAGGTCTGTAAAGTCATGTGCGGTCATTGGGCCGCCATGCTGCGCCTCATCTTGCAGGGCAGTCAGGACGCCCAGCGCTTTTTGGCCTGCGTTTTTGTCCCAGAGAGTACCCTGTTCTCCGGCAGATCCAGCCGAGATCGCCTCGGCCAGATCCCATAACCGCCTGACCCAATCGGAAAGCGGATGCGTGCCCGAAACCTGCTGATCGCAGAAATACTGACCAACCCAGCCAATCCAGTCTGTGGATGCTTCGGTTCGGATAGCCGACGCCGTTAGGCTGACACGATCCGGAAACGGGGGGCCATGGCGACGCAGGTCCAGTTCCAGATCGCGGGTCTGTAGCAGATGGGTGCCACGCTCTCCACCATCATGGCAGAGGGGGTGTTTCAGAAGGGTCAACAGCGCCTCACCGTCCAGACGCCGGGCAAACAGGCCCGCAACATGGCGCAGGAAGCGGCCCGGAGGTGACAGCTGCAAGGGCAGACCCGCGCTGTCATCGGGCAAAATGTTCCACCGGTCCAGCGCTGCGCTGACTTGCCGGGTCAGCATCCTGTCAGGGGTGATCAGCGCGGCTGTCTGGCCAGTTTCTGCGGCCTCACGCAGGCGCAAGGCGATGGCCAGCGCTTCGGATCGGGGTGAATCCGCCTCGACCAGTGTCAGGTCTTTTGTTGCCTGATCCAGATCTGTCAGCTGCGGCCCTTCGGACATCCACGCATCGGTGATGGGTGCTGGGCGTAAGGCTAATGATACCAAACGGTTACGTGCGCGAGAGGGGGGCTCACCCCCTGTCCAAGACTGGATTTGATCTGGGGTCAAGCCCAGCTCTCGCATCAGTTTTCGGAACCGGAACTGCGGATGGTCTTCCGAAATCAGCGCCTCATCCAACCGATCCCAGACCGCCCGCGGCTGGTCGAAATCAAACCCCGGCAGGATCAGTGCCCCCTGCGGCAGTCGCGCGATGGCCTGCATCAGCATCAAAGTGGTGCCCCGCGATCCAGTTGAGCCCGCCAGAATGACCGGGTGCTGAGGAGGGGACTCTGCCCACCGCGCGATCAGGGCCTCAACCACCCGGCGTTGCCGGGTCTGTGCATCCATTGTTTGATCGCCCGCATCGACGAAATGATCTGCGATCCCGATGAAAGCCTGTGCGCGTGCCCAATGCCCGGACAAATCACTGACATCCAGCTGACGGATCGCATCGGGATGTACACCTTCGCCCTGCATCTCATCAATCAATGCGGCCAGGCTGTCGGACAAATCGAACAGCGAAGCCCGCGCTGCCAAATCCGGTTGTTGATCCAGCAGTTTGGCGACCAGCTGTGTCAGCTCCAAGCGCCGTCGCAGCGGCGGGATGGCGGGTGGAATTTGTGCCAGATCAGCGCTTTCGCCCAGATCTGTGACCAAAGACAGCCGTGGCAGCAGACAAGGCGGCCCCTCATCGAACAGGTCCCGTACGCGGCGCGCCATCCGGCGGGTATTGACCACCAGTTGCACGCGGGCCAGTGCTTCGGGCGGGCCAGCGCTGCGCTGGCGTAGCCCGTCAACCAGCGCTTTGGGAAAATCCGCGCCGGGTGGAACGGCAAAGACACGGGGCAGGGGGCTGGCGTCAAACATCGGCCAGCAGCCCCTCGGCCAGCGCGATCCCTTCGGGTCGCCCAACGTCGCACCAGCGGCCGGGATACTCGACCGCAAACAGGCGACTTTGCGCGTGCATCCGGTTCCAAAGCAGGTTCAGCGAAAAGGCCGGTTCAGCGAAATCCTGCAACCCGTCGGTCTTGATGATCTGCGCCCCGCCATAGACCAGCCCTGGCCCGCGTGTGATCCGACCGTCTGCATCGGCGGTGAAATCCCCGTCACCGCCGTGACCAATCGTGCGCCCAATCGGGATACACATCAGTAGCGCATCCATGCGCTCGGGATCCCACGCTTGTTGCAGCAATGTCAAAGGGTTCGGACCGGCCCAGATGGCATCTGTGTTCATCGTGAAAACCGGGTTCGAGCACAGCAGGGGCAAGGCAGCACGCAACCCCCCGCCGGTCTCCAATATCTCAGGCTCTTCCCGCGACAGGAGCACACCCTTGGGTATCAGATGCGCCGCCAGTTGATCGGCGCGGTAGTGCAGATTGGCCACAACACGTTCCGGCCCCAGCGTCTCAACATGATCCAGCGCGTGATCAATCAAGGCGCGGCCAGCCACTTCGATCAGCGGTTTGGGGCGATCCTTCGTCAACCCTCCCATCCGGGTGCCAAACCCGGCAGCAAACATCATGACAGCGGTTGGAGTGTCGGTCATGCGGCCCTCAGCTTGGCCAGATTGTCGGGCGTGGGTTCGGGCAAAGCGTCTCGCAGCAATTGGGCCACCGGGATCAGGGCAGGGTGTTCCAGATCGCGCATCAAATGAGACCAGGTGGCCGGAATCAGATCGATGTATTTCGGCTTGCCGTACTCCATGGCCAGACGAGAGAAACCGCCCAAAATGCGCAGATTCCGCTGTGCTCCAAGCACCGCATAGGCAGCTCTGAAGTCGTGATCGTTTGCACCAGAGGCCGTGATGTAGCGATTGATCATCTGCATTTCGGTTCCTGCGGAAACCGAGCGGCGCACATCTTGCAACAGCGACACCAGATCATAGGCTGGGTGCCCCAGCATCGCGAGTTGAAAGTCCAGCAATCCGACACGTTGCACGCCGTCCCGGTCCGGTAACCAGATCAGATTCTCGGCATGATAATCCCGCTGGATGACAACTTTCTGACCCGAAGTTTCCTGATGCAGCAGGTCCGAAAACCGGGTTTGAAATCGGTCCATCGCTGCGTGGTCATAACCGCCCTGAATGCCTTGGGCGTATTTGGTGAACGACAGGGCCGAAAGGTCAGTCATCAGGGCAGGGTCGTATGATGGCAGTGACAGCAGTGGCGCCTGATGCAGGTGCACCAGAACATCGGTTGCGGCCCCATAAAGCAGTCGCTCTTTACCCGGATCATGATCCAGAACACGCGCAAACAGATCGTCGCCAAAATCCTCTAGCAGCAGAAAGCCGAACTCGGAATCTTCCGCGTAGATTTCCGGCGCATTCAGCCCGACCGAGCGCAGATATTCGGCGACACGCACAAAAGCGTCGACATCCTCACCCTTTTCTGGTGGTGCATCCATGAGAACGGCAGTCCGACCGGTCGCCGGGTCGGTCAGCCGTTCATATCGTCGGTTCGAGGCATCCCCTGCCAGGTGCGCGCGCTGGGCGCCAGCCCATGGTGTCTGCGCGATCAGGGCCTCGGCCAATACGGCACGGTTTGTCATGTGATCGCCTCTAGCTTATGCGTCCATTTCGGGTCAGACCACGTAAGTGTCAGATGCCGTGTTTCGGTTTCATTCGGATCTATCGCAAAGGACATGGTCAGCGCGGATTGTGGAGCTAATGGACCTAGCTTCTCGGGCCATTCGACAAGACAGATTGCAGTTTCAAAGGCATCGATCAGGCCCAGTTCCTCAACCTCATCGACCGAGCTGAACCGGTAGAGATCGCAGTGCCAGATTTCACCTACCGTGGTGTTATAGGCCTGCACCAGCGTGAATGTAGGTGAAGGCACGTCCTCGGGCACCTGCATCAGAGATTGGATCAGGCTGCGTGCGAAATGGGTCTTGCCGCTGCCAATCGAACCTTCCAGTAGCAGAACATCGCCAACGGCCAATTCCGTCCCCAATCGGGCCGCCAATGCGAGCGTGTCTTCGGGTGAAACCAGGGTCATGGAATGGGGCGGCATCGTCATGCCGCCACAATGGCCCCACGTCCGGGCGGCTGCAACCCGGTTCAGGCGCTGATTTGTTCGATTGTAGGCTGCCTGCTGATCAGAGCCTCATGACCAAATCGGACAATGGTCGCACCGTTCTGCATTGGGGTTACGGTACAATCCAATTTCGTGCCGTCGCGCATGCCAATCTCGGCCGTCCATTCGGCCCGGTTATCGCGCATTTCGATGAAATCGCGAATCTCACCCAAAACAGGTGTTGCGACACAGTGCTCCTGCCATTTCCGGGTGACATCCATGGCTGTTTCCGCCTGAAACCCCGCATCCGCCGGATCGCCCCATAGCTGTTGATAAGCGTAGTTTGTAAAGGCCAGCGTGCCGTCATCGGCAAACACCGCGATCGCATCTGCCAGCTTGTCAAAGATGGATTGCATCAGGTCCATTTCTGACCGGAAACGGCGGGTCAACGTGATCTCGGCGGTGATGTCTTCGAACAAAAAGGCCACAGCGCCATCGGGATGTGGCCGTCCGCTGACCGAATAGACCGACCCTGAGGGCAAAGACCAAGTTTCCTGATAGTTTCCGTCCTCTGCCGCTTCGAGCAGATCGTTCATCTGATTGCGCCACGAGCGGTAGTTCTTTGGCTCTGGCATCATGTGTTGTTCGCGCAGCATGTCAAAGAAGCTGGAGAGGCTGGGGCGACAGCTGAGAAAGTCAGGCGGCAATGTCGTCAGATCAATCAGTGCCGGATTGAACAGGGCCAGTTGGCGGTTGCGGTCGAAAATGGCCAGACCAATTGACAGCTGCGCAAAGGTTTTTGTCATCGTCTGCACGAATTTGCGCTGGGCGGTTTCTGCCTGGACAATGGCGTTGATGTCGACTGCGTAGCACAGACACCCTTGTTCGTCATCAACTTGAGTCAAATCGAACCAAAGCTGGCTGTCGCAATCATCAACCTTGACCGCGACACGCGCTTTGCCACTGGGCCCCGGTTTGTCATCCGCATTGGAAAACAGGGGCGCGGTCAGGTCCACGTCCGGGCCACGCGCCTTGCGCGCGACAGCAATATAGGCGGTGTTGCACCATCTGACCTGTCCGTTGTGATCCAGCAGCCAAACCGGATAGGGCGCCTGATCCATCGCGTTCCGGATCGGGTCATTGGGGTCGCGCATATGTGTTTCGGTTGGTCGGGTAGGTTCGTGTAGTTGCACCCGGACGATTCCGTCGATCCATTCGCACAAAACCTCGCGTTCGACAGTGCAGTCGATGGCCGAGACAACCAGATTGCCTTGATCGCGCACCAGTTCAGGCGTTTCAGGAAAGGTGGGAAAATCCCTTTGCAACAGGCGGTGCAGACCGCTCCAGTTTTTGACATCGTCAAATCCGGCCAGAGCGATGTCCGAATGGCTGATCAACCGAGCCCCGTCGAACAGAAAGACGGCGTCAAACAAGGACGCGTTTGAAAACAGTCCATAGCTGTCATCCCGCCGCGGGCGCCGCGGCAATAGCCATTGAACGGCCAGACAACATGAAACCAAACTGATTGAGGCCAGGATGATCCAGTCAGCCATAGGAAACCCCATGCCAGATTACGTGCTGGGATCAGACTATTGCTCCGATTGGTTAACGCACTATTAACTCACGCCCGAATGCGCTGGTTGCTACCGGATGGCACTGGCGTGTCACCTTTTTGCGCGTCAATCATTTTGCGCGGCCATGAAACGCGCACGATAGCCCCCCGATGTGCCGGATTATCTGACAAATGCTGATAGGGGTCTGCGCCATTGGCAAACTCAAGCTCGGCTCCACTGCGTTCCAGTAGGGTTTTGGCGATAAACAGGCCCAACCCCATCCCCTCGTATTCGGGGCGCGCGCGTTGGTCTGACTCGGCCCGCCTTCGGCGCATGAACGGATCGCCGATCCGGCCAATCAGGTGCGAGGGATATCCACGCCCATCATCCATAATGCTGACGGTGATCTGATCCGCGGTCCAATGCGCCTCGACCCAGACATTGGCGCGTGAAAAATCCACCGCGTTCTGGATCAGGTTGCGCAGCCCGTGAATGATTTCGGGCTTACGCAGGATCGAGGGCTGCTGCACATCCCCATCCAGCGCTGGGCCTTCGATGAAATGCACCAGCTTACCGCGTTCAATATGCGGTTCCGCGGCCTCGTGGATAACAGTCGAGATCGGGGCCTGGCGCAAATGCAAATCGTCCTTACCTGCCCGCCCCATATCACGCAGAATATCGCGGCAGCGATCAGCCTGTTCACGGATCAGGGCGGCGTCATCTTTCAGATCGGGGCGATCCTCAAGCTCTTCGATCAGTTCCGAGCTGGTCAGTTTGATTGTCGCCAGCGGCGTCCCCAGCTCATGCGCGGCGGCGGCGACAACGCCGCCCAGATCAGTCAGCTTTTGTTCACGCGCCAGCGCCATATGCGCGGCCGACAGCGCCTCAGACATGGATTGCACTTCGGAACTGACACGATGCGAATAGGCCCCGATGAAGACGATCGCAATGATGATAGCCGCCCAGTTGCCGAACAGAAGAATATCTGGGATGCGCAGAATGAACCCGATATCGGTGCGCAAGGGCAGGTGAAATTCAGCCAGTAAGGTGGCAAGGATGATGGCGACACCGCCCACGATCAGGGTAGAGCGCGTGCTCATAACATTGGCCGAGATTGTGACCGGACCCAGCAAGAGCAGAGCGAACGGGTTGTTCAGGCCGCCGGTCAGATATAGCAGAAACGCCAATTGCAGCAGGTCAAACAGCACCATCAGGAAATTCTCGAACTCGGACAGGCGTTTGTTCTGCGGAAACAGGAAGATCGCCGTCAGGTTGCCGAGGACCGAAACTCCAACGGCCAGATAGCAAAGTCCGAGCTCAAGCTGCACATGATAGGTTTGCTGGGCAACCGTGATGGCGGTGATTTGACCCACGATGGCCACCCAGCGCAGCAGGATTAGTGTGCGTAGCCGGATCCAGCTGCTGCGCTCCTGGCCGCGCCAAAACGTCTGATTGGAATCTGCCATGGGTCGATTATGTCCTGTTGCATCAGCTGTTCATCTTGATAGGTGTCCCGGCCGAAACGATCAACAATCCCTTGCGTATGGATATTCGTCATGACTCGCCTCTATGCAATTCTCGCAACTGTTGTCCTGGCTGTTGGCCTTGGGGCGATGTGGCTTTTGACACAAGGATCGGGGTCGGATGACAAATACGCCCAATGCCGGTCCAGCCAGATCGCAGGCGGGACCGCTGCGATTGGCGGACCGTTCGAGCTGGTCAATGGCAAGGGCGAGACGGTCACTGACACAGATGTGATCACCGAACCGACGCTGGTCTATTTTGGCTACACCTTCTGCCCCGATGTTTGCCCGTTTGACATGTCCCGCAATGCCGATGCGGTGGATATTCTGGCCGAGCGCGGGCAATCAGTGACGCCCGTTTTCATCTCCATTGACCCGGATCGGGATACGCCCGAAGTGGTGGCTGACTATGCGTTCAACCTGCACGAGCGGTTGATTGCCCTGACCGGATCACCCGAACAGGTCAAAGCGGCCGGCCAGGCCTATAAAACTTACTACAAGGCCCACGACAAAAGCGACGAATATTATCTTGTTGACCATTCGACCTTTACTTATCTGGTCACACCCGAGGATGGATTTCTGGAGTTTTTCAAACGCGACGACACGGCCGAACAAATGGCCGACAAGATTGGTTGCTTTCTCGATCAGGCATCCTGAGGACAAGCCGGTTTGACCTTTAGTGCGGCGCTGCTATTACTCATGTTTAAGCCAAAGGCATGAAATAACCGAAAGACCCAAGAATGGCAGACCCTTCTCAGCTTGATATCGGCCCGGACAAAACCTTGCTTCTGGTGGATGATGATGAGCCATTTCTAAGGCGTCTGGCAAAGGCCATGGAGAAACGCGGGTTCGAGGTTGAAACCGCCGGTTCCGTTGCCGCTGGTCGCGCCATCTCCACCGCCCGTCCGCCCGCCTATGCGGTTGTCGATCTCAGGCTTGAGGATGGCAATGGGCTCGACGTGGTCGAAGTGCTGCGTGAAAAACGCCCTGACAGCCGGGTTGTGGTTCTGACCGGGTATGGCGCGATTGCCACCGCAGTTGCTGCGGTCAAGATCGGGGCGACGGATTATTTGTCGAAACCAGCGGATGCCACAGACATCACAAATGCCCTATTGGCCAAAGGTGATGAGATGCCACCGCCGCCGGAAAACCCAATGAGCGCGGATCGCGTGCGCTGGGAACATATCCAACGTGTTTACGAGCTGTGTGATCGCAACGTGTCAGAAACCGCGCGGCGTTTGAACATGCATCGTCGGACGTTGCAGCGCATTTTGGCCAAACGCAGTCCGCGCTGACGGGTTCGCATGGCCAGGCTGGTGTCTGGTCGACCTGCCCTGCCAACCGGTGAAAATAATCAGCGCGACCGTTTTGGTCGCGTTTTTTTGTCTGGGCGTGCAGCGGATTTACAGCGTCATATTATTCTGAGTATCGTTTTGTTAACCCTATTTATGCTACCGCGAGAACCTGTGCATGTTGGTGATCTGCATGCGCACCTAGGTTTGGAAACGATAAGTGAGAAGCCCCAGTGTCCCTATTGCCCAACACGCCGTATGAGGCGCTGAAAATTTCCAATCCCGTTTTGAAAGGGATTGTCGCGCTGGTGACAAAATCCGCAGAAACATTTGGGTTCTGGGCGCGCCCGCGTAAAGGCGCGGCGGGCGAAGTCTCGGAGATGAATTTGTTGGACAATCTCTATTGGGTCTACAAAAGCAAAAACCCGGTGCAGTTGCCCGAACCCGGTCTACAAACGTCCGAATTCATGCAAGCAAAGCATGCTCAGCTTGCGCCGCGCGCGGAGGGTGAAAGTGTCGACACACTCACGCTGAGTTTTTCCGGGGATATCCTGCGCACGCATCGGGCTGAGCCCGCGCAGGATCAGGTTTATGCACAGATCGAAGACCTTTTGTTCAAGAACGATATCGTCATCGCCAACTATGAATCGCCTGTTACAACCCAACCTCTGGTGGATGAAGTAATCGGCGATGCGGGCCCTCCTGTTGAATGTGCGTCAGAGGATCAGTTCGATGCATTGACCAGCCATAAGGGGCGGGCGATAGACGTCTTGAATTTGGCAAATAATCATATCTTCGACATGGGCGTTGAAGGCGTCGAAACGACATTGGCCACACTGGCCAAACGAAACATCATGGCGACTGGGATAAGCAAAGCCCCGGCTGATCCCGGCGCAGTCAATGTGATTGAACGGAATGGAATCAAGATCGGTTTTGCCTCCTGCGCGTTTGGAACCAACGGTCAAACGCTGCCCGACGGACATGGGTACAATATCAATCTGGCCAAGCTGACCTCAAAGCACCAGCCGCCGGATATCGAGCTTCTGAAGACGCAGATATCAAATGCAAAGGCCGTCGAATGCGATTTGGTCATTGCGATCCTTCATTGGGGTCACGAATTCGAGCTGTTTCCACGCCGTGCACAGCAGAAAGCAGCTGAGGAATTGGCTGAATTTGGCGCAGATATCATCGTGTGCCACCACCCGCATGTGCCCCAGCCGGTTCAGCTTTATCGGCTAAAATCTGACGCCGACAAAACGGTGCCTATAGCCTATTCGCTGGGTAGCTTGCTTTGGGGATTTGCCCATGAAGATATCGCAAGCAGCGTGATATTGCAGGCGGAAGTTCAAAAATCCGAAGGTAAAACGACGATCAAAAGCGTGACCGCCACGCCTGTCCGATGGTCGGCCCACGAGTCTGAAGGACGCATCATTCAGAAGGTTGAACAGCAGGCGGATTAGTTTGAACGCTGCGTTCAAAGATTGCCCAGCAGCTGTTGATGCCGCCGGGTGTAAGCCAGTCGCACCTCAACCGGGGGGCGCAGTGTGATCTTTAAACCGTCCATAATGGCCTTATCCGGCCTCCCGAAGAACTTCGTCGCCTCAGTTTCGGAAAACCCTGCGATCTGGGTTGCCTCCATCCAGGCGCTGATCTTGTCGGCCTTCTTGATCTGCCGTTTCACCGCCTTCGGCACCTCGGCAGGTAGCCCGAACCGGATGTGGATCGCTGCCATCAGGCGATCATCCAGCGCGCCATAGCCCGGGCCGACGGCGGATTTGACGGGCGAGATCATGTCACCGATCACATATTCCGGCGCATCGTGCAGCAGCGCGGCCAGCTGCCATTTCACCGGGGCATTGGGTGCGATCCGGCCATAGATTTCTTCTACCAGCAATGAATGCTCGGCCACGGAATAGGCAAAATCGCCGTTTGTCTGCCCATTCCAGCGCGCCACAAAGGCCAGACCATGGGCGATATCCTCAATCTCGATATCCACAGGGGTCGGGTCCAGCAGGTCCAGCCTGCGACCCGATAGCATCCTTTGCCAAGCGCGTGGTTGTGTTGTCATTCTGCAATGCCTTGTGAAGTGGGACACATTAAAATCACGATTTTCTGCTATGATGTACCTGTCAGGATCACCAGCTGCCAACGTTTTCTTGAGCATTCGTGCTTTGAAATGAAACGATGCGATCCCGACATAAAAACCGAGGGGGCGCATGCTTCTCCCGGTGTGCTCCTCTCACACAGCGAAACGCGAAACGAAAGGAGTTTGCTATGTTCAAGCGTTTATTCGCCCTTACCCTGACCTTTGGCATGGCCGCTACAGCCCCGCCCGCCTTTGCCCAAACCTGTGCAGAGCGCGCGCATGTGATTGCCAAGCTGCAGAAAAGCTACTCGGAAGAGCTGGCTTTTGGCGGTTTGCAGAAAACACGCGGCGCGCAGTCGGTCATGGAGGTTTGGACCTCAAAAGAAACGGGCAGTTATACCGTTTTGGTGACCCAGGCGAACGGCATTTCCTGTATTGTCGCCGTTGGCACCGATTTTTTCGAAGCGATCCCGAAAGTCAAAGTTGACGGCACGCCAAGCTAGTATCAGTGGCGCAACATCCCGTTTTCGGACATCTACATTGCCACCTGCCCCAAGGGATGCTAGGGGCAGCCACAGTGTGATTGACCGGAAAAATGGAGCGCCAGATGGCCGGGGACTATATCGTTAAAGACATTTCGCTGGCCGGGTTTGGCCGCAAGGAGCTGGATATCGCCGAAACTGAAATGCCAGGCCTGATGGCGCTGCGTTCGGAATACGGTGAAAGCAAGCCTTTGTCAGGCGCGCGCATTGTTGGTTCGCTGCACATGACAATCCAGACGGCTGTTCTGATCGAAACGCTGGTTGCCCTGGGTGCAGATGTGCGTTGGGCGTCGTGCAACATCTTCTCGACTCAGGATCATGCAGCCGCTGCGATTGCCGAAGCGGGTATCCCTGTCTTCGCCATCAAAGGCCAGACGCTGGAAGAGCATTGGGATTATCTGGACAAATCCTTCTTGTTCGAAGACGGCCCAAACATGATCCTCGACGATGGCGGCGACGCGACGCTCTATATCCTGCTGGGCGCACGGGCAGAGGCGGGCGAAGACATCATCCCCGTTCCGGGTTCGGAAGAGGAAGAGGTGATCAAGAAGCAGATCGCCAAGCGCATGGCGGCCTCACCCGGTTGGTTCACCAAGATGCGCGATCAGATCCAGGGTGTCTCCGAGGAAACCACCACTGGTGTGAACCGTTTGTATCAGCTGGTGAAAGACGGCCACCTGCCGTTCCCGGCGATTAACGTGAATGACTCGGTCACCAAATCGAAGTTTGACAACAAATACGGCTGTAAGGAATCGCTTGTCGACGGTATCCGCCGCGCCACCGACACCATGCTGGCCGGTAAGGTTGCCGTGGTTTGCGGGTATGGCGACGTGGGCAAAGGCTCGGCTGCGTCACTGTCCGGCGCGGGTGCCCGCGTTAAAGTCACCGAAGTTGACCCGATTTGCGCCCTGCAGGCTGCAATGGACGGTTACGAGGTGACTCTGCTGGAAGACGAAGTCGAAACCGCAGATGTGTTCATTACCACCACCGGCAACAAGGACGTGATCCGCATCGAGCATATGCGTGCGATGAAGGACATGGCCATCGTTGGCAACATTGGTCACTTCGACAACGAAATTCAGGTGGCCAGCCTTAAGAACCACAAATGGACCAACATTAAGGAACAGGTGGACATGATCGAAATGCCTTCGGGCAACCGCATCATCTTGCTGTCCGAAGGTCGCCTGCTGAACCTTGGTAACGCCACCGGTCACCCTTCGTTTGTGATGTCGGCCTCCTTCACCAACCAGGTCTTGGCGCAGATCGAACTGTTCACCAAGGGTGATGAGTATGAAAACGATGTCTACATCCTGCCCAAGCATCTGGACGAGAAAGTCGCCCGCCTGCATCTGGATCGCATCGGCGTGAAGCTGACCAAGATGGACAATGAGCAAGCGGCCTATATCGGCGTGAAGCCGGAAGGCCCCTACAAGCCGGAACACTACCGCTACTGATTGTCGTCTGACGATGACACAGAATTCTGGACGCCGCCGATACTTGTATCTGGCGGCGTCTTTCGTTTTTAGAATAGCCGTCGTTGCAATCCTTCTGGGTGGCGGTGGCTGGGCCCTGTTGGCGCATCCCAAAACGCCCGTGCCGTCGCATTGGAACCCTTTGCGCGATCTCAGGGTGAAGGCTCCGGTCACACCAGTTACCAAATACCAACTGAACCGCGCCCTTGCGAATGAGATGCAGTGCAGGTCCGCGCTGTCGGATGCAGGCGCCCGATTTGAGGCGATGGATGATCTGGTCGTCGATCAGAACTGCGGGATCACCGGGCGGGGGCTGTTGTCACAGCTAGTGACCTCTCGGATCGACGCGGTCGAGACCAGTTGTCGGACAACCCTGCGATTGGCGATGTGGGATCACCATGTCGTGCAGCCAGCGGCGCGTGATTTTCTGGGAACGGGTGTAGAAAAGCTACGCCATGCAGGCAGCTACAACTGCCGCCGTATGCGCACTGCGCAAGGTCAATCCAGCCGATGGAGCAGCCATGCCACCGCCGACTCGATTGATATCGTGGGGGTCGAGCTGGCCGATGGGCGGACGCTTTCGCTGTTGTCAGATTGGAGTGTTGCGGGACCAGAGGCCGCGTTTCTAAGACAGATCGGGCAGGGGGCCTGTGATTGGTTCCGCGTGGTTCTGGGCCCAGAATACAACCGCCTGCATGCGGATCATTTTCATCTGCAGGGCCCCGGCTGGGGATTTTGTCGATAGCTTGCCGAGGCCTTGTTGGGTTAGAGCGCGATCAGCGCCCACTGACAGCGTCAGCCAACGCTTTGAACCGAACGATCTTGTAGATACCTTGCGAGGCATCCTCGCCCCCGTTCAAAACGGGCGAGCGGTGCAGTTCGTTGATGGTGGCATAGACATAGCCATCCGTTCCGATCGAGAACCCGTCGGGCCAGGGCAATTCGTCATCCGACTGGTATAGCACCTCATAGCTGCCGTCGGGTTTCGTCACACCCAACGCGTTGTCGGTCATTGCCGTGATGTAGACATTGCCGCCTGTGTCCACAGTGGATCCATCCGAGATCGGCTTGTCCCCATAGCGTTCCACCCGCGCTTCCAGATCAGCATCGGACAGGCTTTCGTCCAGCAGGTCGGTGGTGCGGATGCGATACATCGCACTGGCAGTCATCGGAGCGAAATAGACCCAGGTGTTGGTCGGATCGACCGTGATCGGGTTGATGCCGATTTTCGC
Organism: Ruegeria sp. I1; assembly: GCF_056532675.1. Classification (NCBI taxonomy): domain Bacteria; kingdom Pseudomonadati; phylum Pseudomonadota; class Alphaproteobacteria; order Rhodobacterales; family Roseobacteraceae; genus Ruegeria; species Ruegeria sp. I1. The sequence continues at coordinate 80,325 of NZ_JBQFNM010000008.1, read as the reverse complement.
AGGGTTGCCGCCCAGCGTGATCTCACGCCCGTCGATCACCATCGGCGTATCTTCGGGGATCGTGTATTTCGATCCTTCAAGCACGCGCCGCGCTCGACCGGTTTCCAGATCGACCACGATAATGGCCGAGTTCTGGCCGTCGCCCGTGTCTGAGATATAGATCGCCTCATGATCTCGATCCACGGCCAGATCGTTCAGGAACGAGGTTGGCCGCGCCACTGGCGCACCGATGTAATGGATCGCATGCAAGGTTTCGGTTTTGGTATCCCATCCCACGATTCGACCGGTCTGGTTCTCGCCCTGACCATCCAGCATCCAAAGAATGCCCTCCCGATCTGCCCGCAGACCCAGAACGCCGTTCAGCCCGTCCGCATCATCCTGCGGTGCGCGGGCCCATGTTTCTGTCGGGTAGGGTTTGGTCGACCCATCGGGCATCACTTCGACAATACGCAGTTCAGGCCCGTAGAATTCATGCACCGACATGAACATCCGCCCATCCGGCCCGATGGCCAGATTTCCGGGTGGGATCGATTTGTCGAATTCCAGATACGTCTCCAACCCGTTCGACAGGGTCGGAGTTGCCAGCGTCATCGCGCAGACCGCTGCATAAAGTGATTTCATCGGGACCTCCTCTGATTGTGACAGAGCAGATATCATTTGATTTTTTCTTCGATAACTGACTGAATTATGAAACCAGCGTTTGGAAATTTCGAATGTACCATGTGAATGATCTGCTGACTTTCGTCTCGGTCGCCAAAACCGGTGGCGTTGGGTCAGCGGCGCAGGCGCTGGGTATCTCAGCGGCGACTGTCAGCCACAGAATTGCGAAGCTGGAGGAGGTTCTGAACCTTAAACTCTTTCACCGCAACAGCCGCCGGGTTCAGTTAACCAATGAGGGGTTGATCTTTCTGGACCGGATCGAACCCCTCCTGTCGGATCTGCGCGAGGCCGAGCTGGAGGCCGGGAGCGGCAAAGGTGCCCTTCGCGGGCACCTGCGTGTCACCCTATCCCCGTGGATTTTATCCCGCTTTATCATGCCTTTGTTAGACGAGTTCCAGACCGAGCATCCCGACCTGACGATCGAGTTTCTGGCAGTGGACCGCTATGTATCATTGGTGGATGAAGGCATAGATTGCGCCATTCGTGTCGGAAAACTGTCCGACAGTAACCTGAGGGCGCGCAAGCTATGCGAAAATGACCGAATAATCTGCGCTTCCCCAGAATTTTTTGTCCGTCATGGCACCCCGACATCTGTCGAGGATTTACGTCAAACGCGCTGGGCTTGTTTGCCTTGGCAAACCCGTTTCGACACCTATGAGGGACAGCTATCTGTAGCCCGGCGCATTGCGGTGTCGAATTCAGATATGCTGACCGATGCCGCTGTGCAGGGCTTGGGTCTTGCGGTCAAATCACGGTTGGCCGTTCAGCGGGAATTGGAAGAGGGTGCGCTGGTTGAAGCGCTGCCAGGACTACTGAAATCTCCCGCAGCTCCGATTTCATTCGTTCACGCAGGCAGTAACACGCCCGGCCGCAAGGTTCGGGCTTTCTCTGACTTAGCGGATCAAGCGTTTCGTGCGGCTTCGCGAAAGCGTCTCTCCGCTTAGGGGGAAAGCTTGGAATTTTTCCCTTTGTGTTGAAAACACTTGTGATTAACCTTCCCGCACCTGTTTCAAGGATTTGAGTAACCGCAGCCAGGACTGCTGATAGGGAGACTGTTTAATGGGAAAACGCGACGACTTGATCGCCAAATATGCCGATGACCTAAAGAACAAATGTGGCATGGATCCGGATATGGACCTGCTGACCAAGGTCACAATCGGTTGTGGCCCTGCGATTTATGATGCGGATGCATCGACTGTTGCCGCCAGCCAGGACGGTGAAATTGAGACTGTCAAAAACAACTTCCTGATCAAAAAGCTGGGCCTGTCCGATGGTCCGGAACTGATGGAAGCGATCAACAAAGCCCTGGAAACCTATGGCATGTCCGAGCGTAACAAATACCGCGCTGTCGTGTATTACATGCTGACCAAGCATTTCGGAAAAGAATCCGTTTACGGCTGATCCGATCCAGCCAAAGATACAAGCGCCCGCCTGTCCTCATGGCGGGCGTTTTGCATTTGAGACAGAGTTTAAGGACTTGCCGTTTGAAACCGGGGTCTTGACCGGTCTATAGATAGTTCAGTGACCAGGACGGTCAGAACCAGATATTTCCAGATGCGTGTGGTGAGTAGGGAGCACGTGGGGTAGGGAAGGTTCTGCATCGTTCAGGGCCTTCCCTTTTATTTGTTCCTAATCGGCCTGCGTATTCCCCAATGCGCAGATCAAATCCCATTCGGCATCGCTGACGGGTTGAACGGACAGGCGCGAGTTTCGTACCAACACCATCTCTGCCAATCGCTCATCAGCTTTGATCTGATCTAATGTAACCGCCTGCGAAAACGGGCGCACTGCTTTGATGTCTACGCATTCCCAGCGCGCGTCATTGGTGGTGCTGTCTGGATGGGCCTCGGCGCAGACCTCGACAATCCCGACAATCGCTTTGTCTTTTTGTGAGTGATAGAAAAAGCCGCGATCGCCGATGGCCATCTGCCGCATGAAATTCCGGGCCTGATAGTTACGCACGCCATCCCATTCTTCGCCTGCGTCGCCCTTGGCGACTTGCTGATCCCAACTCCAGGTCGAAGGTTCCGATTTGAACAGCCAATATGCCATCAGCCAATCACCCGTTTCCAGGGGATCAACTCGACCGTAGCAAACAGCCCGGCTTTGGTATAAGGGTCATTGTCCGCCCAAGCCTGCGCGGCGGTGACATCTTCGACATCCAGAATGACCAGTGATCCAATCATGGCGTCCCCGTCCAAAAGGGGACCGGCCTGTGAGACGACGCCTGTTTCCTCGATATAGGCCAGATGGGCTGATCGATTGTCCAACCGCGTTTGCAAGGCGCCGTCTTTGTCTTTGGCGATCAGGGCGATGAGCATTCTATTCCTCCTTCAGGGGTCGACCCAGCAATGACTGAATCGCTTGTGCCACACTGTAGGCACCGTCGCTGAGTTCTGCCACCGTTGTGCTAATGGGCATCTCCAGCCCTTCGGCTTTGGCAATCTTCGCCACAGCGCGTGCAGTAGCGACACCTTCGACTGTGGTGCCTGTGTCAAAAGGCCGATCTAGACCCAAACTTTGTCCAAAACGATAGTTTCGGGACAGATCAGACGAGCAGGTCAGGACCAGATCCCCCAGCCCGGACAAGCCCATCAAGGTCTCTGCCTGCGCACCGCGCTGGGTGGCAAAACGCTGCATTTCGGCAAAGCCGCGCGTAATCAGGGCAGCCCGTGCGCTGTCACCCAAACCCGCGCCGATGGCGGCCCCGCATCCAATCGCCATCACGTTTTTCAACGCACCGCCCAGTTCGGCGCCGGTGGTATCGGTTGTGCGATAAAGGCGCAGGTTGGCGGTGGTTAGTCTCGCCTGCAGGTCTTTGCCCAAAGCCGCTTCGGCGCAGGCCAGGGTCAGCGCAGTCGGCAGACCGCGTGCGATGTCGTCCGCAAAGCTGGGCCCGGTTAGCAGCGCAGGTTGCGCGTCCGGGATAGTTTCGCGGATCACCGCCACGGGGCCAAGGCCGTTGGACAGCTCAATCCCTTTGCAGCAGGCGACAAGGGTTTTGCCTGCCAAGGCCGATTTGTGCTGCTCCAAAGCCGTGCGCAGCTGTTGCATGGGCACCGAGACCAGCAGCACATCGGTTTGACACGCCCGATCGATTTGCGCTGTCACGCTAATCTGGGGCGGCAACGCCACGCCGGGCAGGCGCTGCGCGTTTTCGGCCGTTTCTTGCATCGCTCTCGCCTTCGCCGCATCGCGGGACCAAAGGGTCACCGGCCCGTTACCGGCCAGTGATATGGCCAAGGCGGTTCCAAATGCGCCGGAACCCAGAACAGAAACACTCATGCCTTGGCCCCTTTCTTGCCGCTGCCCAACATAGCAGGGCTAGTTTGATCCAAAGGCCAGCGAGGGCGGGCCGTCAGGTCCAGACCGTCCCGCGCACCGGCGCGAAAGCGTTCCAATCCGGCATAGGCAATCATGGCCGCGTTGTCAGTGCAAAGGGCCAGGGGAGGGGCAATAAACCTGGCACCCATTTCATCGGAAACAGACTCTAATGAAGCACGAATGGCCGAGTTTGCAGCAACACCGCCCGCCACGGCGATCACCGGCTCTGCAGGGGTTTGTTCAAGGTACAGGCCAATGGCGCGGCGTGTTTTTGCAGCCAGCGTGTCTACGACCGCTTGTTGAAATCCGGCGCAAAGGTCGGCGCGGTCCTGGCGGGTCAGCCCGCCGTTTTCGGCTACGATTTGATCCCGCATGCGCATCAGGGCTGTTTTCAAACCGGAGAAGGACAGATCGCAGCCGGGTCGATCCAGCAACGGACGGGGAAACCGGAACCGCTTGGGATCGCCTGACCGAGCCTCGGCCTCAACCGAAGGCCCGCCGGGTTGGGGCAGGCCCAGCAAACGGGCGGTTTTGTCAAAGGCCTCGCCCGGCGCGTCATCGATTGTGCCGCCAAGGCGGGTGAAGGTATCGGAACCATGGGCAATCAGGTATTGGCAGTGACCGCCCGAGACGAGCAGCATCAGATAGGGAAACGCGATTCCATCGGTCAGGCGCGGTGTCAGGGCGTGACCTGCCAGATGGTTGACGCCGATCAAAGGCAGCCCGGTCGCGGCGCTGATCCCTTTGGCGCACATCACGCCCGACATGACACCGCCGATCAGACCCGGCCCGGCGGTCACTGCGATGGCGTCCATGTTGCTCAGGCTCAAACCAGCGGCTTCCAGCGCCTGCATCACGCAGATATCCAGCTTCTCAGCATGAGCGCGCGCCGCAATCTCGGGCACGATACCGCCATACGCGCTGTGCAAATCGGTTTGACCATGCACAACCGACGACAGGACTTCAGCCGGTGTACCGTCAGTTTGCCGCACCACGGCTGCGGCTGTGTCATCACAGCTGCTTTCTAACCCAAGGATGGTTAGTGTTTGCACCATTGGCCCGTTCCGTTGCATCATGATTGGCATGCGGGGTATCACCCTGCGCGGATGCAAACAATCCCATGGCCAAAGGCGCAGATCGTTGTATTTGTTGATGACCCGCCCGCGTGCTGCCTCGGAGAGGTTTGTGGCGCAGCTACCAACCCGCACCAGATCACGGGTCGAGGTCATTTATTCCCCTATTCTTGAAATTAAGCCGCTGCCCGCTCAGGTGCAGACCGACGATATCCAGGGGTTGGTTTTTTCCTCCGCGAATGCGGTGAACGCGGCGGCTTCGTTGGGGGTCAGGCGCGATCTGCCGGCCTTCTGCGTGGGTCCGACGACCACCGGCACAGCAAAGGGTGCCGGATGGGACGCCCAGATGATGGGGGCCACCGCCGAGGAGCTAGTGGCGACGCTGTTGCGTGTCCGGCCAACAAGCCCATTGTTGCATCTGCGAGGAGAACATAGCCGGGGCAACGTGGCCGATCGGTTGACAGCGCTGGGTCTGACCACCCGAGAACAGCCCGTCTATCAGCAGCTTTTGTTGCCGCTGAGCGACGAGGCCGCAGCAGCCTCAATCGGTGAAAGGCCGGTCATCGCGCCCTTGTTTTCGCCTCGGACCGCGCGACAATTTGCCGATATTTGGGCCGGAACTGCCCCTTTGTGGCTGGCCGCAATCAGCGAGGCGACCGCAGAGCCCCTTAAAACCTTGGGGTTCCAGCGATTGAAGATTGCCAAAGAACCCACACCCAAGCACATGCGTAAAGCCGTTAAAAAGCTTGTGAAACACGCGATGCGGGTTGAGGGCGAGCCGGGTGCAGATTAACTTGGACCAGTCTGTAGTTCTGGTGATCTTAGAATCGATAAGGGGAATGTGACGGTGGCGGGCAAAAAGAAAACCGATCAGAAACCGGCGGAAACCCCGAAATCGGACGATCTGGTGGACGAAGGTGTCATCGAAATGGCTGAGCCTTTGGATGATGTACCGCTTGACCAAGACGCCCCTGGCGAAGACCTGACTTCCGAAGCCGAAGCCGAAGCCGAAGCCGAAGCCGAAGCCGAAGCCGAAGCCGAAGCCGAAGCCGAAGCCGAAGCCGAAGCCGAAGCCGAAGCCGAAGCGCCGGTGGAGGAAACACATTCTGCGCCGGAAAAAACTGACGAACGCGTGGTTGAAAAGCGCGGCGGGTTTGTGCCCGCGCTGATCGGAGGCATCGTTGCCGCAGCCATCGGGTTCATCGCGGGACGTGCCGACCTGATCCCGTCGGGCGAAGCCGACCCGGCCCAGGCCATTGCGGCGCTGGAAGCCAAATTGGCAGATCAATCCGATCAGATTGCGAAACTTGCCCAGACTTCTGAAACCTCGGGCCTTACGGATCAAATCAAAGCCTTGTCCGACAAGCTAAGCCCGGTCGAAACCGACTTGGGCGCAGTGAAATCCAGCGTTGAAGCGCTGAGTGCACAAGTCGGACCGTTATCGGATCGGTTGAATGCGCTCGAAGCGAACCCGGTCACCTCAAACGCGTCGCCCGAAGCAACCGCCGCATTTGAGGCCGAATTGTCCAAGCTGCAAGACTCATTGGCAGCGCAGCGGGCTGAGGTTGAAAAGATGGTTGCAGATGCGCAAGCGCTTGAGGCCAAAGCCTCGGCTGAGGCGCGCGCGGCGACCAATGCCGCGATCCTGTCGCGCCTGCGTGGTCAGATGCAGGCGGGCGAGCCGTATCAAGACCTTGTGACTGAACTGAAAGCAGGTGGTGTGGATATTCCGGATGCCTTGGCTGGCCCGGCAGAAAGCGGTGTTGAAACACTTTCGTCATTGCGGGCGTCTTTTGATCCGGTTGCGCGAACAGCGTTGGCCGATGCCCGGGGCGCGGATAAAGGCACAGGCTTCGTCGCCTTCCTGCAGCGCCAGACCGGTGCGCGGTCGGTGACGCCTCAGGATGGGGACGACCCGGATGCCATTCTGTCGCGTGCGCAAGCCGCCCTGGCCTCGGGCGATCTGAACGGGGCGTTGACGGAATTGAAATCACTGCCCGAAGCGGCGCAGACCGCAGTGGCCGAGTGGGAGCAGGCGGCACAGACGCGGGTCTCTGCCGTAGAGGCCGCGAATACGCTCGCGTCCAGCCTGAATTCGAACTGAGGGACCTGCCATGCTGTGGTCATTGTTTAAAATCCTTGTATTCGTTGCGATTATCGGACTGTTAGCCCTAGGTGCCCAGTTCTTGATGCAGACCAGCGGAGGCGTGCAGATCACCGTCGCGGGAACTGAATATACGCTGGGCCCGCTGCAATCGGTCATCGCGCTGGGCGTGCTGGTTTTTGCGGTGTGGCTGTTCTTCAAACTGCTCAGCCTTCTGATTGCGACACTGAAATTCCTCAACGGCGATGAAACCGCCTTGTCGCGTTATTTCGACCGCAGCCGCGAACAGCGCGGCTATCAGGCGCTGTCTGACGGTCTGATGGCGTTGGCTTCGGGCGAGGGGCGCGTGGCGATGACCAAGGCGAACAAGGCCGAGAGATTGCTGAACAAGCCGGAGCTGACCAACCTGCTGGTTGCCCAAGCGGCTGAAATGACCGGCGACACCAAGAAAGCGTCCGAGACCTACAAGAAACTGGTGACCAACAGCGCGACCCGGTTTGTTGGCGTGCGGGGCATCATGAAGCAGAAGCTGGCCGAAGGGGATCAGGACACCGCGCGGAAGCTGGCTGAGAAAGCCCTGGCGATCAAACCGCGCCACGAGGAAACGCAGGACGTATTGTTGAACCTTCAGACCAAGGCGCAGGATTGGGCTGGTGCGCGGTCCACTTTGAACTCAAAGCTCAAGGCCGGGTATCTGCCGCGCGATGTGTTTAAGCGGCGCGATGCGGTTCTGGCCCTGTCCGAGGCCAAGGATATCCTGAACGAAGACGCCAGTGTGGAACAGCAGGAACGCGCGATCGAGGCCAATCGTATGTCGCCCGATCTGGTGCCTGCCGCTGCAATGGCCGCGCGGGCCTATATCGAAAAGGGTAAACCCCGTGCTGCGACGAAGATCATCAAAAAAGCCTGGGAGGCTCAGCCGCATCCAGACCTCGCCCATGCGTTTGCCGAGATCGCTCCGGATGAGTCTGCTCAGGACCGGATCAAACGCTTTGCGGCGTTGACCCGCATTCATCCTGAACATCCTGAAACTCGCCTGATCCTGGCCGAGTTGAACATCGTTGCCGAAGACTTCCCCGAGGCGCGCCGCGCGCTGGGGGACGTGGTTAAACAGCAGGCGGATGCGCGTGGCTACACTTTGATGGCGGCGATTGAACGGGGCGAAGGTGCGTCGGACTCTGTGGTACAGGGCTGGCTTGCAAAGGCCCTGACCGCACCACGAGGGCCGCAATGGGTCTGCGACAATTGTCAGCATATTCAGGCGGAGTGGACCCCGGTCTGTGATAATTGCGGCAGCTTTGACACGCTTAGTTGGAAGGTTCCGCAAACACCCGAGATCACCAGCGCAACCGGTGTTCACATGTTGCCGCTGATCGTCGGCGCGCTGGAAGAAAACTCTAAGAACGAGGACGAGACCAACGCTGGCGAAGCAGAAACAGCGGATGTGATCGAATTGGATGTCGAAACGGTCGACGAGAAGGTCGAGAAACAGGCCTGACACTCCTGGTGGGCAGATGATTGTCCCAGCCAATTCCGTTTGCTAACGTCGCCCTCGTGTCGGGGAGGGCACCCAAATCTGAATGTTGGACTATTCGCATAACCCCTGGCTGGTGGCTGCGTCACTGGCTGTGGCGTTGATGGCCGGGTTTACCGGGCTGTACCTGACGCATGGCGCATCGAAACTGGATGATCAAAAGCGCAAATTCGTGGTCGCGCTGGCCGCGGTTATTTTGGGCGGCGGTATTTGGTCGATGCATTTTGTTGCGATGCTGGGCCTGCAACTGCCGATCCTGTTTTATTATGACGCGTTGATCACATTGATCTCAGCCCTTGTGGCGATCCTGATGGTGGGACTTGCGTTGCTGCTACTGCATTTCCGACCTCGCACGATGCAGACTATGGTGACGGCAGGTGTGATCGTCGGCCTTGGCATTGTGGTGATGCATTATGTCGGCATGGCCGGGATGGAGCTATGCCGCCCCGTCTATACCTTCTGGGACATTGCGATTTCGACCGTGGCTTCGGTGGTTCTGTCGGTGCTCGCGATCTGGGTGGCCTATGACAACCGTACCCAGCGCAACATTTTGCTGGGCACTGTGTGTTTTGGTCTCGCCGTCTTCACGATGCATTTCGTGGCCACTGGTCTGACCGATTTTGTTGCCAGCGACAATACGGGCGGAGCAGGGCCTGCGCTGAACAATCAGGTGCTGGCGATGGGTGTGACCGTCTCGGTTTTCCTGATTTGTGGGGCTTTCCTGTTGACCGGAATCACCTTCATCGGGCCTCAGCCCGCTGATGTAACTCCGATGCCAGACCTCGCGCCTGAACCTCAGCCAACGGCGTTGCGCGCAGGTGTTCCGTTCGAGCGCGAAGGACAGACCTTCTTTACAGACGCCGGCAGCGTGGCAGCAATCCGGGCCGAAGGGCATTATACGGTGCTTTACATGGGGGGCGAGAAACTCTTTTGTCCCTGGTCCATTACCGAGGCCGAAACGCGCCTGAAACCCGACGGGTTCTTGCGGGCGCATCGCAGCTATCTGGTGAACCCGAAACATGTGTCGAGTTTTGAACGACACAAGGACAACGGCACCTGCTATTTCGACGGTGTTGATGCCTTGCCTAAGGTTCCGGTCAGTCGATCTCGACTGACGGCAATCCGCGACGCGCTGGGCCTATGATCGCAACTCGTGCAGCTTATTCGCAATTCGTGAAACATCCGGCGCGCCCTGTTTTACGCCACTGGCGGCGATAGCGCCGGGTCCTCTTTTCTTTCCTCAGGTCCCCCAAGGCATACCGCTCGGACCCAGGGAGGAAAATATGATACCAGCCGGTTTTGAGTATCACCGGCCAGGCGATATCGCCTCGGCCATTGGCATTCTGCAAGAACATGGAGACGAGGCGCGCGTGATCGCGGGCGGGCACAGCCTGATCCCAATGATGAAGCTGCGCATGGCAGAGATGGGCCATCTGATCGATCTTCAGGCGATTGATGAGCTGAAGGGTATCGAGGTCGGGTCCGATACCGTGGCTTTGGGTGCCATGGTCACACAGCATGAGCTGATCACGCATGAGGGCCTGGCCTCGGCGATCCCTCTGATCCGCGAAGCGGCGTTGCAGATCGCTGATCCGCAAGTGCGTTACATGGGCACTGTTGGCGGCAATGTGGCCAATGGCGATCCGGGCAATGACATGCCGGGTCTGATGCAATGCCTTAACGCGACCTTTCATCTATCGGGTCCGGACGGAGCGCGCGACGTCGCTGCGCGTGAATTTTACGAGGCGGCCTATTTCACAGCGCGCGAAGATGAGGAAATTCTGACCCGCATCTCCATTCCCGTGCCGGGTGCGGGTGTCGGTCAGGCCTACGAGAAGCAAAAGCGCAAGATCGGCGATTATGCGACTGCGGCTGCAGCGGTGATGGTTGGCAATGGCACAGCCTCGGTCGCAATGACCAATCTGGCCGATACGCCCATCTGGTCAGAAAGCGCAAGCAATGCGTTGGCCGATGGCGATGTAAATGGCTGCGTTACGGCAATGCTCGATGCGATCGACCCGGTGGCCGACAACCGCGGCCCCGTCGAATTCAAGAAACATGTGGCCGCCGTGATGCTGCGCCGCGCCATCGACCGTGCGCAGAATCGCGCGGGTTGAAGGGAGGAAACCATGTCGAAAATGCACGTAAAACTCACTGTGAACGGCAAAGAGGTCGAAGGACTGGCCGAGCCGCGCACGCTGCTGATCCACTTCTTGCGGGAAGATTTGAAAATCACCGGCCCTCATATCGGTTGCGAAACCAGCCATTGCGGGGCCTGCACCGTGGATATCGATGGCAAATCCGTCAAATCCTGCACCACCTTTGTGGCGCAAGTGAACGGGGCCGATGTCACCACCGTCGAAGGCCTCACCAATGACGATGGCAGCCTAGGCGTATTGCAGGAGATGTTCCGCGAACATCACGGGCTGCAATGCGGTTTCTGCACGCCGGGCATGATCACCCGTGCGCATAGGTTACTGCAGGAAAACCCGAACCCGACCGAAGAGGATATCCGTTTTGGCATGGCCGGTAACCTCTGCCGCTGCACCGGCTATCAGAACATCGTCAAGGCGATCTCAGCCTCGGCTGATTTGCTCAATGCACAGAAGGAGGCTGCGGAATGAACGACCAGACCCTGACCCCCGAAGAACGCGCCGCCAACCTCAAAGGCATGGGCTGCGCCCGTAAGCGCGTCGAGGATGTGCGCTTTACTCAAGGCAAGGGCAACTATGTCGATGACATCAAGCTGGACGGGATGCTGTTCGGCGCATTCGTCCGCTCGCCCTATGCTCACGCCCGCGTAGTCAGTGTGAACAAAGAGGCCGCACTGGCCGTGCCTGGTGTTGTTGCCGTGTTGACCGCCGAAGATCTCGCGCCTTTGGGCCTGCATTGGATGCCGACACTGGCGGGTGACAAGCAGATGGTTCTGGCAGATGGCAAAGTGCTGTTCCAGGGCCAGGAGGTTGCCTATGTCGTTGCTGAAAACCGGTATATCGCAGCAGATGCGGCAGAGCTGGTCGAGGTTGAGTACGAAGAACTACCCGTCCTGACCGACCCGTTCGAGGCGTTGAAATCAGATGTGGTCCTACGTGAAGACCTGGAAGGTCAGACCGAGGGTGCCCATGGGCCGCGCAAGCATCACAATCATATATTCACCTGGGAACAGGGCGACAAAGACGCGACTGAGGCCGTTCTTGGTGAGGCCGATGTGGTCGCCGAAGAAATGGTTTACTACCACCGCACCCATCCTTGTCCGCTGGAGACCTGCGGTTGTGTTGCCTCAATGGACAAAGTGACCGGCAAGCTGACGCTATACGGTACCTTCCAGGCTCCGCACGCGATCCGCACCGTCGTGTCGCTGATTTCTGGTCTGGCCGAGCACAACATTCGCGTGATCAGCCCCGATATTGGCGGTGGATTTGGCAACAAGGTGGGCGCTTACGCGGGCTATGTCTGCTCGGTCGTGGCCTCCATTGTCACCGGCCAGCCAGTGAAATGGGTCGAAAACCGGATGGAGAACCTGATGTCCACCGCGTTTGCCCGCGACTACTGGATGCAGGGCAAGATCGCCGCCACTAAAGACGGTAAAATCACCGGCCTATGGTGTCATACGACGGCGGATCATGGTGGCTTTGACGCCTGTGCGGACCCGACTAAATTCCCGGCTGGGTTCATGAATATCTGCACCGGGTCCTATGACATCCCGACTGCCTATCTGGCTGTGGATGGGGTCTATACAAATAAGGCTCCGGGCGGGGTGGCCTATCGCTGTTCGTTCCGTGTGACCGAGGCGGCGTATTTCATCGAACGCATGATCGAGGTTTTGGCCATCAAGCTGAACATGGACGCGGCTGAACTACGCCGGATCAACTTTATCAAGGCCGATCAGTTCCCGTATCAGTCCGCGCTGGGCTGGGAGTATGACTCGGGCGATTATCACACCGCTTGGGACAAGGCGCTAAAAGCCGTGGACTATGATGGTTTGCGGGCGGAACAGGCGCAGCGGGTTGAGGATTTCAAGGCCGGAAAGACCCGCAAACTGCTGGGTATTGGTCTGACGCATTTCACCGAAATTGTCGGGGCTGGACCGGTGAAGAACTGTGACATCCTCGGGCTTGGCATGTTCGATAGCTGCGAAATCCGCATCCACCCTACGGGTTCAGCCATCGCGCGGTTGGGGACGATCTCTCAGGGTCAGGGCCATGCCACGACTTTTGCTCAGATTATCGCCAGTGAGATCGGTCTGCCCGCCGATGACATCACGCTGGAGGAAGGCGACACCGACACAGCGCCTTACGGGCTGGGGACATATGGGTCCCGGTCAACGCCTGTGGCGGGTGCGGCAACGGCAATGGCTGCCCGCAAAATTCGCGCCAAGGCGCAGATGATCGCGGCTTATCTGCTTGAGGTCCATGACGATGATGTCGAATGGGATGTGGATCGGTTCGCTGTGAAAGGTGCGCCCGAGCGGTTCAAGACGATGAAAGAAATCGCCTTCGCTGCCTATAATCAGGCTATCCCAGGGCTTGAACCTGGCCTAGAAGCTGTCAGCTATTACGACCCGCCGAACATGACCTATCCGTTCGGGGCATATATCTGTGTCATGGAGATCGACGTGGATACCGGCGAATGGGACGTTCGGCAGTTCTATGCGCTGGATGATTGCGGCACCCGGATCAACCCGATGATCATCGAGGGGCAGGTTCATGGTGGTGTGACCGAAGCGCTGGCCATCGCGATGGGGCAGGAAATTGCCTATGATGAGATGGGTAATGTGAAGACCGGTACGTTAATGGACTTTTTCCTGCCGACCGCGTGGGAGACACCGAACTATACGACCGATCATACTGTCACGCCCTCTCCGCACCATCCCATTGGTGCAAAGGGTGTGGGAGAAAGCCCGAATGTTGGCGGTGTACCCGCGTTTTCGAACGCGGTTCATGATGCCTTCCGGCCTTTTGGCCTTGTCCAGAGCCATATGCCACATGACCATTGGCGGATCTGGAAGATTGCCAACGGGTTGGGGATGCACGGGTGATTGGGTTCGGATCGGCTTGACCGATCCGACCGAGGCAAGGAGGCTCTGCCCCCTTGGACCCCCGGGATATTTTTAGCCAGATGAAGAATGGATCCTGGTTTTGACTTTAGCGGATGTGCAGAACGGGTTGGCCGCGCAGGGCTACGTCGCCGATGATCGGTTGGCGATGGCGCTGCATCTGGCGCAAGCCTTGGGACGGCCTTTGTTGCTGGAAGGTCCTGCTGGCGTCGGGAAGACCGAGGTGGCTAAGGCAATGGCTGCGTGGCGTGCGGCGCGTTTGATCCGCTTGCAATGCTATGAAGGGTTGGATGCGAGCCACGCCATCTATGAGTGGAACTATCAGCGTCAACTTTTAGCTATCCGAGCGAGTGAAGCAAAAGGTGGGGTGGGTGAGGCAGAGCTGTTTTCGGATGCATACCTGCTAAAAAGACCCTTGTTAGAGGCTATATCTGAAGAAACGCCGCCGGTCTTGTTGATTGATGAGATTGATCGGGCGGACGAGGAGTTTGAGGCGTATCTGCTGGAGATACTGTCGGATTTTCAGATCACGATTCCGGAGTTAGGGACCATTACAGCCCGATCACGGCCAACCGTGATCTTGACGGCCAACGGAACGCGAGACTTGTCTGACGCGTTGCGAAGACGGTGTTTGTACAGTTTCCTCAGCTACCCGTCGAAGGAAACTGAAATGGCGATCCTGCGCGCACGAATGCCAGAGATCGAAGGGATCCTGGCACGGCAGATCATCGGGGTCGTGCAAGCGTTGCGCAAAGAAGAACTGGAAAAAACACCAGGTATTGCCGAGATGCTGGATTGGGCGGCGGCCTTGTCCGGTCTTGGGGTCAATGATCTGGCGAAATCCCGGGATGAGGTGCAGGCAACATTGGTGTGTTTGCTCAAGACAGCTGCTGACTATGATGCTGCCCCGCCAGAGGTGATGGACCGGCTGATTGGGAAGGTGGCGTGATGCAAGTCACTCGGTTCCCCTCGCGCGCCGCAGGGCTTGCAGACCGAATGTCGGGCTTCATTGCACATCTGCGCATGAACGGCCTTCATGTGGGGCCGCGGGAAACTGGTGATGCGATCGCAGCTTTGTCCGCCGTTGAGGCAACAGATTCCGAACAGGCACGTCAGGCTTTGTGCGCACTTTTGGCGGGAGATGCAGAAGATTGGCTTCGGTTCGACGACCTGTTTGACGCCTACTGGTTCAACGCCGGCAAACAGCGCTCGGGTTTGTCCAAAACCACACATGTCAGGGTACAATCGGCGAAGCCCATGATCTGGCAAAGCCAAAACACAGGGGCAGAAGAGCCTCAGGCTGAAGCGGATGCAGAAGCTGCTGTACCGGAAACGGGCGCGGGTGAGGCTGAAGGGATCGATGGGCAGCTGATTGCAACCCAGACGACAAACCTATCCCGCCGCGATCTGCGTGAGTTGATGGATGAAGAGAGCCTAAAACAGGCGGAAACAGCTGCTTTGAGGCTTGCGCGTGCCATACGGGA
The DNA here is from genome assembly GCF_056532675.1 of Ruegeria sp. I1. NCBI lineage: Bacteria > Pseudomonadati > Pseudomonadota > Alphaproteobacteria > Rhodobacterales > Roseobacteraceae > Ruegeria > Ruegeria sp. I1. The sequence goes on along the minus strand of NZ_JBQFNM010000008.1, from coordinate 65,090 downwards.
TCGACGCTCTCGCAGGCGAAAACAGGCGCTGAGAGGACCTGCGCTAGACATGCGACGTATTCAGCGGGCAAGCCTTGCGCGGGGTGGAGAGCCATTGGACCTGTATCGCCGCGCCCGGCCACCGCGCCCGATGCGGATCGTTGCGTTGTGTGATGTGAGCGGTTCGATGACCGTGTACTCTCGCGTGTTCCTTGCCTTTCTAAAAGGCCTAATCGGTAGCGGGACTGAAGCCGACGCGTATCTGTTTCACACACGGCTGATGCGAGTCACCGACGCTTTGCGGGATCATGACACGCTGCGGGCCGCTGGGCGGTTATCGCTTATGGCCGAGGGATTTGGTGGCGGCACCGATATCTCTGGCAGCCTCGAAACCTTTCTGAACGGGTATGGCGCGCGTGCCCTAAATGGGCGGACGATCGTGCTGATCCTGTCAGATGGCTATTGCAGCCGAGATTCCGAGGCGCTGGGCCATGCCCTTGCACGTATCCGACACAAAGCGCGGCGCATTGTTTGGCTAAACCCTCTCAAAGGATGGAAAGACTATCAGCCTATCGCGACTGCTATGCAGGCGGCAGAACCTCATCTGGATGCGCATCTACCCGCCAATACGCTCGACGCTTTGGCGGCACTTGAACCCGAGTTCCGCAAGCTTTGAAAGGCTCTAATATGGCGAATTTCGACATCTTTGACAGAATTGAGCAGTTGCGACAGAGCGGTCAGCCTTTCTGCGTAGCGACAGTTCTGCGAACGGCGGATGCGACTTCGGCCAAGGCGGGGGGCAAGGCAGTGATCAATTGCGATGGAGAGATATTGGGCCATCTGGGCGGTGCCTGTGTACAGCGGGCTGTTCGCACATCGGCGCAAGAAGCGCTGGCAAGTGGTGTACCGCAGATGATTCGCGTGAAACCTGCGGAAAAGGTGGTGAGCATGACGGACCCGGATGATGTGCAAACCTTCAAAAGCGGGTGCCCATCTGGCGGCACCGTTGATCTTTTGGTCGAACCCTACCAGCAGGCCCCGCGATTGGTGATCTTCGGTGACTCGCCCATTGCTTCGGCCTTGGCCGCCCATGGCGCATTGGCAGGGCTGCGTATTTATCTTGAGGATGGCGCTGTTGCCTCAGACGACTATGACCGGTTCTCACTCGATCAGGTCGAAGATTTGGGGATTGAGGGGCGCGACTTTGTGGTTGTCGCCTCTCAAGGTCGCAATGATGGTGCTGCACTTCGGGCTGCGCTGAATAGTTCTGCCGATCGTGTTTCGATGGTCGCCAGCCGCCGCAAGGCTGATACGCTGTTGGCGAAACTCATTGGTCAGGGCATGGACCCAGTGCGCGCCGCGCGCCTTAAATCCCCAGCAGGGTTGGATATTCATGCAATTGACCCGCACGAGATCGCCCTGTCGATCCTGGCTGAGATCGTGCTTTGGCGGAACAGTGATACCGCACAGGAGGTTTCGCATGATGAAAGGCTTGCTTAAGCTGTGCCGCGCGACGTGGCCGAAGCGCCCTGATCTTAGCCTGAAGGAAAAAGAAGAGCTGGCGCTGATCGTCTTCCCGAGATGCTGTTGAAAAAGGAAAGATCTGAATGGAATTGAGCGACGAAATACGTATCTCGGCCCCGCGTGACGTGGTGTACAAGGCCCTGAACAATCCGGAGATTTTGCGGGAATGTATCCCTGGCTGTGAAGAGTTGACACAAACCGCACCCGAGGAGCTTGAAGCTAAGGTGGTTCTGAAGATTGGTCCGGTCAAAGCCAAGTTTGCTGGTCAAGTGACGCTAGATACGGCCAAGGCGCCGGATGGATTTTCGCTTACTGGCGAAGGCAAAGGCGGGGCTGCCGGGTTTGCCAAGGGCGGGGCCGACGTGACCCTGACCCAGGACGGAGATGAGACAGTGCTTGCCTATACCGCGAAGGTGGATATCGGCGGCAAAATCGCACAGCTGGGCAGCCGTTTGATCGCCGGAACAGCCAAGAAACTGTCAGGAAAATTCTTCACACGGTTTGGCGAGATCGTGTCCGAGCAGGGGGCTTCCTGACGCGAGCAATAAACAGCACTCAACACCGTTTAGCCAACAGGACAGAAATAGCGGCACGCGCCGCTATTGATTTTTTACCGCGCGTAAAGAAAATGAAAAGCTGTGACAAGATACAGGCAGCAAGGGTCCGCAAGCGGTAGGCATGACGAAAATCAAGAACATGGAAGAATTCGCGGCGCTGAGCGGTATCTCAAGGCCGACGGTTTCGAAATACTTCCACGACCCCGAGAGCGTTCGGCCCTCGACGCGGGCACGGATCGAAGAAGCGCTGGAGCAGTTTGATTATCGTCCCAACATCTATGCGGTGAACCAGAACCGTAAGCTGACCAAGAATATCGGCATCGTGGTGCCTTATCTCGCTGACCCGTTTTTTGCCGAGATCGCGAGGTATCTGGAACAAAGCTGTATCGCTGCGGGGTATCGACCGTCCTTGTTCAGCTCGCATGGCGAACAGAAATTGGAGAATGAGATTCTCGACAGTTTGCGGTCGCTGAAGCCGGCGGGCGTGCTGCTGGCCCCCTTGGGACGCGCATCGGATCGGTCTCAGATCGAAAAGTTCTGCGCCAATGTCCCGACCGTGCTGTTTGACAGTAATCTCGAAGGTTTGGGTGCTGCATTTATTGGTTCGGACAATTTCAGCTTTGTCTCTCAGACGGTGGAATACATGACACGAACGGGTGAGCCGCCGTCATTCTTCGAGATGCGGACCCCTGCCAACCCAAACGCCAACAAACGCCGTAAGGCGTATGTCGAGGTGATGGATCGTTTGGGGTTCGAGCCCCATGTCATCAAGATCGATGGTGAAGGCTGGGCTTTCGAAGAGATCGGCCATCAGGGGGCTTTGAAGGTTCTGGATCAAGGTCTGCTGCACACGGACTCAGTCCTGTGCAGCAATGACCGCCTTGCCATTGGCTTTCTGGCGGCATGTTACGAGCAGGGGATTCGCGTTGGGCGGCGTCCGGATTGCGCGCTTCGCGTTGCATCAAATGACGATCATCCCTTTGCCAAGTTTACCTGTCCGTCCCTGACAACTGCTGCACATGACTATGACAACGTGGCTGCGCGCAGCGTCGAGGCCTTGTTTGAACTCATTGAAAATGCGGGAAATTCTGGCAAGAGGACCGAAACTTTGTTCCCTGCGCGGCTGGTGCTAAGAGAATCTGCGTGAGTCAATAAACTTAACGCGCGTAAAGTTTTTATTGACGCCGCGACAATTTTGGAACTACCCTCTCTGTACGACATCCAAGCTCAGGGAGGACAGGGATGTATCTGAAGAACGCACTTCGTGCGGCGACTGCACTGACATTCGTCGCTACGGCAGCGGCCCATGCACAAACCATAACGATCGCCACCGTCAACAACGGCGACATGATCCGGATGCAGGGCTATACCGACAATTTCACCGAAGCGACCGGCATTGATGTGGAATGGGTGACGCTGGAAGAAAACGTGCTGCGTCAGCGCGTGACTACCGATATCACCACCAAGGGCGGTCAGTTCGACATCATGACCATCGGCATGTACGAAACCCCGATCTGGGGTGCCAATGGTTGGTTGGTGCCGCTGGACGGAATGTCCGCTGACTATGATGTTGGGGACCTGCTTCCCGCGATGGCCGGTGGCCTGAGCAATGACGGCACGCTCTATGCGGCGCCGTTTTACGGCGAAAGCTCGATGATCATGTACCGCACCGACCTGATGGAAAAGGCCGGATTGGAAATGCCCGAGGGGCCCACATGGCAGTTCATCCGCGAAGCGGCGGCGGCCATGACGGATCGTGAAAACGACATCAACGGCATCTGCCTGCGTGGCAAAGCCGGTTGGGGTGAAGGCGGCGCTTTCATCACCGTGACCGCAAACTCGTTCGGCGCACGCTGGTTTGATGAAGACTGGAAACCCCAGTTCGATCAGCCTGAATGGAAAGAGGCGCTGACTTTCTTTGTCGATATGATGAATGAATCGGGCCCAGCGGGTTATGCGACCAACGGGTTCAACGAAAACCTGTCGCTGTTCCAGCAAGGCAAGTGCGGCATGTGGATCGACGCGACAGTTGCGGCGTCATTTGTCACCAACCCCAACGATTCAACTGTGGCGGATAAGGTCGGCTTTGCACTGGCACCAAATGCGGAAGGCGTGGACAAGCGCGCCAATTGGCTCTGGGCCTGGGCGCTGGCCATCCCTGCCGGTACTCAACAAGAGGATGCCGCAAAGCAGTTCATCGAATGGGCGACCTCGAAAGACTACATTGAGCTTGTGGCCGAGAACGAAGGCTGGGCCAATGTCCCGCCCGGTGCGCGAACCTCATTGTATGAAAACGACAACTACAAGGACATCCCTTTTGCGCAGATGACGCTAAAGTCGATCCTTGCCGCTGATCCGCAGAACTGCTGCGCCCAGCCGACGCCTTATACCGGCATTCAGTTTGTCGCCATTCCTGAGTTTGCGGGCATCGCCACGCAAGTCAGCCAGGAATTCTCGGCGGTATATGCCGGACAACAATCGGTGGACGAGGCGCTTGCCAAAGCGCAGGCCTTCACAGCCGAAGAAATGGAAGCTGCAGGCTACTAAGGCTTCCCTCCCGTGGGGGACAGGCGATCTGTCCCCCGCTCCCCTCTTTCTCAATTTGTGTTTTTCTCGCAGGCTAACCGAGTGCCTGAACAGAGAGGTCTTGCATCATGGCGACCCAACATTCCCGATCCGTTGCCCGGCTGATGATGGCACCCGCAGTGGTCCTGCTGCTTGGCTGGATGCTCGTACCCTTGACGATGACGCTGTATTTTTCCTTCAAGAAATATCTGCCCCTGCGCGGTGGTGATCTGGGCTGGGTCGGCTTCGACAACTACGTTCGGTTCGTATCATCTAGCTCCTTCTGGCCCGCGGTTCAGGCAACGCTGATGATCGTCGGAGGGGTTCTGGTCATCACCGTTGTCCTAGGCATCCTTCTGGCGATGCTTCTGGATCAACCGATGTGGGGCCAAGGGGTTGTCCGCATCCTCGTGATCGCGCCCTTCTTTGTTATGCCCACCGTGTCTGCACTGGTCTGGAAGAACATGTTCATGGATCCGGTCAACGGCCTGCTTGCCCATCTGTGGCGCTTTTTTGGGGCTGAACCGATCTCTTGGCTGTCTGAGGCGTCGATGACCTCGATCATCATGATCGTATCTTGGCAGTGGTTGCCCTTTGCGACGCTGATCCTGCTGACCGCAATCCAGTCGCTAGATAGTGAGCAGTTGGAAGCGGCTGAGATGGATGGCGCGCCAGTCCTAAAGCGCTTCTACCACATCATCTTGCCGCATCTCAGCCGCGCGATTACGATCGTGATCCTGATCCAAACAATCTTTTTGTTGTCGATCTTCGCCGAGATCTTCGTGACCACCGGCGGCGCATTCGGCACCCGTACACTCACCTACCTGATCTTCCAGCGCGTGCTGGAAAGCCAGAATGTTGGCCTCGGATCAGCCGGAGGTGTCTACGCAATCATCTTAGCCAATATCGTTGCGATCTTCCTGATGCGCATCGTCGGCAAGAACCTGGACGCGTGAGGAGGTAAGATCATGGCCCGCGCTGTCACAACCCGCCGCAAATCGCTGAATACCGCCCTCGCTTGGGCCGTTGGATTGTTGATCTTTTTCCCGATCCTCTGGACCATTCTGACCAGCTTCAAGACCGAGGCGCAGGCGATCGCCAGCCCGCCGCTGTTCCTGAACTTCAACTGGACGCTGGAGAACTACGCCATCGTGCAGGAACGCTCGGATTATATGCGGTTCCTGTGGAATTCGGTGATCATCGCGGGTGGCTCGACCATTCTGGGTGTGATTATCGCGGTGCCTGCCGCTTGGGCGATGGCCTTTGTGCCGTCTAAGCGCACCAAGGACATCCTGCTGTGGATGCTGTCCACCAAGATGCTGCCAGCGGTCGGTGTTCTCTACCCGATCTACCTGCTGTTCATTCGGCTGGGCCTGCTGGATACGCGCGGAGGTTTGGTCGTCGTCCTGATGCTCATCAATTTGCCGATCATCGTCTGGATGCTCTACACCTATTTCCGCGAAATCCCCGGTGAGATTCTGGAAGCTGCGCGGATGGACGGGGCGACGTTGAAAGAGGAAATCCTCTACGTCCTGACCCCCATGGCCATCCCGGGTATCGCCTCAACTGTTTTGCTGAACTTCATCCTGGCTTGGAACGAGGCGTTCTGGACCCTCAACCTAACCGCCGTCGATGCGGCGCCTCTGACGGCGTTCATCGCCAGCTATTCCAGCCCTGAAGGTCTGTTCTTTGCCAAGCTCAGCGCGGCCTCGACCATGGCGATTGCGCCAATCCTGATCCTTGGCTGGTTCAGCCAGAAACAACTCGTCCGCGGCCTGACCTTTGGCGCTGTGAAATAAGGAACACGACACATGGGACGCATTCAACTCAAGTCCGTGACCAAAAGCTTCGGCGACGTTGAGGTCATTCCCCCGTTGGACCTGACCATCGAAGATGGCGAGTTCACCGTCTTTGTCGGCCCCTCGGGTTGCGGTAAATCTACCCTGCTGCGTCTGATCGCGGGGTTGGAGGATATCACCTCGGGCTCTATCGACATTGACGGATCTGACGCAACAGATGTTCCGCCTGCGAAGCGAGGGCTGGCGATGGTGTTCCAGTCCTATGCGCTTTATCCGCATATGACAGTGCGCAAGAACATCGCGTTCCCGTTGCGTATGGCCAAGTTGGATCAGGCCGAGATCGACAAGCGAGTCGAAGGCGCCGCCAGCGTCCTGAACCTGACCGATTATCTGGACCGCCGTCCCGGACAGCTCTCCGGCGGACAACGCCAGCGTGTTGCCATTGGGCGCGCTATCGTGCGCGAGCCGGCGGCGTTCTTGTTCGACGAACCTCTATCGAACCTTGACGCGGCACTGCGCGTCGGTATGCGGCTAGAGATCAGTGAGCTGCACGAACGTCTGGCGACCACCATGATCTACGTGACCCACGATCAGGTCGAAGCCATGACCATGGCAGACAAGATCGTTGTCCTTCAGGCCGGTGTGATCGAACAGGTGGGCTCGCCTCTGGAGCTCTATCGTACCCCGCGAAACTTGTTTGTGGCAGGCTTCATCGGCTCGCCAAAGATGAACTTTATCGAAGGCGAAGAGGCCGCAAAACATGATGCGCAGACGATTGGTATCCGGCCCGAGCATATCACTGTGTCCGAGAGCGGCGGTACATGGTCTGGTGTTGTGGGCGTATCCGAACATCTTGGATCGGACACGTTCTTCCATATCCACGAAACCGGGCTGGCCGAAACGATCACCGTCCGCGCAGATGGCGAGGTCGGGTTCCGGCACGGGGATCGTATTCACCTGACCCCGCGCTCGGACGTCATTCATCGATTTGACGCCAAAGGATTGCGGATCGAATGAAACGCTTGGCGGGTAAAACGGCGCTGATCACCGGCGCGGCGCGCGGGATTGGGCTGGCTTTTGCCAACGCCTATGTCGCCGAAGGCGCGCGTGTGGCACTGGCCGATGTCGACATCACTCGCGCGCAAGACGCCGCCAAGGATATTGGTGCAGCTGCGATTGCGGTTGAGATGGATGTGACGCGCCAAAGCAGTATTGATAGTGCCATTGCGCAGACGGTGAATAGCTTTGGGCAGATTGATATTCTGATCAACAACGCCGCGATCTTTACCGCCGCTCCGATTGTTGAAATCGAGCACACCGACTACCAGCGCGTCTTTGATATCAATGTCGCTGGCACTTTGTTCACCCTGCAGGCTGTCGCGCGGCACATGATTGAACGCGGGGTCAAAGGCCGGATCATCAATATGGCATCACAGGCCGGGCGACGCGGAGAGCCCTTGGTCGCGGTTTATTGCGCCAGCAAGGCGGCCGTTATCTCGTTGACCCAATCCGCCGCGCTGAACCTGATCCAACACGGCATCAATGTGAACGCGATCGCTCCGGGTGTGGTGGATGGTGAGCATTGGGACGGGGTCGATGCGTTCTTTGCAAAACACGAGGGCAAACCACCGGGACAGAAAAAGCGCGAGGTCGCAGCAGCGGTTCCGCACGGCCGTATGGGGCGTGCCGAGGATCTGACCGGGATGGCGGTATTTCTGGCGTCAGATGAGGCGGACTACATCGTCGCACAGACCTACAACGTGGATGGCGGAAATTGGATGAGCTGATGGATCCATTGGCGCGTACTCATACACCAGTGAAGCTGCGGCTGGACAATCTGTCCCAGCTTCCTGCAGATGTTAAAACGCCCCACTACCGGCGCGAAGATCTGACGCCCGGCATCGTCCATATCGGTCTTGGCAATTTTCACCGCGCGCATCAGGCGTGGTATATACATCGGTTGATGCAGCAGGGTCTGGCGCTGGATTGGGCCATCATCGGCGCAGGTGTCCGCAGCTATGATGCCGAGATACGCGCAAAACTGATCCGGCAGGATTGTCTGACAACACTGGTTGAGCTTGATCCGGCGGCCTTATCCGCCGAGGTGATTGGCCCGATGATCGACTATGTGCCGATTGAGCCGGGCAACGGGCCGCTGATCGAACGGATGTCAGACCCTGCCATCCGCATCGTGTCGCTTACCATTACCGAAGGCGGATACTATCTGGACGCCAAAACGGGTGTGTTCGATACGGAACATGGTGATATTCGCCATGATGCGCAAAGCCCGGAACAACCGCACACCGTTTTCGGCGCGCTGGTAGCGGCGCTCGGGCGCAGGCGCGTTGCCGGGCATGCGCCCTTCACGGCGCTCAGCTGCGATAACCTGCAAGGCAATGGTGCGATCCTGCGTGACTGTGTGGTCGGACTGGCGCGCCTGTCTGATCCCGACCTTGCGGAGTGGATCGAACAGAACGGGGCCTTTCCAAATTCGATGGTGGATTGCATCGTGCCTGCCACGTCGGAAGACCTTCGCAGCCAATGTCAGGCGCTGGGCATCACGGACGCCGCCCCGGTTTCGCATGAAAACTTCCGCCAATGGGTGATCGAGGATGATTTCTGCGCCGGACGCCCGCCTTTGGAAACGCTTGGTGTGGCGATCACCAAGGATGTGCATGCCTATGAGGCGTTGAAGCTGCGCATTCTCAATGGCGGTCACCAGATTTTGGCCAACGCGGGTGAAGTTCTGAACCTGCCTACGATTTCGGACTGTCTGCTGGATACAGACCTCTCGGCCTTTTTTCGCAAGGTCCAGATCGAAGAGATACTGCCTCATATCAAAGGCGTGCCCGAGACCAGCCCAGATGCGTATCTAAAGCAGGTCGAGCGCAGGTTTCTGAACCCGACGATCCGCGATTCCACACGCCGTGTGGCCTTTGACGGATCAGCGCGGCATCCGGGGTTTCTGTTTCCATCGCTTCGCGACGCGATATCCTCGGGTGCCTCGTTGTCAGGGTTAGCCTTGGCCGAAGCGTTCTGGTGCCGCATGTGCGCTGGCACGCGCGAGGATGGGACCACGATTGCGCCCAATGACCCCATTTGGCCAGACTTGCAGGCCGCCGCCCGCTCGGCTCGGGCTAATCCCGCGCAATGGCTGGATGTGGCTAACCTTTATGGTGAGGCAGGGCAGGACCCACGGTTTGCCCAAGCCTTCGCCGATTGGCTGGATTGTATCTGGCAAGAGGGGAGCCGCGCCGCAATTGCCAGATATGTCAGGTCATAAAGCCCGCCCGAAACCGGGCCGCTTTCACTGAAAACCACCCTGTCTATTCGCCGAAAGTGGCCAGATAGGCGGTGATATCTTCCGCACCTTTTTTGAGCTTCACGCTCATGTTCGGGCGGGCGGACTCGTCGTTCAGATACTCTTTGATGAAACCGATCGGATCTTGCGTATAGGCGATAAGGTTGGCTTCGGTCCAAACCAGACCTTCCTCGCCCGCGCGGATCATGTCATCGGTGAACATGCCGATGGGCAGACGTTCACTGCCATAGCGGTAGTCGTTCTCGGTTCCGGCAATGCGGCCGACTACGCCATATAGATTGGGACCGGTGATTCCACCTTTCACTAGTACTTCGCCATCCTTGATAATCGCATGGCAGGATGAACAACGGTTATAAAGCTGTTCGCCTTTGACAGGGTCACCGGCGGCGGTGGCCTGAGAAGACAGGGCAATCGTTAACAGAACGGCAGCCAAGGGGGGTTTTGACATCGTAGTCTCCTGATTGACGTTCGCGCAGGGGTTGATGTCTGATGTATCCGGGTGAAGCGCAACGATATTCCGCCGGATTCTGCGCCGCGAAAATCATCTATTTCAGGGGTGTTATTTGTTGCGGAACAAAGGGATATTCGTGCCCCAGATCGTGCCCGGTTTCGAACCAATCTTACAAAAGCCAAGCGCAGCGAAACAGGCAAAGCTGATGCCGAGACGTGCCGAAAGCGGGCCCGAATCAGGCCCATTCGATTCGTTTTTTTGGCAAGCAGAGTGATATAGAATCCCCAAAAAACCCGGTGTGTCGTGACAAAATACACAGATGCGGCGTATTGCGCGTTTATGACCGCTGGACGAATACTAATTGCGTCGGTAGACAACGCGGTTAAGACACCGCCTTCGTGCGGTGTACGAGCTATTTGCCCGCACGCGGGCGCCAGACAATCGGAGATTACCTCGTGTCCCACGCAGAAGACCACGAAGGCACCCGCAGAGATTTCCTGTATTACGTCGCTGGCGGCGCAGGTGTCGTTGCTACCGGGGCAGCCGTATGGCCCCTGATCAACCAGATGAACCCATCCGCAGATGTTCAGGCCCTGTCCTCGATCCGCGTGGATGTCAGCGGGGTTGAGCCGGGTACACAATTGACCGTCAAGTGGTTGGGCAAACCGGTTTTCATTCGTCATCGCACCGGCGCAGAAATCGCAGAAGCGCAACAGCAGGACGCCGAAGGCGTCGATGCCCTGCCGGATCCGCTGGCACGTAACTTCAACCTGAACGCCGATGCGCCCGCAACTGACGCGAACCGCGTTATGCCCTCGCCCGAAGGCGAAGCGCCGGGCGCGTGGATCGTTCAGATGGGTGTGTGTACGCACCTCGGCTGTGTGCCGCTGGGCGATGCCGGGGACTTTGGTGGCTGGTTCTGCCCCTGCCACGGCTCGCACTATGATCTGGCCGGTCGTATCCGCAAGGGTCCCGCGCCTGAAAACCTGCCTGTTCCGCCTGCGGAATGGGTCGACAATTCGACAATCCGACTCGGCTAAGGGAGACCCAACTTATGTCCGGAATTCCCCACGATCACTACGAGCCGAAGACAAATGGCGAAAAGTGGCTGCATAGCCGCCTGCCCATCGTCGGCTTGCTATATGACACCCTGATGATCCCAACCCCCAAGAACCTGAACTGGTGGTGGATCTGGGGTATCGTTCTGGCGTTCTGCCTGGTGCTGCAAATCGTCACCGGCATCATTCTGGTGATGCATTACACCCCGCATGTCGATCTGGCTTTTGCCAGTATCGAGCACATTATGCGCAACGTGAATGGCGGTTACTTCATCCGCTACCTGCACATGAATGGCGCGTCGCTGTTCTTTGTTGCGGTCTATATTCACATGTTCCGTGGCCTTTACTACGGTTCGTACAAAGCCCCGCGTGAGATCACGTGGATCATCGGGATGCTCATCTACTTGATGATGATGGGTACCGCCTTCATGGGCTACGTTCTGCCCTGGGGTCAGATGTCTTTCTGGGGTGCGACCGTGATCACCGGCCTGTTTGGTGCGATCCCATTTGTGGGTGATGCGATCCAGACCTGGCTGCTGGGCGGACCTGCGGTGGACAATGCCACGCTGAACCGTTTCTTCTCACTGCACTACCTGCTGCCGTTTATCATTGCGGCGCTGGTGATCGTGCATATCTGGGCCTTCCACACCACCGGCAACAACAACCCGACGGGTGTTGAAGTGCGCCGTGGTTCGAAGGCCGAGGCTGAGAAAGATACGCTGCCCTTCTGGCCCTACTTCGTGATCAAGGATCTGTTCGCTCTGGCCGTCATCATGGTCGTCTTCTGGGCGATTGTTGGCTACATGCCAAACTATCTGGGCCACCCCGATAACTATATCGAAGCCAACCCGCTGGTCACACCTGCACATATCGTGCCTGAATGGTACTTCCTGCCCTTCTACGCGATCCTGCGGGCCTTCACCGGCGAAGTCTGGGTTGTACAGTTCGCCAGCTTCATCACCGGCGGCATCGTCGATGCCAAGTTCTTTGGTGTGGTTGCAATGTTCGGCGCGATCCTGGCGATGGCGCTGGCCCCGTGGCTGGACACGTCGAACGTGCGTTCGGGTCAGTATCGCCCGATGTTCAAATGGTGGTTCCTGCTGCTGATCGTCGACTTCTTTGCCCTGATGTGGCTGGGTGCGATGCCTGCGGAAGAACCCTATGCGACCTTCTCGTTGATCGCCTCGGCCTACTGGTTTGCCTATTTCTTCGTGATCCTGCCCGTACTTGGTGTGATCGAGAAGCCGCTGCCACAACCTGAAACGATCGAAGAAGACTTCAACGCGCATTATGGCAAGGCTGACGCCGAAGCCACGCCGGCCGAGTAAGAAGAGGGACCGGAAACATGTTCAAGAAACTTGCAATCGGTGCCGCGTTTGCCTTGGCCCTTGCGCCCGCCTCGACCTTTGCGGCAGGTGGCGGTGAGCAGCATATCGAAGACTATGCGTTCTCGTTCGAAGGGCCGTTTGGTACTTGGGATGAGTTCCAGCTGCAGCGCGGTCTTCAGATCTACACCGAGGTTTGCGCAGCCTGCCATGGCCTGCAATATGTGCCTCTGCGTGATCTCGAAGCGCTGGGGTATTCGGAAGAACAGGTGATCGCTTATGCGGCCGCCAACTTTGAGGTGTTCGACCCTGAGCTGGACGATTTCCGCCCGGCGATTCCGACCGATCACTTCCCGGCCAACACAGGGGTTGGCGCACCTGACCTGAGCCTTATGGCCAAGGCGCGTGCAGGATTCCACGGACCTTATGGTCTGGGGATCAACCAGCTGGTCAAAGGCATGGGTGGCGCAGAATACATCGCGTCCCTGTTGAATGGCTATACAGGAGAAGAGAAAGAAGAGGCGGGAACCATCCTGTACGAGAACAAAGCCTTCCCCGGCGGTTGGATCTCGATGGCACCGCCTCTGTCGGATGAGCAGGTCGAGTTTGCCGATGGTCACGCAAATGACGTTGAGCATATGTCGGAAGACCTGGCTGCGTTCCTGATGTGGACAGCCGAGCCAAAGTTGATCGACCGTAAGAATGCCGGTTTTGTCGGCGTGATCTTCCTGACGGTTCTGTCTGTGCTGCTGTATCTGGTGAACAAGCGCCTTTGGGCACCGCACAAGGGCAAAGCGCGTAAGGACTGATCGTTCTTATCGGATTGGAATTGGAAACCCCCGCACCATCAGGTCGCGGGGGTTTTTGCTTGAAGGTTGGTTGAAGGGGCCAGCCCCTTCTTGGCCTTTGGCCAATTCATCTCCGGGATATTTCTGGCCAGACGAAGAGTGGATCAGGCTGTTAGCTGTGTCGCAGTGTGACCGGTGACCGTTGCAGTTACGATCTGGCCTTCGGCTTGGGGCGCGTCAAAGGTCACTTCGGTGAATTGTTCGGTTCGGCCCATATGCGTGTTTTCCATCAGAACTTGATGGGTTTTGCCGATCTGGGAAGCGAGATGTTTGGCGACCTGTGTCTCACCGGCTTTGCGCAGACGGGCGGCGCGGGCTTTGATGATTGTGCCGTTGACCTGCTGCGGAATGCGGGCGGCTGGTGTACCGTCGCGTTTTGAGTACGGAAAGATATGCAGCCAGGTCAGATCACATTCAGTGACCAGTTTCATAGAATTCTCGAAATGAGCGTCGGATTCAGTGGGGAACCCGGCGATGATGTCGGCGCCAAAAGTCATCTCGGGTCGCAGTTTGCGCGCCTCTTCGGTGAAGCGGATGGCGTCATCGCGCAGGTGGCGGCGTTTCATCCGCTTCAGGATCAGGTCGTCGCCATGTTGCAGGGACAGGTGTAGATGCGGCATCAGGCGTGGCTCGGTCGCGATTGCCTGCATCAGATTCTCGTCCACTTCGATGGAATCGATCGAGCTGATCCGCAGGCGCGGCAGATCTGGCGCCAGCTTCAGAATGCGCATCACCAGATCGCCCAGCTTGGGCTGCGCGGGCAGGTCCGCGCCCCATGAGGTCAGATCAACGCCGGTTAGCACAACCTCGTTGTAGCCCCTATCAACCAAACGCTTGATCTGATCCACTACGACGCCTGCGGGCACACTGCGTGAATTGCCTCGGCCATAGGGGATGATGCAAAAGGTGCAACGGTGGTCACAGCCGTTCTGGACCTGTACATAGGCACGGGATCGAGTACCGAAGCCATCGATCAGATGACCGGCGGTTTCTGTGACCGACATGATGTCATCAACCTGAAGCGCCTCGGTCTCGCCAATGAAATCTGCAGCCATCCCCTTCCAGGTATCGGGCTGCATCTTTTCGGTGTTGCCGATGACCGCGTCGACCTCATCCATTTTTGCAAAGGTCTCAGGTTCGGTTTGTGCCGCGCAGCCGGTGACAATCAGGCGCGCGTCAGGGTTTTCCCGACGCAGCCTTCGGATTTCCTGACGGGCTTTGCGGACGGCCTCGGCCGTCACCGCGCAAGTGTTCACCACGACCGCGTCGGTCAGGCCAGTCTGCTGGGACAGTTCCTTCATCGCCTCGGTTTCATAGGCGTTGAGGCGGCAGCCCAGGGTGGTGAACTTTGGGGCGCTCATCCCAAAGACCTTAGGAATTCGGGTGTCAGGGTGCCGGAAAATACATGGGCCGTTGGTCCTGTCATCCAGACGCCATCGTCGCGCCAGTCGATCCAGATGGTACCGCCATCCAGTTCGATTTGGACCTTGCGGCCCGTCAGCCCACGGCGCGCGGCCGCGACCGCTGTAGCACAGGAGGACGAGCCCGAGGCCAGGGTGATGCCAACGCCCCGCTCCCACACCCGCATCCGAATATGATCGCTACCAATGATCTGTGCCACCTGCACATTTGTGCGCTGGGGGTAGAGCGGGTGGTACTCGTACCGCGACCCGAATTCAGTGAGGGGAATCGCATCGGCGTCGTCTACGAAAAACGTACAATGTGGATTGCCCATGCCGGTCGCGGTGGGCGCGCCTTCAATTGGCAGTTCCAGCGTATCCATCTCTTCTGCCAAAGGGATGTCCCGCCAATTGAGCTGCGGTTGTCCCATATTGACCGAGGTCAGACCATCGCCTGCATCTTTGGCCGCGAGAGAGCCCCGTTCGGTGGTCAATGAGAGCTCGGACTTTCCAGACTCGTCCATTAGAAACCGGGCAATGCAGCGCGTGGCGTTGCCGCAGGCGGCCGAGGTTGAACCATCGGCGTTATAGAACACCAGGTGCGCATCCTCAGCGCCGTTTTCGATAACGGCCAGTTGATCGAAGCCAACGCCAAACTGGCGATGCCCGATGGCCTTGGCCATAGCCGGAGTGATCGATGACGCATGTTCGCGTGCATCGACAATGACGAAGTCATTGCCCAGCCCATGCATCTTCATGAAGCGCAAACCGGTATCGAGTCTCTGTTGCATGGCGGGCATATAACGTCGGTGGAATAATGAATCCACCCTGTCGCCACGATTCGTGAAAAAAGGTCTTGACCCCCCCGCGCCACCTGCCTAAGTAGGCCGCCTATCGGGTCGCCGGAAACATCTAAAACACAGGCGAAACGAGGTGTGAAATAAGGTCTTGAACCTGATCGGGAAAATACCTTACAGAGCGCCACGGATCAGCAAGATCCAACAAAAGAGTGGGCCGTTAGCTCAGTTGGTAGAGCAACTGACTTTTAATCAGTGGGTCGCAGGTTCGAATCCTGCACGGCTCACCACTTTTTTCAAAGAACATGTTTGACGTGGCGATTCCGGGCCTGGACCATTGGGAGCCGGTTCACTCTGGCGGGTTGCACCCTTTGCCGAGCTGGCGGGATCCCTCGGCAGAATTCCGTTCTTTATCCCGTGACGCTCTGGGAATCATGTCATATTGAGATATGGTGCAGCGCATTGCCCTTGATTTTGACGTACCCGAAAATCTGACCTCTCTTGTCACACGCGTGTAGTCAAAAGTTCAGAAAAGGCGCGTTGATTCACAAACTCGAAAGGTGACCTATGTCTTTCTCCAGCCGCAATCAGATTTCTCGCCGCCAGTTCCTCGCCACAACAACTGCAAGTGTTGCGGCTATTACGTTGCACCCGTTCTCGGCGGCTGCAGCGAGCAACCAGGCGCATCTGAGGATCATGGAAACCACTGACATTCACGTCCATGTCTTCCCCTACGACTATTACGCAGACAAACCCCGCGATACGGTTGGCCTGTCCCGCACCGCGTCGATCATCAATGAGATCCGGTCAGAGGCGACGAACTCTCTGCTGGTCGATAATGGCGACTTTCTGCAGGGCAATCCGATGGGTGACTACATCGCCTATGAACGGGGCATGAAAGAAGGCGACAGCCACCCGATCATCACTGCTTTCAACACGGTTGGCTATGATGCGGCGACACTGGGCAATCACGAGTTCAACTACGGCCTGGAGTTTTTGGACAAAGCCCTGGCCGGGGCCGAATTCCCGGTTGTTCTGGCCAATGTCGCCAAGGAAAAAGGCGCAAACCCGCGCGATGACAAGACCTTGGTGAAACCCTACGCGATCCTGGATCGTGAGATTGAAATGGGCGACGGCACCAAGCATCCGATCAAGATCGGGGTGATCGGCTTTACCCCGCCGCAGGTCATGAACTGGGATCGCAAGCACCTTGAGGGCAATGTCGAGGCGCGTGATATCGTCGAGACCGCGCAAGCCTATGTGCCCGAGATGAAGGAACAGGGCTGTGATCTGATCATTGCGCTGTCGCATTCGGGGATTGGCGAGGCCGATCATGCGGACGGGATGGAGAATGCTTCGGTCGTTCTGGCCGGAGTTGATGGCATCGACGCGCTGGTCACGGGCCACAATCACCTTGTCTTCCCATCACCAACCTTTGCGGATCGCCCTGGTATTGACGTGGAAAAGGGCACGCTGATGGGCAAGCCCGCTGTCATGGGTGGCTTCTGGGGCTCGCATCTTGGTCTGCTGGATCTGTTGTTGGAGCGGGATGGAAATGAATGGCGGGTGGTCACCACCACGTCCGAGGCGCGCCCGATTTCCAAACGCAACGAAGATCGTTCCATCACCGCTTTGGTGGGTGATGATCAGACGGTGCTCGACTCGGTTGCGCAGGATCACGATGAAACGCTGGCCTATGTCCGGCGCGCTGTTGGCAAAACCTCGGCCCCGCTGCACAGCTATTTTGCGTTGGTCGCGGATGATCCGTCCGTCCAGATCGTCTCAATCGCGCAAAAATGGTATGTCGAAGAGATGATGAAGGGCACCGAGCACGAAGGCCTGCCGATTCTTTCGGCAGCGGCTCCGTTCAAGGCTGGTGGCCGGGGCGGTCCTGAATACTACACCGATGTTCCAGTCGGTGATGTGGCGATCAAAAACGTGGCTGACCTGTATCTGTACCCCAACACGGTGCGCGCGGTGCGTGTGAACGGCGCTCAGGTCCGGGGCTGGCTAGAGCGGTCGGCGGGCATGTTCAATCAGGTTGAAGTTGGTGCGGAAGATGCGATCCTGCTGAACCCGGATTTCCCGTCCTATAATTTCGACGTGATGGATGGCGTGACCTATCAGATCGACCTATCACAACCCTCGCGCTTTGGACCGAAAGGGGAAGAGGTCAACCCAGACGCCGCCCGGATCGTGAACCTTGCCTTCAACGGTGAGCCGGTTACAGATGACATGGAGTTCATCATCGCCACCAACAATTATCGCGCTTCGGGTGGGGGCTCCTTCCCTGGCGCGTTGGGCGATACAGTGGTGTTCGAAGCGCCTGATACCAACCGCGATGTCATAGTGCGCTACATCGTTGAGCAGGGCACCATCGATCCAAAGGCAGACGCCAACTGGTCCTTTGCTCCGCTTGAGGGCACCACGGTTCTGTTTGAAACCGGCCCGAAAGCCCGCGACTATATGAGCGATGTCAAAGGGGTCACGATCGAGGATGCCGGCGAAGGTGCAGACGGGTTTGCCGCCTTCCGGATCAAACTCTGACGCCTGATCCAATTTGATGACTTCTTCCGCCACGGTAATATTGCGGTGGCGGAAGACCCAGTGGCGGAAGGCCTACAAGAAGTTACCAGTTTTTGTAATGATTTCCTGCGCATGGGTATAGGTCACTGCGTGACCTGCCCCTTCGATCACGTGGCTAACTTGATTCCGGTTCCATCTGTCAAAGCGCCTTTGCGCATCAGGATGAGGTATGGTGCTGTCTTGGTCCGCAAAGATTGCCAGAACTTTCACGTTTGAATCTGCAATCGCCTCATGCTCGGCCCTCATCTTGGATGCCAGCACTCCCTTTAATGAGGATAACAGCGCTGGGATGTACCCCCGGTACTCCAGCTCTGCCAGTTGATTCTCAAGGACAAACTGCACGTTCTTGTCATTCGGAAAGTCTCTTGCTGCTCTCTTGAACTGTTTCCACAGGGCGCAGGGTAAAAACTCTGAAATGATTGGATCGGAAAGCCTGGGAATCTGCCGGGCGACGAAGCGGGGGAACGGTTTTTGAACCGCCATGCCAGCCGGAGCAATCAGCAGAAGACGTTCGACGTCACCCGGCCGTTCGCTCACGAAACGCGCGGCAATGGCACCACCCATCGAGTATCCAACGATGTTCAGTTTTTGGTCATTCAGTTTCAGGTGTACCAGTATTTGGGTCAGTTGGCGTGTGAACAGCTCTGCCGTGTGCGCCACATTATCGGGACGGCTGGAATATCCACGCCCGTACAGATCATAGCTGAGGATGCGGTAGCCTTTCTTGCGCAGCTCGGGTTTCAGCGCGGTCCACACATAGCTTGCGGTTGACCAACCGTGAATGCAGATGAGCAAAGGTTTACCTTTGTCCTCCTCTTTGTTGTCTAACTCATAGTAGGTTTGGCCATGTTCGAGATCCAAGAAACACTCGGGCGACGGCTTATGGTCGGGGCCTACCATCACCTTGCGCGCGTATTCATCGTTCCGCCATTCTGATTCCAAAATCCCCATACCCAATCTCCTTGAATTGCTTCGGCACATTCCGACCGTCGCTGTGATTGTCATATAAAATGCGCCATGGTGGATGGGGTGTCGCGCCTTGAATCTCGCCACATCCGCAAAGGTGTAGGCTAGGCGCTTCTGTCAACCACGGCTTGGTTCAGCTCAATACATTCATTCAAATCGACCATTGCAAGGCTTTCGGCAACGGCCCGTCTGATCAGAGTATACCGGATCAAAGCACACGGCAAAGAGATCACAGATCGACTCTTCAGACTTGACTTTTGCATTGTTGCATCTGATATTTCTGTCATGACAGAAATTATTGACATATCGAAATCCAACGCATCCAGTCAGTTCATCCTATATTGGGGCGATATGGGCACCCAATGGGGCGTCAATCGATCGGTGGCGCAGATCCACGCGCTGCTGTTCCTCAGCACCAAGCCGATGAATGCGGAACAAATCTCCGAGGCGCTTGGGATCGCGCGTTCAAATGTGTCGAACTCTTTGAAAGAACTTGTCAGCTGGCGTTTGATCCGGCGGGTGCCGATTCCGGGTGAGCGGCGCGAACATTTCGAGGCCGAGACCGATGTTTGGGAGATGGTGATCCGCATCGCGCAAGGCCGCAAAGAGCGTGAGATCGATCCCGCTGCTGCAGCCATTCGCACATGTGTCGCGCAGGCTGAAAGCGAAAGTGGGCTAGAGCCGGAGGTATTGCAGCGTATGCAGGCGATGCAGGATTTCCTGAGCACGGCTGACAAGTGGTATCACGATATGCTGACGGTTCCTCGGCCCAAGCTGATCATGCTTATGAAGATGGGCAGCAAAGTCGCCTCATTCCTGAAGCTCACGGGGGGCAAGCCAAGCGGCTAAAAATTTTTGACATATAAATTCTCTTCTGACGGAAATAACAGAATGTTCGAAAAACACGAAGCACAGCCCTTTCAAAACGCGCAGACTATTGAGGCTGATGTCAAAACGCAGCCATCTGATCGGCACCAAGGGGATACCCGTTTCTTCGAGCTGTTGGGGCAAGACGGATGGAACCGATTGCCCGCTGCGATCAGGCGGCGCTTTAGCAAACGATTGTCTGGAGGTGCCAGTCTTGTTTATCAGGGTCGCGTGTCCGAGATGCAGATGAATCTGGCCGGGCGATTGCTGGCTTTTGTCATGCGAGCCATAGGCGCGCCGCTACCATTTGATCGCACATCGGCCGGGCGCTCTGCCGTTGTGGTTGTCACCGAAGACGTTGCAACCGGGGGTCAATTCTGGATTAGGCAATATGGCCGGTCCTCGGGGTTTCCGCAGATTGTCAGCAGCTCCAAACGCTTCGACGGTCCGACCGGGTTAGAGGAATACATAGGCTATGGAATTGGCATTGCATTGCGGTTGCAAAGCACCCGGAACGCCTTGCTGTTCATCAGTGACAGCTATTTTGTGAAACTGGGCCGCAGGCGCATCCCTTTGCCCAAATGGGTATGCCCGGGCAATCTTGTCATCGGGCATGAAGAACTGGGTGATGGGCAGTTCAAGTTCACACTGGCACTGACTCATCGGCTGTTGGGTTCGGTCATATATCAGGATGCGGTCTTCTTCGATGCCGAGATCGTTGAGGCGACCGATGCCTGATCTTCCAAACCACACCATGAAGGTTGTGATCATCGGTGGATATGGCGTCTTTGGTGCGTTGACTGCCCGTTTGCTTGCGCGCGATGGGCATCAACTGTGGTTGGCCGGCCGGCAACCTTCGAAGGGTTGCGCTCTTGCCCGAGAACTCGGGGCAGAGACCCTGGCGGTCGATATTCACTCTGCACCCGAAATCATTTTCAGTGTCGCGCCGGATGTTGTCATAGATGCGGCGGGGCCGTTCCAACATTATGGCCAGGATCCATATCTTGTCCCGCGCTTATGTGTTCAGCACGGCTGCCATTATCTGGATTTGTCCGACAGTTCAGAATTCACAATGGGTATCGCGCGGCTGAACGCACAGGCCGAGGCGGCAAATGTCTTTGTGCTTTCGGGCGCGTCCAGCGTATCGGGCCTGTCCTCGATCATCGTTGACGATCTGATAGACGGGCTGGACAAGATCGACCTTATCGACATTGCAATACTGCCGGGCAACCGGGCGCCGCGCGGGATGTCGGTGATCAAGAGCATTGTCAGCGGCGTTGGCCGCCCCTCACAGGTTCTTCGGGATGGCAGTTGGCAGACCGTGCGGGGCTGGACAGATCGCAAAATCTACTCGCTTGCGCCGGGTCTGCGGCGTGCTGGTTATTTCGTGGACGTCCCCGACATACACCTGCTGCCAGACAGGATTGCCGCCTCAACCGTCATGTTTCGGGCGGGTTTGGAACTGGGGGTGATGAATGCATCGCTGTCCGCATTGGCTTGGCTTCGCCGCCGCTGGCGTCTTGCCCTGTCCGATGTGGCCTATTCCGCGCTCTATTGGTTGTCGAAAGCGCTCTATCCGTTTGGAACAGATCGCGGGGGGATGCAGGTGCGTGTCACAGGGCGGCGGAACGGGCAGAGCATTACCCGAACATGGACCCTGATCGCCGAGGACGGAGATGGCCCGTTTGTGCCTGGTATCACCTGTCGTGCAATCCTGCGCGGGACTGTTACGCCGCGTCCCGGCGCGCGCCCGTGTATGGCTGAGCTGCCAAGACGTGTTGTTGAGGACGTCATGAGCGATCTGGCGATTACCATTCGGTTGGACGAGACGGTCTAACCCAGCCCTTCTTGATCGGTTTTTACGAAGGAACTATCTGGTCCAGATGACAGATCAGAACAACAACAGTGTGGTTCGCAAACGGCTTTGGGCGTTGGCTATCTTCATCGCCGCACTTTGGGCGATACAGGTCATCAACTGGGCGCTGGGCTATCGATTGAACCTGGCCTTCGGATTGATCCCTCGGCATTTGGGTGGGATTGATGGGATCTTCGGGATGCCGGTTCTACACGCCAGCTTTTCTCATCTCATGTCAAACACACCGCCACTTGTGTTGATGGGCACATTGCTTGCGCTGACCGCAACGCGCGCGCTTTTGTTGGTGAATGTCATCATTATCGCCTTGGGTGGCGCGCTCGTTTGGCTTTTTGGCAGCAACGCCATCCATATCGGTGCATCTGGTTTGGTGTTTGGATGGTTCGGGTTTCTTGTCGCGCGTGGTGTGGTGGACAGATCTCCGGTGACACTCGGGGCCGCGCTCTTGGTGGCACTGGTCTACGGTTCGATCATCTGGGGTGTTTTGCCCGGCCAGCCCGGGATTTCGTGGGAGGCGCATCTGTTTGGCGCCCTGGCCGGAGCCCTCGCAGCCCTTGTGATCCGCACCCATGTTCATGCGCCGCGTATCTCGAATGTCGAACAATGATAGGGGCGTCCGATAAGGACGACTGGAAGAGACATGCTTGCGGTCATCTTTGGCTCGATCCCTAAAAACGATAGCTGATTGCGGGCTTGCCGGCCGGGTAAGCATTTAAGATCGCGGGTGGGGTTGAATTCAAGTCTCGTATGATACATCTGTGTCTCATGAGTGTAATTCGTCCAACCACCAAAGATGCCATCATCGAAGCCGCGTTCGAGGTTTTTTCGCAAAACCAAGCCGCCTCACTTGGCGATGTCGCACAGCATGCCGGCGTGGGCCGTGCGACGCTGCATCGGCATTTCCCCGGACGGCCCGAACTGATGCGCGCCTTGGCAAAGATTGCAATGGCCGAACTTGATGAAGCCGTTGAACAGGCCACGGCAGATGCAACAAGCTATGAAGAAGGCTTTCGGCTGTCACTGCACGCAATTGTTCCACTGGCAAACCGTCAGTTGTTTCTGGCCAATGAGGGGTTGGAGGCAGACCCTGAAATAGCCGCAGCCTATGACAAAGGCCTTCAGGAGCTTCGGCGCGATGTCGACGCGGCCAAACAAGAAGGCGCGTTTGACCCGAACGTTCCAACTGACTGGATTGTCGAGGCCTATGAAAACCTCATCTACGCCGCCTGGTCCCTTGTCCAATCCGGCGAGGCAACAGCCAAGCAAGCTGCCGATTTGGCCTGGCGGACACTTTCCCAAGGATTGAAAGGAGAGGCGTAATGAACCTCGAAACCCTGACCACACAGATCGACGAGGTGTTCTTTCTGATCGGCGCTGCGATCTTGTTGATCGAAATCGCCGAGATGATTTTCAAAGGCGATTTCAAAGCCAAGACCTTTGGCGAAATGCTGGCAAGCGCATCGACCCAGATCCCGTATCTGTTGGTCGAAACCTTTGTTCTGACTGGGGCCTACGGGCTGTATTGGATCATCTCTCAGGGTCTGCCATGGACCATCCCCGTGACCTGGTGGAGCGTGATTTTGGTGATCGTGCTGGCCGACATCACCTATTATTGGGAACACCGGATTGCCCACGAGGTGCGCCTGCTTTGGACCCAGCATGCGGTGCATCATTCCTCGCGCGATATGAACATCATCACCGGTATCCGATTTGGCCCCTTGGAAGGCGTATGGTCCCTGATCGCCCATATTCCGCTGGCCCTTATGGGGTTCGCACCCGAGGCAATTGTGTTTGGCGTGATCGCAGTGCTGGCTTATCAGACATGGCTGCACACGGAACTGATCGGCAAGCTGGGGCCGGTTGAATATGTGATGAACACGCCGTCTCATCACCGTGTCCACCACGGGTGTGATGACAAGTATCTGGACAAAAATTATGGTGGTATCTTCATCATCTGGGATCGGATCTGGGGCACATTCCAGATCGAGGAAGAGACCCCCCGCTATGGCCTGACACGCGATTTTGACAGCCGGAACCCTATCAAAGTCTGGTTCTCGGAATGGCCGGACCTGATCCGGGATATTGCCCGGTCAAAGAGCATCCAAGAAGCTTTCTCTACTCTGATCAGGCCTCCGGGCTGGGAGCCGAAGAAGTGATCAGACGCGGGGTTACAATGGATCGCAGAGATTTCATAGCCGCAGCTTTGGGTGCCTTGACGTCTGGCTTTGTGCCCATTGCCGGGGCTGCAAAAGGCACACGTACTGCAACCGGATACATCCGAACAAATTGGAGCCGCGATCCATATAGCCTTGGGTCCTATTCCTATCTTGCCAAAGGATCGTGGCGTAAGGATCACGCAGCCCTTGGCCGTCCAGTCGGTGATCGTCTGTTTTTTGCAGGCGAGGCCACCCATCCATCCTATAACAGCACGGTGCATGCCGCCTATGAATCCGGGATCATGGCGTCAGAGGCGGTTTCTGAAACAGGTGCCAAAACCGTTGCTATCATTGGCGCGGGGATGAGCGGGCTTGCCGCCGCGGATGCGCTGGCAAGGCGCGGATATGATATCACGATCTGGGAAGCGCGCGACCGTATTGATGGACGCATCTGGACCGACAATCGCCTTGGCGCAGCGCTTGATCTGGGCGCGAGCTGGATACACGGCACCGATGGCAATCCGCTAACACAGCTTGCGAAATCACAGGGCGTAGCAACCCTGGCAACGACGAATAGCTATGTCATTCGTGGCAGTGATGGGCGCGAAATACCGGTTGATGATACCCCTGATTGGGTTGATAATGTTGTGTCCGTTCAGCACAGCGCAGGCGCGGATACTGCCGAGATCAATGTCTTGGCCTATCTGCGAGATACTGACTATGGCGGGGAAGAGGTGGTCTTCCCGGGGGGCTATGCACAGCTGCTCGACGCGTTTTCCAACGACTTCGACATCCAGTTGAATCGCGAATTGGCGCGTGTCGAGTTTGATGGCGAAGGCGTTCGATTGGAAGACAAGGCCGGGCAATCGGACAGGTTCGACACAGTTATCGTGACGGTTCCGTTGGGTGTGCTGAAACAGGGTTCGATCACCTTCTCTCCGCCTTTGCCAGCTGAAAAGCAAAGCGCCATCGCAAGTCTTGGTATGGGGACGTTAGACAAAGTGTATCTGCGGTATAAAGATGTCTTCTGGGATGCCGACAAAACATGGATCATCACACCGGAAACCGGTTTGCCGCAGGGCCAATTCAACCAATGGCTAAACCTTTATCCCTATACCGGGCAGCCGATCATCATGGCCTTTAACGGCGCACAGCCTGCGCGGGATTTGGCGAATTTGTCTGATGCAAAGATTGTCGAACGCGCCCAGAAAACACTCGACACTGCATATCCTATTTTTGATTAGCGGTCGCCGCACCTCTGCAAGGCGTCGTATTCTCTTAAATCTGGCGTTCCCAATCCTTATTCAGCAGTGACGGCCAGTTTCAAAAGCTGCGCTGCAGAGCTTTCTATTTCCGCCCAGTATTGTAATAAGTTCTACCAAACCGAAGAGCGGCATCATGACTGGTGATTGATGACGCCTACAGATCGTAAATCAAGGCCGTTAAAGTAGCTTTACAAACACCCGGTATTTCAATCTTCTTGCGCGCAGCGCCTCTGGGCCAGTTGAAGATTGTATCTGAAATTTTGGAGTATTCCTGTGCTTTCCAACAATGGTTTTCAAGGTGGTCAGGGCGACCCGGGAGAGTTTGTCAGCATATGGCTGGTGATCCGGCGCAATCTGCTTCCTGTGGCCTTCCTGTTTGGAATCGCAGTGATTTTGACGTCTCTGTACATGCGGACGGTTCCCGACAGGTACCGCACCGTCGCCCAGATGGTGCTGTCTTTGTCAGAGACACGATACAGTGACACGACGGGGCGTCTTGAAACCATTGAACTGGGTCGATCAAGTATCGAGACCGAGATCGAAAAGCTCAAATCGCGCGATTTCGCGGGTCAAGTGGCGGAAACACTGGGCCTGTTTGAGGATGATAGTTTCGTTTCGCGCGTAAACCCCGATACCGGGCTCGAACAACCTGCGGCGCTGCATCGCGAGGCTGTGATTGACAAAGTTCTGGGCTCATACAGCCTGTCCCGCGCTGGCGAAAGCTTAGCGATTTCGGTGGAGGGTCGGTCCACAGATGCCGAACTGTCTGCTGCTTTGGCCAATACGGTCATCACGCAGTACATAAGTAACGAGCTTGGCGAACGTATTAATCGTTTGGACAAAAACATCGATGACGTACGGCGGCGTGTCAATTTGCTGGGCGAAGAACTTACCAGCAACGAAGCGGACCTGGCGAATTTTATCCGCTCGGACAATCTGGATGACGAGCAGCTGTTGGACCAATTGCGCAGCGCGGCCGAGCGGGCCCGCACCATCCTGTCCATTGGTCTGGAGCAAAACGTTCCACCGGAAGAAGAACTGGTGTTGCGTGAAGAACTGGCCGCCGCTGAGGAACGGCTTCAACTCAGAACCCGGCAAGAGCTGACGCTGCTGCGTAAGGAGCGGGAAATCGAGCTGCTCAGGTCGCGGTATCAGGCCTCGGTTGATGAGTTGAATCTGCTGGAAACCCGAAGCGGCCAGATCGAAGCAGGCACAAGCCAGGTGTCCGTCGCCCGCGTTCCACAAGTGCCATACGCGCCCAATCGTGCGCTGACAGTTGCCCTGGCCGGAGCGATGTCGATCATGATCGGCTTTGTTCTGGCACTGATCCGGGAAGGGCTTGATCGAACAATCAAGACCGAGAAACAGATTTTCAATGCGACAGGGCTGCAGAATCTTGGCTATTTCGTAAAGCAGAAATACGGGCCAAAAGGGCGTGCTGCTGCCGTGTTCGAACCGATTGAGAACCCACGGACCCCTCTGGCAGAAACGGCACGCGGGATTCTGACCAACTGCATCAAGTTTCAACACTCGAAGGTGGTATTGGTTTCATCGGCGCTGCCCAACGAAGGGAAATCATTCATCAGTACGGTGCTGGCGACCACGGCGGCCGCAGATGGAATGAATGTCGCCCTTGTTGATCTGGATGTGTACCGAAAAGGGGCAACCAAGCTTCTGATCCCGGACAGCGCTGATATCAAATGCTCGGACCTGTACTCGTATGACATCGCTCCGCAACAGGTTGTTGGCGCCCAGGATGCGCCGGGTAAGCTGGACCTGATCACGGTCGAATCCCCAACGCGCGAGCTGACAGATGATGCCGAAATGAAGCTGCGCAAGCTGAAGGACACGCTGACATCCAGGTACGATCTGGTGGTGATCGATACCCCGCCCGCGCTGGTCATGGATGAGGTCTATCGGAACAACACTTTGATCGATGCCGCGATCCTTGTGGTTCGCTGGGGCAGATCGCCCCAAGACGCCGTGCAGGCGGTCACGCGGCGCCTATCTCAGGCCGATGTCAATGTCATCGGAACCATCTTGAATGACGTCGATCCCAAAAAGTTCCGCTGGATCGGATATGAAGGCTACTATGGGCACTATGACTATTACAAATAGCGCCTTGGAGATCGGCGGTTAGCAGGCTCGACCGGGGAAGGTGACATCCACGCGATGACATAGGTTGAATGACAAGATGATCAGCAGCGAAACACTCAAGCGACCTCGGTCATCGTTGGAAAGCGCCGAGTTTTTCTGCGTCGTCCTGGGTGTGCTGTTTTCGTCTTTTGCGTCTTTGCGTCATCCCGGTGCCTCCTTCACGGTCAGCGATTTTTTTATCACCTTCGGGCTTTTGTTCCGATTTATCAGGGCCATCCCGCTATACCCGATGCAGGCAGCCTCTTCGATGTGGTGGCTGGGTATCGCGATGCTGATGACCGGGCTGCTGATCGGCAGCATCGCCTATGGCGATCCGGTGGATGCTGTGGTTGTCCTGATCCAGTACTTCTTTTCATTTGTCGCATTGCCGCTCGCCATTCTTGGCCGCCCGCACAAAGAGGCGGTATTGCTCGCCAAAATGGGCGTTATGTCCGTTGTCATAAGCTGCCTTGTCGGCCTTGGCGCCTATTCAATCGGGTATAATGGCGGGCACCGACGGCAGCTTGCGCTTGTTGCAGGCAACAACCGACTGACGGGTTTGACCGACAACGCCAACGCCTTTGCGGCAATCATCGTGCTGTGGTTCCCGGTGCTTTGGTATCTCGGCTTGGTGCGCGCCTATAAGATGATTACATTTGCGTGTTTCTTCGCCTTGACCTTTACCGGGCTCATCTTCACCAGCTCCAACTCGAATCTGGCAGGGGCGCTGATCAGCGGCGCCATCTATCTGTTCTTGCTAGGAAAATTCCGTATTTTCTTTATCTGGTCGGCGGTGTTTGCCGTGACTGCCTGGGTGGGCATTACATTTGCCGACAAGATCCTACCGCAGAAATTTGTCGAACGCGTTCTCAGCCCACTTCAGCAAGGGAATATCGAGGGTGTCGGCACCTTCAGTGATCGTGCTGAGCTGATGATCGAGGCCTGGCGGTTCCTGCCCGACTACTATGTTCTGGGCATGGGGGCCGAGCAGTACCGCGAACTCAGTTCACATGATCTGCCGGTCCATAATCTGTATCTGCTGCTGGCCAACGAAGGTGGCCTGATGTCATTGATGGGTCTGCTGTTTTTGTATCTGGCAGCGATTACCTATGCCACTCTGGCGGGCCCCGATACGCCGTATAGAACCGCGGCGCGCACGACGGTCATAACGGCGACGCTGACCTTTGCTGCGTTGATGGTGAGCTTCACCCACATCTACCATCGCGCGTATCTGGTGCCGTGGATTGTCTCAATCGGGCTTTTGTACAGCCCGATGCGCCCGGATTGGCTGCATAAGGCGCAGGTACGTGGCGGAACTTGACGCCTGCGCATTGCAGCAGGTGTTCGGATGGGCTGCAAGTTGAACGTAAGTAGCAAGCTCAATGAAACCGAGCAGTCGTATCTATCTATGTTCAGAAGAAATGGTGCCCAGGAGAGGACTCGAACCTCCACGTCCATACGGACACTAGCACCTGAAGCTAGCGCGTCTACCAATTCCGCCACCTGGGCAGGTGTCGTGAGGGGGCGTTTAAGCCCAGCGACGGAGGGCGTCAACCGGATTCGGGAAGAATCCTGAAAGTTTTTTGAACCCGCTGATCTGGACCCTAGATTGGACAAAAGACAATGGGTATTGCGTGGCGATTTAGCGCCTTGTTCCGGGGCTGAGTGGGCGTTAGGTCTATGGCGTACACTTCGAACAGGAGGCCTCTCATGTCCAAACTGGTCACGATCTATGGCGGGTCAGGTTTTGTCGGTCGCTACATCGCGCGGCGCATGGCCGGCGAGGGGTGGCGTGTCCGGGTTGCGGTACGGCGCCCGAATGAGGCGATGTTCGTCAAACCCTATGGCGTTGTTGGTCAGGTCGAGCCGGTCTTGTGCAACATTCGCGATGACGCATCCGTTGCGCAAGCGATGCAGGGCGCGGATGCGGTCGTGAACTGTGTGGGCGTTCTGAACGAATTGGGCAAGAACGAATTTCCTGCGGTTCAGGCCGAAGGCGCCGAACGGATCGCGCGATTGGCTGCCGCGCAGGGTATTTCCCGTATGGTGCATCTGTCCTCGATCGGGGCGGATGCGGATGCCCAAAGCGAATATTCTCGCACCAAAGCGCAAGGTGAAGCTGGCGTGCTACAGCATATGCCCGGTGCTGTGATCCTGCGGCCGTCGATCATCTTTGGTACCGAAGATCAGTTCTTTAATCGCTTTGCCAGTATGGCGCGCATGGGTCCGTTCCTGCCACTGGTCGGTGCGGAAACGCAGTTTCAACCGGTCTATGTGGATGATGTGGCGCAGGCTGCGGTCAAGGGCATTTTGGGGCAAGCAGCGGCTGGTGTCTATGAGCTTGGCGGGCCCGAAGTGAAGACCTTCCGCGCGTTGATGCAGCAGATGCTTGAGGTGATCCACCGTCGCCGGATCATTCTGGGTGTGCCCTTCTTTGTGGCGAAGATCATGGCCGGTGTACTGGACATTGTGAAATTCGTCAGCTTTCAGCTGTTCCCCAACAATATCCTGACCCGCGACCAGCTCAAAAGCTTGCGTCACGACAATGTGGTTTCGGATGGGGCTATGTCCTTCGAGGAGCTGGGTATCGAGCCAACGACACTGGCGTCGGTACTGCCGGAGTATCTGTGGAAGTTCCGTCCCTCGGGCCAGTATGATGACATTCAGAATTCAGCCGACAATCTGCGAACCTGATCAGCTGTAGGCGACTGCCAACAGGATAATGCCCAGAACCACGCGATAGATCACGTAAGGTGTGAAGCTAACGCTGCGCAACAGGCGCATCATCAGGCTTAGGGCCAGTAGAGCTGAGACAAAGGCGAAGGCCGCAGCGATTGCTCCGTCTTTTGCAAGCTGTGCATTCGCCTGCTGGATAACATCTACAGATAGCAAAACCCCCGAGGCGATGATGGTCGGGATCGACATCAGCATGGCGATCCGGGCGCCGTCCTCTCGGGTGTATCCAAGTTGGCGTGCGCCGGTGATCGTGATGCCCGAACGCGAAGTGCCGGGGATCAGGGCGACGGCCTGCCACAGGCCCATGACAATTGCATCACGCAGACCCCAATCCTGTGCGGTTTTGGTTTGCGGTCCCTTCTGATCCATCCAGTAAAGTAGTAGACCAAACAAAAGCATCGTCCAGCCTATCACCGCGATAGAACGCAATGCCTCGGCCAGTCCCGTTAGATAGAGGATCAGCCCAGCAATCACAGTTGGGATCGTTGCGATGATAAGCCCAAGTGCCAGCCGTGATTGCGGGGTATCCGTACGACCCAACAGGGCACGCGGCAAGCCAAGGATGGCATCTTTCACGTCGCTCCAGAAATACAACACGACCGCGCCCAGCGTGCCCACATGAACAGCGACATCGATAGTTTGGCCTTGATCCTGCATCCCTGTCAGGTTTGGCAGCAGGATCAAGTGACCTGATGAAGATATTGGCAGAAACTCTGTAAGTCCCTGAATGACCGCCACCAGAATCAAGTGAAAGAGACTCATTGAACCTGCCGTACCGCTACCGTTTTGTGTTCAGGTTCATGGGTATTCCGGCGCCCGTAAAAAGGAAAGCAGGTTGATAGGTCCGAAGCGGAACTAAAATTAGCGCGAAAACTCACTAGAATCTCTCTTTGCGAGCACTTTTTCTAAATTAGGTCAGTATAATTGACTTTTCATCTGAAATCGCATCTCGTAAAGAATGCCGACCAAGCCAATTCATGGAGTCTGACCCGTGGCCAAGCAACCGATGCTGAAATTTGTGCAGATCGACCGTGCCATGCCCGAAAAGCGTGCCGCCGATGACCGTAGAGAAGATTTTGATGAAATCTATGCGGAATTCGCTGCAGAAAAAGCGGCAGAGCAGGCCAGCCGGTGCAGCCAGTGTGGTGTACCTTATTGCCAGTCACATTGTCCATTGCACAACAATATTCCTGATTGGCTGAACCTGACAGCAACCGGCCGCCTGGAAGAGGCTTACCAGACCAGTCAGGCCACCAATACCTTCCCCGAGATTTGCGGTCGTATTTGCCCGCAGGACCGCTTGTGTGAAGGCAATTGTGTGATCGAACAGTCGGGACACGGCACCGTCACCATCGGCACGATCGAGAAATACATTACTGATACCGCCTGGGACAAAGGCTGGGTACAGCCCGTTGTTCCAGCTTCTGAG
Organism: Ruegeria sp. I1; assembly: GCF_056532675.1. Classification (NCBI taxonomy): domain Bacteria; kingdom Pseudomonadati; phylum Pseudomonadota; class Alphaproteobacteria; order Rhodobacterales; family Roseobacteraceae; genus Ruegeria; species Ruegeria sp. I1. The sequence continues at coordinate 33,451 of NZ_JBQFNM010000008.1, read as the reverse complement.
CGCGGTGAAAGCGTTGGCATTATCGGCGGCGGCCCGGGCGGGTTGGCTGCGGCGGATATGCTGCGGCGCGCGGGTGTTCAGGTTACAGTCTATGACCGCTATGACCGTGCGGGCGGATTGATGATGTACGGAATTCCAGGCTTTAAATTAGAAAAAGACGTCGTACAGCGCCGCAACGACCTGTTGGCAGATGGCGGGGTCAAATTTGTTCTGAACTGCGATGTGGACGCAGCTAAGTTTGATGAAATTCGGGCGCAGCACGACGCGGTCATCATTGCTACAGGTGTATACAAATCGCGCGATCTGTCGATGCCGGGAAGCGGGCTGAATGGAATCGAAAAGGCGATCGATTTCCTGACTGCTTCGAACCGTAAAAGCTTTGGCGACGACGTCGAAGATTTCGACAATGGCCGCTTGAACGCTGCGGGCAAGAAGGTCGTTGTGATCGGCGGCGGCGACACCGCGATGGATTGCGTGCGCACCTCGATCCGACAAGGAGCGATTTCGGTCAAATGCCTGTATCGGCGCGACCGCGCGAATATGCCCGGCTCGCAGCGCGAAACACAAAACGCCGAGGAAGAAGGCGTTGTGTTCGAATGGCTTAGCGCACCAAAGGGCTTCACCGGCGATGATAATGTCATCGGTGTGATGGTGCAGAAAATGCGCTTGGGTCAGCCTGACGCATCTGGCCGCCAAGCGCCCGAGGTGATAGAAGGCGCGGATTATGTTGAAGACGCCGATCTCGTGATCAAGGCGCTGGGTTTTGAGCCCGAGGACCTGCCGACCCTGTTTGGCCAGCCCGATCTGCCCGTGACCCGCTGGGGCACCGTCAAGGCGGCTTTCCAGACGGGTGAGACCGAAATGGACGGTGTCTATGCCATCGGAGATATCGTGCGCGGCGCCTCTCTGGTCGTTTGGGCGATCCGCGATGGGCGCGATTGTGCCGACGCGATCATCGAACGGTTCAACGCAAAAGCTGCAATTGCGGCCGAGTGATCAACGCCCCGCGACAGGAGAGTTCAGATGCCTGAATTGAAAGGCCAATGTATGTGCGGTGCGGTCACGATCAGCGCCACCCCAGCAAAAGATTCGCTTGGCGCCTGCCATTGTGACCAGTGTCGCCGGTGGACCAGTTCAATGCTGGTGACGTTTCCTGCCGAACCCGGATATGCCGCTTTGGGCCCGGTCAAGACGTTCACATCGTCCGATTGGGCCGAACGCGCCTTCTGCGCCGACTGCGGATCCGCACTCTGGTACCGGATCACGCTGCCGGGCGAGATGCACGGACAAACTCAAATGGCGGCGGGCCTGTTCCCAGACACGGGCAACGCGCTGCAACTGGAACTTTATATCGACAAAAAGCCCGACGGGTACGCGTTCGCAGGTGAACGCCGGCAGATGACCAAAGCAGAGGTCGAAGCCATGTACGCCTTGCCGGAAGAAGGAGACAGCCAGTGACCAAATATGATGCCGATTGGGTCCGAGCCGAAGAAGCCAAACGTCAATGGATGGCCGAAAACGGTCTCTATTCCGAGGAAGAAGAGCATTCCTCCTGCGGTGTGGGCCTGGTTGTGTCCGTCGATGGCAAGCCATCACGCAAGGTGGTGGATGCCGGGATCGACGCGCTTAAGGCAATCTGGCACCGCGGTGCCGTGGACGCTGATGGTAAGACCGGCGATGGCGCGGGTATCCACGTGCAGATCCCTGTTCCATTCTTCTACGACCAGATCCGTCGCACCGGCCATGAACCCAACCTGGATGAGTTTATTGCCGTTGGTCAGGTCTTTCTGCCTCGCACCGATTTTGGTGCGCAGGAACAATGCCGGACCATTGTGGAAACCGAAGTTCTGCGTATGGGTTACTACATCTATGGCTGGCGCCATGTGCCGGTCGATGTGACCTGCCTGGGTGAAAAGGCCAACGCGACCCGGCCCGAGATCGAACAGATTCTGATCTCTAACTCGAAAGGCGTCGATGAAGAAACGTTCGAGCGCGAGCTGTATGTGATCCGTCGCCGGATCGAAAAAGCGGCTGCGGCAGCGGGGATCTCCGGCCTTTATCTGGCGTCGCTGTCCTGCCGGTCGATCATCTACAAGGGCATGATGCTGGCCGAACAGGTGGCGGTGTTCTACCCCGACCTGATGGACGAGCGATTTGAATCGGCCTTTGCGATCTATCACCAGCGCTATTCGACCAACACCTTCCCGCAATGGTGGCTGGCCCAGCCGTTCCGCATGCTGGCTCATAACGGCGAGATCAACACGCTGAAGGGCAACATCAACTGGATGAAAAGCCATGAAATCCGGATGGCCAGCGGAACCTTTGGCGACTATGCCGAGGATATCAAACCTATCATCGCAGGCGGATCGTCGGATTCGGCCGCATTAGACTCGGTTTTTGAGGTTCTGGTACGCGCGGGTCGTTCGGCCCCGATGGCGAAAACCATGCTGGTGCCGGAAAGCTGGTCCAAGCAGGCGGTTGAGCTGCCGCAGGCGTGGCGCGACATGTATTCCTATTGCAACTCAGTGATGGAGCCGTGGGACGGCCCTGCCGCTCTGGCCATGACCGATGGCCGCTGGGTTTGTGCTGGTCTGGACCGCAACGGTCTGCGACCGATGCGTTATGTCGTAACCGGTGATGGCCTGGTCATCGCGGGGTCCGAGGCCGGGATGGTGCCGATTGATGAGGCCAGCGTGACCGAAAAAGGCGCACTGGGGCCGGGTCAGATGCTGGCTGTCGACATGAAAAAGGGCAAGCTGTTCCGCGACAAACAGATCAAGGATAAGCTGGCCCGCGCACTGCCCTTTGGCGAATGGGTTGGCAAGATCAATGACGTTGATGAATCGCTTGCCGGAGTGACCGAGACGCCGATCTTTTCGGGCGAAGAATTGCGCAAGCGCCAGATCGCAGCGGGCTATTCTGTGGAAGAGTTGGAGCAAATTCTTGCCCCTATGGCCGAGGATGGCAAAGAATCTTTGGCTTCAATGGGGGATGACACACCGTCAGCGGTTCTGTCCAAGCAATACCGTCCGCTGAGTCATTTCTTCCGTCAGAACTTTAGCCAGGTGACCAACCCGCCCATCGACAGTTTGCGCGAATACCGCGTCATGTCCTTGAAAACACGGTTCGGGAACCTGAAGAACGTGTTGGACGAAGACAGCAGCCAGACCGAGATCATCGTGCTGGAAAGCCCCTTTGTCGGTAACGCGCAGTGGGACAAGCTGGTTGAAAACTTCAACTCTCCTCTGGCTGAAATCGACTGTAGTTTTGAACCCGGGCGTGGTGCTCTGAACGCCGCCTTGGCACGCATTAGAGCCGAAGCAGAAGAGGCCGTGCGTTCGGGTGCAGGGCATCTGGTATTGACTGATCTGAACTCGGGTCAGGGTCGTGTTGCTATGCCGATGATCCTGGCGACCAGCGCGGTGCATTCGCATCTGACGCGGCAGGGGCTGCGGACGTTCTGTTCGCTGAACGTACGGTCCGCCGAATGCGTCGATCCGCATTACTTCGCGGTTCTGATCGGCTGTGGTGCGACCGTGGTGAACGCCTATCTGGCCGAGGATTCGCTGGCCGACCGTATTGATCGTGGCCTGCTGGACGGCTCGCTGACCGAAAACGTGGCGCGGTATCGCGAAGCCATCGATCAGGGCCTGTTGAAAATCATGGCCAAGATGGGGATTTCGGTGATCTCGTCCTATCGCGGCGGTCTGAACTTTGAAGCCGTGGGCCTCAGCCGCGCCATGGTGGCCGAGTATTTCCCCGGCATGACCAGCCGGATCTCGGGTATCGGCGTCACCGGTATTCAGACCAAGGCCGAGGAAATCCATGCCAAAGGCTGGGACAGCGGTCTGGACGTGCTGCCCATCGGTGGTTTCTACAAGGCGCGCAAGTCGGGTGAGACCCACGCATGGGAAGCGACCTCGATGCATATGATGCAAATGGCCTGTAACAGAGCCTCATATGAACTGTGGAAGCAGTACTCGGCCAAGATGCAATCGAATCCGCCGATCCATCTGCGCGACTTGATGGATTTCAAACCGCTGGGCAAACCGGTGCCGATTGAAGAGGTTGAATCGATCACCTCGATCCGCAAACGGTTCGTTACCCCGGGCATGAGCTTGGGTGCGCTGTCGCCCGAGGCGCATAAGACACTGAATGTGGCGATGAACCGGATCGGTGCGAAATCCGACAGTGGTGAAGGTGGTGAAGATCCGGCCCATTTCGTGCCGGAGCCGAATGGCGATAACCCGTCGGCCAAGATCAAACAGGTGGCCTCGGGCCGGTTTGGTGTGACCGCCGAATACCTGAACCAGTGTGAAGAGCTGGAGATCAAGGTCGCCCAGGGTGCAAAACCCGGCGAGGGTGGTCAGCTGCCGGGCATGAAGGTCACCGACCTGATTGCGCGCCTGCGGCATTCGACCAAGGGCGTGACCCTGATCTCACCGCCGCCGCATCACGACATCTACTCGATCGAGGATTTGGCACAGCTGATCTACGATCTCAAGCAGATCAACCCGCGCTGCAAGGTAACTGTGAAACTGGTGGCGTCCTCGGGCGTGGGCACGATTGCAGCCGGTGTGGCTAAGGCAAAAGCGGATATCATCCTTATTTCGGGTCACAATGGTGGCACCGGCGCCTCGCCGGCGACGTCGATCAAATATGCCGGTCTTCCGTGGGAGATGGGCCTGACCGAGGCGCATCAGGTTCTGGCGATGAACAACCTGCGCGACCGCGTGACTCTGCGGACCGATGGTGGCCTGCGGACTGGTCGCGACATTGTCATGGCCGCGATGATGGGGGCCGAGGAATATGGCATCGGCACCGCTGCCCTGATCGCGATGGGCTGTATCATGGTGCGTCAGTGCCAGTCGAACACCTGCCCGGTCGGCGTCTGCACACAGGACGAAAGCCTGCGCGCCAAGTTCACCGGCAACGCGGATAAGGTCGTCAACCTGATCACTTTCTACGCACAGGAAGTGCGCGAGTTGCTGGCAAGCCTCGGCGCACGTTCGATTGATGAGATCATCGGACGGGCCGATCTGCTGGCTCAGGTCAGCCGGGGCTCGGCTCACCTGGACGATCTGGACTTGAACCCGCTGCTGATCACTGTCGATGGCGCGCATGACATTGTCTACAACCGCGACAAGGACCGGAATGCGGTGCCGGATACGCTGGACGCTGAAATCGTCCGCGACGCGGCGCGGTTCCTCAAAGACGGTGAAAAGATGCAGCTATCTTACGCGATCCAGAACACGCACCGGACCGTGGGGACGCGCGTCTCCAGCCATATCGTTCAGAACTTCGGTATGCGGAATACGTTCCAGGACGACCATCTGCATGTGAAACTGCAGGGCTCGGCGGGTCAATCGCTGGGCGCGTTTGCGGCGCCCGGTCTGAAACTGGAAGTGTCGGGTGACGCCAATGACTACGTGGGCAAGGGTCTCTCGGGTGGTATGATCGTCGTGCGCCCGCCGCAGGTCAGCCCGTTGAAGGCAGATGACAACACAATCATTGGCAACACCGTCCTATACGGTGCCACCGATGGCCATCTGTTCGCAGCAGGCCGCGCGGGTGAGCGGTTTGCCGTGCGTAACTCGGGTGCCAAAGTGGTGATTGAGGGCTGCGGTTCGAACGGGTGCGAATACATGACGGGCGGAGTAGCCGTCATTCTGGGTGATATCGGGGCTAACTTTGGCGCCGGCATGACCGGGGGTATGGCCTATCTGTATGATCCAGAGGGCAAGGCCGAATTGCTTATGAACATGGAAACGCTGGTGACTTGCCTGGTGACCGTCGACCATTGGGAAGATCAGTTGAAAGCGCTAATCGAACGTCACGCCAGGGAAACCTCAAGCCGTAAGGCCGCGGATATCTTACAACACTGGGATGTCGAGAAGGCTCATTTCCTTCAGGTCTGCCCCAAAGAGATGCTGAACAAGCTCATTCATCCGCTGAGCGTTGAGGCAACCGCAGTCCCGGCCGAATAGTTCTGTGGCCCTTTTTGGGTTAAGGACCCCGCGTGCGCTTTGACGCAAGCGGGGTTCTTCTCAATCAGGGCTTTTCGCCACAATTTTGCCACATCCGCATAAACCAAATATAAATTTTGCCATAGTTTGATCTGGAATTTCTGCCATATTGCGTTTCAACACACGTGAGTACACCGGAGGCATCAAATGCCAACGACATATCTTGATCAGTTCTATTCGTTTGACCCTGCGAATCCGCCCCCAGGTGGCACGGCGGTTGTCGTTGACAAGTTCAACCTGACCGATGTGGATGATGACGGCGAAATCGACGCGCCTAGCGGGGATACCGTAAACGGACAGGACGTTACAGATTCGTGGCCGGGCGATACCGTAACGATCAATGTAACTGGTGTGGGCAATGTCACCTATACCGGCACGACCTTTTATCTTGCCGATGGAACACGGGTCTTTACACCAACGGACGGTCAGGTGCTGCAACCTGGTACGTTTGTGTCGTCGACATTTGTAAACACGCAGGGTCCGTTGCAAGTTGGCGATCTGGGTCCACCCTGTTTTACGCCCGGAACCATGATCGCAACACCAGAAGGCGAACGCCCGGTGGAAAGCCTGACGGCAGGCGATCTGGTGATGACAGTGGATCATGGTCCACAGCCATTGATCTGGGTTGGTGAAACCAAGGTCGAGGCGCAGGGTAAATTTGCCCCAATACAGTTCGCGGCGGGTGTGCTGGGATTGGAACGGCCCTTGCTGGTTTCTCCGCAGCACCGGATGCTGATCGACGATTGGCGGGCGGGTTACATGTTTGGCTATAGCGAAGCGCTGGTGGCCGCGCATACCTTGGTCAATGGCGATACGGTCACGCGCGTCGAAGGTGGCGAAGTTGTCTATTTCCATCTGCTGTTCAAGCAGCATGAAATTGTCATTGCCAACGGGGCCAAAAGCGAAAGCTACTACCCCGGCCATGCGCTGACGGCGTCGGAACGCGACACCCAGGCCGAAATCCTGCGGCTGTTCCCCGAATTGAAAGCGCGCGATGCAAAGCTGCCTGATACCGCCCGGCCTGTGGTTCCACCCCGCGAGGCGCGAGCAATCGCAATATAGGCCGTTCCAAAGCAGCGGCGCGCGTCGTATAGCTGTGATATGGCAAAGAAAGCAGCCCGCAAATCGAGCGGTAAAAAGAGCAAGGCACGCAAAAAGACAATGCCATTGGGTCAGAAACTGCGCCGTTGGGTAACGCGCGCGGTTCTGGGTATTATGTGTTTCTTTTTAGCGCTGGTGTTGCTCTACTCTGTGGTGAATCCACCGATCACCCATACGATCTGGTCCGAATGGCGGCGGCTGGGCAAAGTCGAGCGGGATTGGGTTCCGATCGAAGAAATCAACCCAATCATGGCGCGTTCGGCCGTTGCGGCCGAGGATGCGAATTTCTGCCTGCATTGGGGGTTTGATGTCGCGGCCATCCGTGATGCATTGGAGGATGGCGGCAACCGTGGCGCCTCGACCATTACGCAGCAGGTCGTAAAAAATGTGTTTCTTTGGCAGGGCCGCAGTTGGGTGCGCAAGGCGATGGAGACCTCGCTTACGCCGGTGGTCGAGATTTTCTGGAGCAAACAGCGCATTCTCGAAGTCTATCTGAACCTCGCTGAAACCGGCACAGGCGTGTTTGGAGTTGAGGCTGCGGCACAGCGCAATTTCGGTGTCAGCGCGGCGAACATGACGCCGACACACGCAGCGCGGATCGCGGCGATCTTGCCATCACCGCGCAAACGGTCGGTCACGGATCCATCGGTGTTTACCCGCAGGCGGGCTGCGGCCATCCTGCAGGGGGCGGCTACCATCCGCGCAGATGGTCGCGCGGATTGTTTCGAGGATTGAAACTCATCGCCTCTCGGGGCTAAAGCTGAGAAGTACTCACTGGTTCGATTGGAAGCCCATGGCGCGTCTGTTTCACGTTCCCCTGTCCCCGTATTGCCGCAAGGTTCGGCTGTCTCTGGCGGAAAAGAAGATCGAGGTCGAGCTGGTTGAGGAGAAGTACTGGGAACAGGACCCCGATTTCCTGCGCCGCAACCCGGCGGGCAAAGTGCCTGTCTTGCGGTTGGATGGGCAGATTATGTCAGAAAGTGCGGCAATCTGTGAATACATCGAAGAGACGCGACCCGAACCGCCTCTGATGCCGAAAACGCCCGAGGCGCGATTTGAAGTGCGCCGCTTGGTCGGGTGGTTCGATGACAAGTTTCATCATGAGGTGACATCGAAGTTGTTGTATGAGCGGGTCAACAAGAAGATGACCGGACAGGGCTATCCGGACAGCAAGAACGTCAAAGAAGGTGCGCGGGCAATCAAGTATCACTTGGATTACATGGCGTGGTTGCTGGATCATCGTCGCTGGTTGGCCGGGGATCAGATGACTCTGGCTGATTTCGCGGCTGCGGCGCATTTATCGGCGCTGGATTATATTTCGGACGTGGATTGGAATCGCAGTGCGGCGGTGAAGGACTGGTATGCCAAGATCAAGTCGCGCCCTGCGTTCCGGTCGATTCTGGCGGATCAGGTGCCGGGGTTTCGGCCTCCGCCCCATTACGCCGATCTGGATTTCTGATAGGGTGGCTGTCTGCCTCCACCGCGCCTGGGGTGCGATACCCCCCGAAGGTGTTTTTTGGCCAGATGAAGAATGAATCGGTTCTAAAAAGCAAGCTGGTCGCGCAGGCGTTGGCCGAGGGGTTCGTATCCTGTCGGGTGTGTCGGCCGTGGGATGTGCCCCATGTGCCTGAGCGGTTAGAGGCGTTTCTTGAGGCAGGCTATCACGGGCAGATGGGTTGGATGGCGGAACGGACCCATTGGCGGGGTGATCCGGCGGCTTTGTGGCCCGAGGCGCGTTCGGTGATCATGTTGGCCGAGAGTTACACGCCTGAACATGACCCAACCGAGGTCTTGGCGCATCCCGAGCGCGGGGCGATTTCAGTTTATGCGCAGAACAAGGACTACCACGACCTGGTCAAAAAGCGCCTAAAGCGATTGGCGCGGTGGTTGATTGCTGAGTCCGGCGGCGAGGTGAAAGTGTTCGTCGATACGGCTCCGGTGCCCGAGAAGGCCTTAGGGCACGCTGCCGGGCTGGGTTGGCAAGGCAAACATACCAATCTGGTGAGCCGAGATTGGGGCAATTGGGCTTTCATAGGGTCTGTTTTTACCACGTTGGAGTTGCCTACGGACACTCCTGAGGTCGATCACTGTGGATCATGCCGTGCGTGTTTGGACAGTTGCCCGACGGATGCGTTTCCGGCCCCGTATCAGTTGGATGCGCGGCGGTGTATATCGTATCTGACCATCGAGCATAAAGGTCCCGTTGACGAGGATCTAAGGGGTAAACTGGGTAGCCGGATTTACGGTTGCGATGATTGTCTGGCCGCCTGCCCCTGGAACAAGTTTGCCGTTGCGGCGAGCGATATTCGGTATGCGGCCCGCGATGACCTGAAGGCTCCTGTGTTGGCGGACCTGGCAGTTCTGGATGACGCCGGGTTTCGGGCGAAATTCTCAGGCTCGCCGATCAAAAGGATCGGGCGGGATCGGTTTGTGCGTAATGTGTTGTACGCCATAGGGAACTCCGGGAAGCAGGGTCTTCGGCCGGTTGCTGAGGCGTTGACCGATGACTCCGATCCGACGGTGGCTGATGCGGCGCGCTGGGCGGTTCAACGATTGACTTGAATGCCGCAAACAGGCTGGACGTATCGGTCCAAACCGCTACACCCATCCAAAGCGAACGAATGGAGGACCCGATGGCGCTGGCTTTGGGGGTGGATACGGGCGGAACCTATACCGATGCGGTCTTGATCCGGGATGAGGCTGAGGTGGTTGCCTCGGCCAAATCACTGACCACGCGGGCTGATCTGGCGATTGGCGTGGGTAAGGCGATCTCGGCGGTGCTGGATCAGGCGCGGGTTACGCCCGATCAAATCTCTATGGCGTCGCTTTCGACGACGTTAGCGACGAATGCGCTGGTCGAGGGACAAGGTGGCCGGGTCGCGCTGATCTATATCGGGTTCAAGGAAAGTGATCTTGAGAAGCATGGCCTAAGGGATGCGTTGAAAGACGACCCAGCGCTAGTTGTGGCCGGTGGGCACAGTCACGCGGGTGGTGAGGCTCAGCCATTGGATATCGAGGCTTTGGAGGGTTTCTTAGACTCTTATAAAGGGGTTTCCGGCTTTGCGGTTGCTGCGCAGTTCGCAACACGCAACCCGGCGCATGAGCTGGAGGCAGCGCGGATTATTGCAGAGAAGACGGGCGCGCCCGTCACATGTTCTCATCATCTGTCGGCCAAGCTGAACGGGCCGAAGCGCGCTGTGACAGCCGTTTTGAACGCGCGTCTGATCGGGATGATCGACCGGTTGATCGGGCGTGCGCAAGATCAGTTGCTGACGTTGGGCATTACGGCCCCGATGATGGTCGTGCGCGGCGATGGCGCGTTGATGAGCGCCGAACAGGCGCGTGAGCGACCGATCGAGACGATCCTCAGCGGTCCTGCTGCTTCGATTGTAGGTGCGCGCTGGTTGACGGGGGCCGAGAATGCTCTGGTCTCGGATATTGGCGGGACGACGACCGATGTGGCGCTGATCCGCGATGGGAAGCCCGCGATTGACCCCGCGGGGGCGCAGGTTGGCGGGTTTCGGACCATGGTCGAAGCCGTGGCAATGCGCACCCATGGGCTAGGCGGAGACAGCCAGGCGCATGTGGTGACTGAAGGGCTGGGCGGCGGCGTTTTCCTGGGGCCGCGACGGGTGCTGCCGGTTTCTCTCATCGCTTCGGAGGCGCCTGAAGTGGTGCATTCGGTGCTTGACGAACAACTGCGTTCAACCACGGTTGGCGAGCATGATACCCGGTTTGCCCGTCGCGTGCCCGGGGTTCACGCGGATGGTGTTGGCACGCGAGAAGAGGTTTTGCTCGATCGGCTTGGCGATCAGGTTCTGCCGCTGAGCGCTTTGTTGCGGACGCGAATGGAGAACGGGGCGCTGACTCGTCTGGTGGATCGAGGGCTCGTGCAGGTCTCAGGTATTACCCCGTCAGATGCCAGCCATGTGCTGGGGCGCGTAGATGCCTGGGATGCCGATGCTGCGCGCAAGGGACTGGAGCTGGTGGCCCGTAAGCGGGTTGGGTCGGGTGATATGCTGGCTACGTCGCCTGAACATTTGGCGCAGATGATCATCGATCAACTCACCGAGCAAACCAGTTTGACCTTGTTAGAGACTGCTTTTGCCGAAGAAGCAGAGGATTTCGACCTGCCCGCAAAAGACCTTGCCCGCCATGTTTTGACCCAACGGGGTTTGGCGCAACACCGGGGTTTGCTGGCTTTAGATGCAGCGTTGAATGTGGATGTGGTGGGGCTGGGCGCGTCTGCCCCCAGCTATTACCCTGCAGTGGGGGATCGGTTGCGCTGTCAGATGGTGTTGCCTGAACATGCAGGTGTCGCCAATGCCATCGGTGCGGTGGTCGGGCGGCTGACCTTGCGGCGGTCGGGCACCGTCACATCGCCTTCTGAAGGGCGATACCGCGTTCATCTGGAAGATGGGCCACAGGATTTTGGTGCATCAGACGAGGCGCTCGCACTGTTGGAGCGGGTGCTGCGTATTGAGGCTGAGGGTGCGGTAAGGGATGCCGGGGCCGACGATATTCGGGTGGTCGTCGACCGCGACATCCGAACAGCCCGGATTGAAGAGCGAGACGTGTTTGTCGAGGCGATGCTGACCGTTGAGGCCAGTGGCCGCCCGCGCGTGGCGACGGGATAGCCCCCTTCAGACCTCTGACAGGGGCCGATGTTTATTCTGCCGCGTCGCGCTTGGGCAAGACCCAATCGGGACGCGGGAAGTGGCATGTATACCCGTTGGGAATGCGTTCCAGATAGTCCTGATGCTCGGGCTCGGCCTCCCAAAAGTCACCCACGGATTCTAGTTCGGTCACAACCTTACCGGGCCACAGACCGCTGGCGTTCACATCGGCAATCGTGTCCAGCGCCACCTGTTTCTGTGCCTCGTCGACGTAGTAAATGGCAGAGCGATAGCTCATCCCGCGGTCATTGCCCTGACGGTTCGGGGTGGTTGGATCATGGATCTGGAAGAAAAATTCCAGCAGTTCCCGATAGGTGATGCCTGCAGGGTCAAACCAGATTTCGATCCCCTCGGCATGGGTGCCGTGGTTGCGATAGGTGGCGTTGGGCACATCGCCACCGGTATATCCGACACGCGTGCGCGATACACCGGGCAGTTTGCGGATCAGGTCCTGCATACCCCAAAAGCAGCCCCCTGCCAGAACGGCGCGTTGAATGGTCATCAGATTTCCTCCACATGATTCAGGTAGTCGCCGTAGCCCTCGGCCTCCATCTCATCGCGATGGATGAACCGCAAGGCGGCTGAGTTGATGCAATAGCGCAGCCCGCCCTGGTCACGCGGGCCATCAGGGAATACATGCCCCAGATGGCTGTCACCGTGTTTCGAGCGGACCTCGGTTCGGATCATACCATGGGTGGTGTCGCGAAACTCTTCCACATGTTCATGGATGATGGGTTTGGTAAAACTGGGCCAGCCACAGCCGGATTCGTACTTATGGGTCGACGCAAACAAGGGTTCACCCGAAACGATGTCCACATAGATGCCGGGTTCTTTGTTGCCCAGATGCTTCCCAGTTCCGGGTCGTTCGGTGCCGTTGCGCTGAGTCACATGGAACTCTTCAGGGGAAAGAGCGGCAATGGCCTCGGGGTCTTTGGTATAACGGGTCATGGCGTCTCCTTTTCGTGGCTTTTGCCCAATATTTGGGGTTTGAGCGCGGGAAAGCAAAGTCATATTTCAGAGGCCTCGCGCCTTCGTGCAAGTGATCTGCCGGCCCGTTTCGGACGTAGAAGTCTTAAAAGGAGGATGGTCAGTGTTGAGACTAATGCTTTTGACTGCTTTGATATTGGTGGGACGCGTAGTTCAGGCGGCCCCGCTGGTGGGTGAGTTTGAATCGATAGATGGCGGCACGCTGTCGATCGAAGACTGGCGTGGGCAGCCGGTTTTGGTTGTAAACACAGCGTCTCAATGTGGGTTCACCGGGCAATATGCTGTGTTGCAAGATGTGTATGAAGCTTACGCGGACCGAGGTCTTGTGGTTCTGGCCGTTCCGTCCGATTCCTTCAATCAGGAGCTGGAATCAGCGGATGAGGTCAAACAATTCTGCGAAATGAACTATGGTTTGACCCTTCCGATGACGGATATCACACCGGTCACAGGTCGAAACGCCCATCCGTTCTATCAGGCAGTTGCCAGTCAGACAGGTTTTGTGCCCAACTGGAATTTCAACAAGATCCTGATTGATCCCAACGGCGAGGTTGCGGCGACCTTTGGATCGAATGTCAGGCCAGACTCGCATAAACTGTTGTCTCAGGTCGAAGCGCTGCTGCGCTGAGCGGGTTGCCGGGACATCTGCACGGCCAAGATGCCAAGGGTTGTGACGGCAACGCCTAACAGGTCCAACGGCCCAAGTTTCTCTCCGAGTATGATCGCTGCGACGGCAACCCCAAAGACCGGGTTCAGAAAGTGGAATGTGGCCGCGCGGGTGGCGCCGATACGGTCAAGCAGCAGGAACCAGATCAACGTCGCCAAAAGGCCGGGGAAAAGGGTTGTGTAGATGAACGCCAGCGCAAGAGGGACGGTTGGGTTGATGTAGATGCTCTCGAAAACAGGCGCTGCAACGAACAGAACTGCCGACCCCACCAGCATTTGAAGACCAACAACCATCATGAAGTTCCCGCCCGAGGTCGCACCCCGCACCGCAAGCGTGGCAAAAGTCAGCGCCAGGGCACCTATGCCGCACAGCATCACACCAAACAGGTCGATCCCAGCGGTAACGCGGCTGCTCATGATCAGGGCGACCCCGGCGAATCCGGCAAGTAGGCCGAGTACCCCTAGGGGCCGAAGTTTGTCCTCGAGAAACAGCCAACCGGCCAGTGCCACCAGCAAGGGCATAGTCGAAGCGATGATGGCTGCAACCGAGGCTTCGATCGTTTGCATCGCATAGAAATTCAGACCCAGATACAGGGCATTTTGGCATATTCCGAACAGAATAGTCGCCCGCCACTGCGCTCGCGTCAGCGCCCAGCTTTGCCCCATGGCGCGTGCAATGGCGACGCCGATCAGGCCCGAGATCAAAAACCGCAGGGCAAGGGAGAACAGAGGAGACGCATCTGCCACAATGATCCGGGCCGAGGTGAAGGCCGAAGACCAGATGAATGCAAATGTCAGCCCCATTGCAATGGCGCGTAGATCCATAACGGCCCCCGTCTCAACGTGGGGACCATTCCCGAAAATTGAAACATCTGCAAGAAGTGCCCACGAACAATCGGAGGCGATAACCAACAAATTCAAAGCTAGCGATCTTTGAACGAAAGCATGAAACTCATATCAACCTAGTTCTGGAACGTCAGGATATTCGCTTCGGAACTATTAAGTTGGTTTCCAGATCACGTTAGTTAGGTCATTTGAAGCAGATGCTCTATTAAGCATCTGCCTCTATCGAGTGTATTCATGCTCCGATGTTTTGTTGAGTTGCATCGCGGGAATTGCTTATTCAAGCGAGACTATATCGACGAACGATTAGTCAGGATTTGGGTTAGGTGTCGGGGGTCCTGCGTCCGCAAGGCAAACATCGTACCCTGACACGTTGCAGTGTAAACAACTGCTGGACGGTATGAAGTCGCAGCAGCTGGTTAGTCCGCATGGCCCGCCTTCCGAACAGCATAAAACCGGATCAGGTCGAATATCGAGAACAAGACTGTCAAAGATTATCAGTTCACGAGGAGACGCGGCTACGATTTCAATGCCTTCAAAAAAGTCGTCTGCTATAGGCGTATATGATCCTGACCTTGGACGCATCGGCAGTGCTTTGATACCGGTGCCATCGCGTCCCGGCGATCCTTTGGATTTGGTAGGATGATTGGCAAGCGACAGTGCAACTCGGGCAGAAACGTCGCCCGATGCATCGACTAACTCGAAGTTAACCTCTGCGCTTGCGTCGTTCGGAACGGTCCACTCGACCAAGCCGTCCTGCACGGGGTGCGATTTGTTCGCCATTCGAATTCGATAGCTGTCGAGCTTTCCATCCGGCAGGGTTTTCGTTCGAATTCGACTGGACAAAGTATCGCCTGGCAGGATTTGCGCGGGAAGAAAAATGCTAACTGTTCCATGCTCGACAACTTCGTAATTCAGTCTAGTCAAGGTATTAGACGTTATCGTCTCAGTTTGAGTCTCTTGTGCAAGAAGAAAGGTTGCTTGCCCAAGATATGCAATTACTAATGATATTAATAGCTTAAGATACATAAGAAAAACTCCAATTTTACTGGAAGAACCCCCAGTTTTTAACTGATGGTTGTTTTCTTGTCAGTGAAGCTGCTCACTCAATAGTTTGCGCTTTGTCTAAATGAATAGTGCTGCCGTAATTCGGCAGTTCTTTAGTCGACACGACATATCGTAGACAGGCTTAGGCAATAGCGTGCGCCATTTGGAACCTTCACGCCGGAAAATGACCCAACCAACTCCGGGCTGGCAGCTATCATCAGCGCTCTTTGTGGAAACTTGACCATGGCAAATAAGAACTTGAGTAGGGCGAGAACAGCGATGCTTGCAAATTCGAGTATGCATCGATCCCACTAAGAAAAAGGGCCCCCAAACGGTGGCCCTTCTTGATCATGTTGCGGTGACAGCTCGGATCAGCCGTTCACGCTGTCTTTCAGCGCCTTTGCAATGGTCATCTTGACCACCTTGTCGGCCTCTTTCTTGAACTGCTCGCCGGTGGCGGGGTTGCGCACCATGCGCTCGGGGCGCTCGCGGCAGTAGATTTTGCCAACGCCGGGCAGGGTGACTGCGCCGCCAGCCGAAACTTCGCGGGTGATCAGGCCGGTGATGGCCTCCAGCGCGGAATTCGCTGATTTCTTGTCAGTCCCCATTTCCTCAGCGAGAGCAGCAACCAGCTGAGTCTTTGTCATAGGCTTTGCCATTTCTTGGTCTCCTTAACGTGCCCGATAAATTGGGCCTCACCGCGTAACTGTAACGGGATATTGTGGGTGAACACAACGAATAGTAGCGCCAAAACCCCTAAAAATATGGGGATTTCGTTGCTTTTTTACGTCACAGGAAGGCTGTTTCGTCGAAAGAGCGCAATTTCCGACTGTGCAGGCGCTCTAGCGGCATGCCCCGCAGGTGTTCCATCGCCCGTATTCCGATTGCCAGATGGCGGCTGACCTGGGTGGTATAGAACGAGGATGCCATGCCGGGAAGCTTTAATTCGCCATGCAGGGGTTTGTCTGATACGCAAAGCAATGTGCCGTATGGCACCCGGAAACGATAGCCGTTTGCGGCAATGGTGGCGCTTTCCATATCCAGCGCGATTGCGCGGGATTGGCTGAGCCGCTGCACCGGGCCGGACTGATCGCGTAGCTCCCAATTGCGGTTGTCAACCGAAGCCACCGTGCCCGTGCGCATGATCCGTTTAAGCTCATAGCCCTGCAACTCTGTCACCTCGGCAACGGCGTGTTCCAGCGCGACCTGAACCTCGGCCAGCGGTGGGATCGGCACCCAGACGGGCAGGTCATCGTCCAGCACCTTGTCCTCGCGCAAGTAAGCGTGGGCCAGAACGAAGTCCCCCAGCGCTTGTGTGTTGCGCAGCCCGGCGCAGTGCCCGACCATCAGCCAGGCATGCGGCCGCAAGACGGCGATATGGTCGGTTGCGGTTTTGGCGTTCGACGGACCGACCCCGATATTGACCAGCGTGATCCCTGACCCATCCGCGCGTTTCAGGTGATAGGTCGGCATCTGCGGCAGTTTCAGGGGCTGTTCCAGGTCAGCATCCGGGGTCGTGATCTCAACATTCCCGGTCGAAACAAAACTGGTATAACCGCTTTCGGGGTCGGCCAGTTGTTCACGTGCGTATTTCTCGAACTCCGAGACATAGAACTGGTAGTTGGTGAACAACACGTGGTTCTGAAAATGCCCGGCATCCGTTGCCGTATAATGCGCCAGTCGCGCCAGCGAATAGTCCACACGCTGTGCGGTAAACAAGGCCAGCGGGCCGACCGTGTCATGATCGAGCACACCGTTGACGATGTCATCGTTGGTTGTGTTCAGATCGGGCACATCGAAGACATCGCGCAGGGTGAAACCGGCGGCCCCCTGTTGTGGCACCATCAAATTTGGATTGTTGGCAACCGCGAAGTGCACCGGGATCGGCGTATCAGATGCGCTGATGGTCACGGGCTGGCCATGGTTTTTGATCAGCAGGGCGATCTGTTGCTCCAGATAGGATCGGAACAGATCGGGCCGGGTAACGGTGGTTGCGTGAACGCCGGGCTCGGATACATGGCCAAAGCTCAACCGGCTGTCGACCTGCGCGTAAGACGTGGTTTTGATGCGAATTTCCGGGTAATAGGCTCTGATCCGTCCCTCTGGCGCGCCGTCTTGCAGGGCCGAGGCGAAGCGGTCACACAGATATTCGGTGGCTTGTTTGTACAGCACTTCCAGCCGAGCTACGGCTGCTTTGGGGTCTGTGAATTTTTCCGGTGCGATTGCATCAGGTGTTTTTATTTTTGTCATGCCAGTGGTTCCAGAAGTTCGATCTTTTCAAATGTGCGCACATCTACAAGCCCCAGGTCCGAGATCCGCAATTCCGGGATCACGACCAGCGCCAAAAGAGAGTGCTGCATATAGGCGTTGTTCAAGGTACAGCCGCAGGCCTGCATAGCCTCGACCATATTCTCAGCTTTTGCTGCGACCTCAGAAGCGGGACTGTCGGACATCAAACCAGCGATGGGCAATTCGACCAACGCAAGCTCTTGCCCATCGCGGAACAAAGTGATCCCGCCTCCCACTTCGGCCAGCCGGTTGGCCGCCATGGCCATCTGTTCCCGGTCGGTGCCGACTACAATCATGTGGTGGCTGTCATGCGCCACGGTTGAGGCCATGGCCATTTTGCCCTGATAGCCAAAGCCCGAGACAAAGGCATTCGTCACCCCGCCTGTCGCCTGATGACGTTCCACCAGCGCGATTTGGCAGACATCACCTTCGCCTTCAACCAGCCCGCCAATGATCGGCAGTTCGGCCTTCAGCGCTTTGGTTGGGGCCTGGTTTTCGACAACTCCGATCACGTTGGCCTGTACGCGGTTGGCCCCCGCTGGGGGTTTGATCTCGAAATCACCCGCGCTAAGCGCGTGGCCCAGATGCACGGTATTGCGGGCGTTGTCGGGCCAGTGCAGATGTGGGCAGTCAACTGTAATCTCACCACCCTCTGCAACCACCTGCCCGCGCGCAATCACTGTCTCAATTGGCAAATCAGTTAAGTCGGAACTGAGAATGATATCCGCCCGTCGCCCGGGAGTGACTGAACCGATCTCACGTTCCAGCCCGAAATGGGTGGCGGTGTTGATCGTGGCCATCTGCAGCGCAATCAGCGGATCGCAGCCGCAGGCAATCGCGTGGCGCACAACCCGGTTCATATGCCCGTCGTTCACCAAAGTGCCCGAGTGGCAATCATCTGTGCACAGGATAAAGTTGCGCGGGTCCAGGCCCTTTTCGGTGATGGCTGTGATCTGACTTTCCACGTCATACCAGGCCGAGCCCAGCCGCATCATCGACCGCATCCCTTGTCGCACGCGGGCAATGGCATCGGCCTCACACGTACCTTCGTGGTCATCTGCGGGCCCGCCCGCGACATAGGCTGCGAAATCAGGCCCTAAATCAGGCGAAGCATAATGCCCGCCTACCGTTTTCCCGGCGCGTTGAGTAGCTGCGATCTCGGCCAGCATCTTAGGGTCACCGTGGATCACACCGGGGAAATTCATCATTTCACCCAACCCGACAATGCCGGGCCAGTTCATCGCTTCGCGGACATCTTCGGGCGTGATCGCGTAACCCGTCGTCTCCAATCCCGGAGCCGACGGCGCGCAAGAGGGCATCTGGGTGAAGATGTTCACCGGCTGCATCATCGCTTCGTCATGCATCATGCGCACGCCGTTTATGCCCAGCACATTCGCGATCTCGTGCGGATCGGTGAACATCGAGGTGGTGCCATGCGGGATCACGGCTCGCGCAAATTCTGCGGGTGTCAGCATGCCCGATTCGATATGCATGTGGCCGTCGCATAGACCAGGCAGGATATAGCGCCCTTCTGCTTCGACGATCTGCGTCCTTGGGCCGATGCAATGGGTGGCATCCGGCCCGACAAAGGCAATACGCCCCTCAGCAATCGCGACCGAATGATCAGGCAGCAGCTCGCGGCTGTGCACATTGACCCAGATGCCACCGCGAATGACCATATCGGCGGCGTCGCGTCCGGCGGCAACGGCGATCAAACGAGGGGCGACATCGGGCCAGCTTGGGAAAGGTGTGTATTCCATGGCTCAACTTTCATGAAGTCGCGGTCGGGTGCAACCCCGGTAATTTTAGGTCATCAAATCATCACAAAACTTGCCCGCAGCGCGCCAGCGCTGTGCGGCCCAACCAGAGGAGATGCCCCGCAAGGGGCAACGACGATGGGCGGGAGCTACCCGATCTCGCGTCTTATCCAATTGGCAAAAGCGACAGCACCCGGGGTTTCCTCGGCCTGAGGGGAGAGCAACAGATAATAGGCCTCGGGCATCGGGGCGCGATGGTCGAACGGGGCGACCAGCTGCCCTTGTTCGATCAGCCTCCCTGCAATAGCGTCATGAGCCAGACATAGCCCACCCCCAGCCATCGCCGCCGATAGGCAGACCAGATACGTCGTTGCATAGGTGATCGTAGGTTTTTCCCAATTTAGACCCTGTTCTTCGGCCCAACTTGCCCAATTTGACAGCAGGTTCGAACAATCAAACAGCGGCTGCTGCTGCAAAGTGTCCAAAGTGACCGGAAAACCCGGTGCGCAAACAGGATAGTAGTATTCTTGCCGCAACAACTCGGTTCGAACAGTATCGGCAGGGCGCAGTGAGAATCGGATTTCTACCGCCGCGCCTTCCGCCATTTCCCGGGGCTCCCACAATTCAGTGAAGATGTTCAGTTGCACATCCGGGTGTTCAGCCTGGAATGCAGGCAGGCGAGGGGCCAGCCAGTTCACGGCGAAGCTGATGTTGCACTGAACCTGTACAGCATTCTGCTGCGCCCCCGTCACAGCCTGTGTACCACGCACCAGCGTTCGAAACGCCTCGCGCACAACGGGCAGATAGGTGATTCCGGCCTCGGTCAATTCAAGCGCCTTGGGGCGACGCAGGAACAAAGGCTGACCCAGATGTCCCTCCAGCGATTTGATCTGCTGGCTGACAGCGCTTTGGGTCATATTCAGATCACGCGCTGCTCCGGTGAACGAGAGATTGCGCGCCGCTGCTTCGAAAGTGCGCAGCCAGCCCAGAGGTGGAAGAGTGTTCTGCATGGCATAACCTCAGCATAAGTTTTACTAATGGGATAGATGCGATTTTTTTGTTGGTCAAATTTCCCGGCGCAAGGCAGGCTTTAAATAGTTCAGCTGCCACGGAGCCATGCCATGAGTGTTGCCAATCTTCGCCCCAATATCGACCATTGGCCTCAGCGTGTGGATATGGCCGCGACGTTTCGCTGGACTGAACGTCTGAACATGCACGAAGGCGTGGCCAATCACTTCAGTCTGGCGGTGAACGAAGATGGCACGCAGTTCCTGATGAACCCCAATCAGATTTATTTCGGGCGTATTCGGGCTTCGGACCTGTTGCTGCTGGACGCGAATGATCCCGACGTGATGACACAACCCGGCGCGCCGGACCCAACGGCTTGGGGGCTTCACGGCTCGATCCACCGTCACTGTCCCCACGCGCGATGCGTAATGCATGTGCATTCGATCTTTGCGACTGTGCTGGCCTCATTGGCTGAAAGCAATCTGCCGCCCATCGATCAGAACACGGCCACGTTCTACAACCGCTATGTCATTGATGAGGAATTCGGCGGACTGGCTTTTGAAAGCGAGGGCGAACGCTGCGCCTCAATGCTCTCGGACCCGAAGAAAAAGGTGATGATCATGGGCAACCATGGTGTACTGATCATCGGTAGTGATCCGGCAGATGCCTTTAATAGACTCTATTATTTTGAGCGCGCCGCCGAAACCTATATCCGCGCGCTACAAACCGGACAGCCTTTGCGCGTGCTCTCGGAAGAGATCGCCGAAAAGACCGCTCAGGAACTGGATGACTACCCCGATCAGGCCGAGGCGCATCTGCGTGAGATCAAAGCGATGCTGGATGCCGAAGGCTCGGACTACGCAACCTGACCTCTACCCGGAGTGACTGCCATGACCGACACCGCTCAGGACCCCGAAGCCGCCCGCTGGAATTACCACCCCGAAGGCCCGGTGGGATTGAACCCGCTGTTCAATTGGCCACCGCGCCCGGGTGCCGTGCTGAAATGGTACAGCGGGGCGTGGTTGCAGATCACGGCGTTGACCCTGTGTATGGGCTTGGCCATCACAGCCTATGTGCTGTTTTTTCCCGGTTTAGAGTCTATGCGAAACTTTTCGGCCGGTTGGATGTTCCGTATCTGGCTGTTGAACATGGTGCCTCAAATCCTGGTCGCTGGTGGCCTGCATTGGTGGCTGTACATGCGCAAAGGGCAGGGCATGTACAAAAAATTCGACCGCCGCGATCTGACCCGCGACAACGGAAACTTCACCTTCCGCAATCAAGTTCTGGATAATATCTGGTGGACGCTGGGCAGCGCGATGACTGTGGCGACCGTCTATCAATGGGTGATCTACTGGGCGATGGCCAACGGCTATGTCCCGACCGTAACTTGGGCCGCCGCGCCGGTTTGGTTCGTCTTATGGATGCTGTTCATCCCCATGTGGTCAGGTCTGCATTTCTATTGGGTGCATCGGCTAGAGCATCACCCTAAGCTGTATAAACACGTCCACGCGGTGCATCATCGAAACGTGAATATCGGTCCGTGGTCAGGGATCTCGAACCATTGGTTTGAGAACCTCCTGTATTTCACCACCTACTTCATCCACCTGATCGTGCCGTCACACCCGATGCACCTGCTGTTCCACACGTATTTTCAGCAGATCAGCCCGGTCCTGTCCCATTCCGGGTTCGAAAAACTCAAGGCGGGGGATACGGAGGCCGCGCGCGCCGGGGATTTTTTCCACCAGCTGCACCACCGGTATTTCGAGTGCAACTATGGCACTTCGGAAATCCCGTTCGACAAGTGGTTTGGCACCTATCACGACGGATCAGCCGAGGCGACAACCCGTACGCGGGCTTACAAAAAACAGATGTATACCTAGCGCGCCCTTAGCGCGCGCGGGGCCAGCCCGAATTCGGTTCTGAACGCGCGGGTCAGGGCGCTGGGGTCTTCGTAGCCAGCGCGCAAGGCGATCTCGGCAATACTCAGGTCTGTCTCGGACACCAGTTTGCGGGCCAGGTTTAACCGCAGCCGTCGATAGACCTGTGCAGGCCCTGCACCTAACTCGGATTGCATCCGCCGGGAAAGCGCCTTGTGAGATCGGCCAACGCGCCGGGCGATCTCGGATATCGGAAGGGGTGTTTCCAGATGTTCCTGCATCAGCGCCAGTGCCTTGTTCACATATCCGCTGGTCGCACCTGCGCCACCCGTATGGGATCTGGCAGAATCGCGGGTCATGAACAGCTGCGCTACTTCCAGCGCCAATGCCTGCCCCTGTGCCTGTCCGATCAGGTGCAAAACCAGATCAAACGCTGCCATCGCGCCAGAACATGTGATGCGATCCCGATCAATCACGAACCGCTCGCGCACCGCATCAACATCCGGGAAACGCTCAGTAAAGCCTGTCAGTTCTTCCCAGTGAATTGTCGCGCGATACCCATCCAGAAGACCCGCCAGCGCCAGCAACCAGCTGCCGGTATCGAGCCCTGCCAATGTCTCAAAACGTGGCGCGGCCGATCTGAGACCCGAGAGGGTTTGCCAACCGCTATGAGCCTGAAACCCGTAAGACGGCATCACCATCAAAATGTCGCCACTAGCAGATTGCAGTTTGCCATGCGGCGCGACCTCCAAACCTGATGACGAAGTCACCGGCCCATCACTCAGCGACAGGAACGTCCAATGGTAAAGAATTCGCCCCGATAGCATGTTTGCGGCCCGCAGCGGCTCAACCGTGTTGGCCAGGCAATGGTTTGAAAACCCGTCGAACAGAAGTACACCAATTTGCTGCGGTGCGGCAGCGGATTTAGTCCAAACTCGCATGATAAATGGCTATCTCTGCATGATCTGATTTTCAAGCCCGGTCACCATATGCGCAGGCTCAGATGTGGAGAATTCAGATGCAATATGGTCTGTCCGACGAACAGGGAATGATCGCCTCGACCGTGCGCAGCTTTGTCGAGAACGAAATTTACCCGCATGAAGAGTTGGTCGAACGCACCGGCGAAGTCCCGCATGAGATTGCGGAAGAGATCAAGCGCAAGACCCTCGAGTTGGGCTTTTACGCATGCAACTTTCCCGAAAGCGTCGGCTGTGCGGGTTTGAACCATCTTGAATTCGCGCTGGTCGAACGGGAACTGGGGCGCGGTTCGATGGCGTTGAACCATTTCTTCGGACGTCCGCAGAACATCCTGATGGCCTGCGAGGGTGAACAGGTCGAACGGTACCTGATGCCAGCCGTACGGGGTGAGCGGATGGATGCGTTGGCCATGACTGAGCCCGGCGCGGGATCGGATGTGCGCGGGATGAAATGTGCCGCCGTTCGGGATGGCGGGGATTGGGTGGTCAACGGGACCAAGCATTTCATCTCGGGCGCCGAGCACGCGGATTTCATCATCGTCTTCATCGCGACGGGTGAGGATCAGACGCCGAAAGGGTCGAAGAAGCGCATCACCGCGTTTTTGGTGGATCGCGGCACGCCTGGTTTCAACATCCGCGATGGGTACAAATCGGTCAGCCATCGTGGCTACAAGAACATGGTTCTGGATTTCGATGATTGTCGCTTGCCCGACAGCCAGGTTCTGGGCGAGGTTGATGGCGGGTTCGAGGTGATGAACACCTGGCTTTATGCCACCCGGATCACCGTGGCCGCGATGTCAGTCGGGCGCGCACGGCGAGCCTTTGACTATGCGCTGGACTATGCGGCCACGCGCGAGCAGTTTGGCCAGAAGATCGGCAAGTTTCAGGGTGTATCCTTCCAGATCGCCGACATGATCACCGAAATCGACGCGGCGGATTTGTTGACCTTGGCGGCGGCGGATCGGCTGGACAAAGGCCTGCCCGCGAATCGCGAGATTGCCTCGGCCAAGCTCTATGCCTCTGAAATGCTGGCACGAGTGACCGATGCAGCAATTCAGGTGCATGGTGGGATGGGTCTGATGGATGACTATCCGCTTGAACGGTTCTGGCGCGATGCGCGGGTCGAACGTATCTGGGATGGCACCAGCGAGATCCAACGTCATATCATCAGCCGGGATTTGCTGAGGGCGCTGGGCGCATGAGGCCCCTGGGGCGTGTTCTGAACCCGTCATCGATGGCCGTGATCGGCGGTGGCGCCTGGTGTGCAGATGTTATTGCTCAGGCCCGGAAATTCGGGTTCACCGGGGATATCTGGCCCGTTCACCCCAAGGCGGATCAGGTCTCGGGCGAGCGTGCTGTGCCCTCGATTGCGGATTTGCCGCGTCCGCCGGACGTGGCCTTTATTGGCATCAATCGCCATGCCACGATCCCTGTGATTTCAGAACTGTCGGCTGCGGGTGCGGGCGGTGCGGTTTGCTTTGCGTCCGGGTTTACCGAAGCCAAGGCCGAAGATGATCAGGGCGCCGATCTTCAGGTCCAATTGGTTGCTGCGGCAGGGGACATGCCGATCCTTGGGCCAAATTGCTATGGCTTCGTCAACGGATTGGAACGTGCCGCAATCTGGCCGGATCAGCACGGAATGCGGCCGGTTGACCGGGGCGTGGCGATCCTGACGCAAAGCTCGAACATCGCCATCAATATGACGATGCAGCAACGCGCGCTGCCGCTGGCGTTCATGCTGACCTGCGGGAACCAAGCGCAGACGCATCAGGCCGATATCGCCTCGGCGCTTTTGGATGATGACCGGATCACTGCGATTGGTGTTCATATCGAAGGGTTCGGTGATCTGCGGAAATGGGAGGCTTTGGCCGCAAAAGCTCAGAACCGGGGCGTGCCCATCATTGCGTTGAAGATGGGCCGGTCGCAACACGCGCAGGCGGCGACGATCTCGCACACGGCCTCACTGGCGGGTGGTGATGCTGGAGCACAGGCGTTTCTGGATCGACTGGGCATTGCGCGGCTTGATGATATCCCCAGTTTTCTGGAATGCCTCAAGCTGTTGCATGTTGCGGGGCGGCTGGACGGAAACGGTTTGGGCATGATCAGTTGCTCGGGGGGTGAGGCCAGCCTGGCCGCTGACATGGCCGAAGGGCGAGATCTGCATTTTCCGCCCCTGACCGATCAACAGCGCACGGACCTGCGTGCCGCTCTGGGCCCGATGGTGGCGCTGGCAAATCCGCTGGATTATCACACCTATATTTGGCGCGATACCGAGGCGATGACCCGCGCCTGGTCGGGGATGACAGGGCCAGACAAGGGCATGACCATGGCAATTGTGGATTATCCCCATACGGACGCGACAGATTGGGTGTGTGCCACGCAAGCCGCGCTGAACTGTGTTGCTGCGACTGGTCGACCGTTTGCTGTGACGGCGACTTTGCCGGAGCTGATGCCTGAACACGTGGCGCGTCAATTGTCAGATGGTGGGGTCGTGCCCTTTTCCGGGCTGCATGAGGCATTGTCAGCCGTTGAGGCCGCAGCACGACCTTTGCCGCCCGCATCTGAACCGGTGTTGCTGCCTTCAGATACACCCGCAGATCAGGTTCTGAGCGAGGCAGAGGCGAAATCGGCACTTGCGGGTTTTGGTCTGCGCATCCCGCGCAGTTGTGAGATTGCAGCGCAAGACGCAACGCAGATTCCAGACGATCTGCAAGAGCCCTTTGCCGTGAAAGGCGTCGGGCTGGCGCATAAGTCTGAACATGGCGCAGTTCGGCTGGGCGTTGCGCGATCCGCCTTGGTCGAAACCGCCAGATTGATTGGCACCGATAGGGTGTTGATCGAGGAGATGGCAACCGGTGCTGTGGCCGAACTGTTGATCGGTGTGACCCGCGACCCGGCGCATGGCTATGTTCTGACCCTCGGGGCCGGAGGGGTGCTGACCGAAATCCTGCGCGACACGGTCTCGGTTCTGATCCCGTCCTCTCGGGCCGCTGTTCAGACGGCGCTGGGCAGGCTGGCCTGTGCACCTTTGCTATCGGGATATCGCGGCAAAGCACCTGCCGACATGGACGCGATTCTGGACGCGGTCGAGGCGGTGCAGAACTATGTCATTGCCAACGCGGCAACAGTCGAAGAAGTTGAGATTAACCCGCTGATCTGCACCGCCGAGGACGCGGTTGCAGTGGATGCGCTGATCCGAAAGGCAAGCCAATGAGTCCGATCAAAACCCGCCGTGATGGCGCCATCCTCGAAGTTACTTTGGACCGGCCCAAAGCCAATGCGATTGATCTGGCCACAAGCCGGATCATGGGTGAAGCGTTTCAGGAGTTCCGCGATGATCCCGAGTTGCGTGTGGCTATTCTGACCGGCGGCGGAGAGAAGTTCTTTTGCCCGGGCTGGGATTTGAAAGCGGCCGCTGATGGGGATGCGGTGGATGGCGATTATGGCGTCGGCGGGTTTGGAGGGTTGCAGGAGCTGCGCGGTCTGAACAAGCCTGTGATCGCTGCGGTCAACGGTATCGCCTGCGGTGGCGGGCTGGAACTGGCGCTGAGCGCTGACATGATCATCGCAGCAGATCACGCCAGTTTTGCCTTGCCCGAGATACGGTCAGGGACAGTGGCCGATGCGGCCAGCGTCAAGTTGCCCAAGCGCATCCCGTATCATATCGCAATGGAGCTGTTGCTGACCGGGCGCTGGTTCGACGCGGATGAGGCGCATCGTTGGGGGCTGGTCAACGAAATCGTGCCCGGCGATCAACTGATGGATCGCGCCTGGGAACTTGCGCGGTTGTTGGCCAGCGGTCCACCTCTGGTCTATGCGGCGATCAAGGAGATCGTGCGCGATGCCGAGGATGCGAAGTTCCAGGACGCGATGAACCGGATCACAAAGCGGCAACTGCCCAGTGTGGATGTGCTGTACGGGTCTGAGGACAACCTAGAGGGCGCGCGCGCCTTTGCTGAAAAGCGCGATCCGGTTTGGAAAGGGCGATAGGGGGCTCTGCCCCCGGCGCGGCAGTCCGCGCCTCCCCCGGGATATTTTTGGCCAGATGAAGTTCGGATCAAATGCGCTCGAACAATGCGATGAAAGCGGTGTCGTCTTTGTTGGGGCCGGCGGCGAGATCGCCGTAGATTTTGACTTCGGGTAGGGAGAGGTTTTGGATCTGACCCCGTTCCAAGTGGCGGAGCGCTTCGGCAAAGCCCAGTTTTTCAAAATGCTTCGTATTGATCGACAGCGCGAACTGCGCGCCCGGTCGCGCGACGCGCAACAGGGCGGGCAGTACCTCAGGGCCGAGGTGCCCATGGGTGAAAGTGCCTGAGGATACGATGCCCGAATAGTTGTGTCGCGGCACGGGGATACCGGTGTTGAGGTCGGCCTCGATCGCATCACGGTAGATGTCCTTGCGCATGGCCTGTTCCAGCATTTCTGCGCTGATATCGGTGGCATCGATTGGTCCTACGCCCAG
This sequence comes from Ruegeria sp. I1, assembly GCF_056532675.1. Lineage (NCBI taxonomy): Bacteria > Pseudomonadati > Pseudomonadota > Alphaproteobacteria > Rhodobacterales > Roseobacteraceae > Ruegeria > Ruegeria sp. I1. Next base: position 5,738 of record NZ_JBQFNM010000008.1, on the reverse strand, counting down.
GCGGGTCAGAACTGCTCCGCAAAGGCCGGTGCCTGCGCCTACGTCCAGCACCGGGCCCTGCCCGAAGGCGCCTACAAAGGCGCGGGCGGTGCGGATATGCAGCTGATAGTCCTCGCGCATGGCGAAACCGTCATCATAGTCGCCTGCCCATTCGGCATAGAGACGTTTGTTGTCCTCGGGCGAGGTCAGCGCATAGGCGGCGTGCAGGTCGGGTGTTTTGTTGGTCATGCTGTCATGAAAGGCGCAGGAGGGGATTCGAATCAAGTCGTCCATGAGATGCTTGCATCCCGGTTCCGTCCAGATCATCTAGGGGGGATGACAGGAACGCTTTTCTCTTTTGGCCACGGCTATTCGGCGCAGGCCCTATCGCGCCGCTTGGCGTCGGATGGGTGGAACCTCATCGGGACCACGCGTGACGCCGATGGAATGGCTGCGATCCGAGCGTCTGGGGCCGTGCCCTTGGTCTGGCCCGGAGATTTGCCGGACCTGGACGGTGTGACACATGTTTTGATTTCCACGGCGCCGACCGAAGAGGGTGATCCTGTTCTGGCGGCGTTGAGGGATGAGATCGTGGCGCGGGCGGCTCAGTTCACCTGGGTGGGGTATTTATCTACCACGGCGATTTATGGCGATCATCAGGGCGCTTGGGTGGACGAAGCTACCCCGCCTGCGCCCACGGCGAAGCGGGGCCGCTGGCGTTTACGGGCCGAGGAGCAATGGAAGGCAATTCCAGGGTTGCCCGTTCATATCTTCCGTCTGGCGGGGATCTATGGACCGGGACGCGGACCGTTTTCCAAGCTCAAACGCGGTGGGTTGCGGCGGATCATAAAACCGGGGCAGGTGTTTTCACGTATCCATGTCGACGATATCGCGCAGGTTTTGGCGACCTCTATGACGGCACCCAATCCTGGCGCAGTGTACAATGTGTGTGATGATGAACCCGTACCGCCGCAGAATGTGATCGGCTACGCGGCGGAGTTACAAGGCCTGCCTCTCCCGCCAGCCGTACCCTATGACGAAGCTGATCTGACCCCGATGGCGCGCAGCTTTTACAATGAAAACAAGCGCGTTCGGAATGATCGGATCAAGGACGAGCTTGGGGTGCAGCTGCTGTACCCCAATTATCGCGTTGGTCTTGAGGCGTTGCTGAAAGGGCAATAGCCCGTTTCATCGCGCCGCCGCTTTGATCATGTCAGCCGCTTTTTCAGCGATCATGATCGTGGGAGCGTTGGTGTTGCCCGATACCAGCGTCGGCATGATCGAGGCATCGACAACTCTTAGTCCGTTGATACCGTGCACCTTAAGCTCGGGGTCGACTACGGCCATATCATCCAGGCCCATTTTGCATGTCCCGACGGGGTGATAGATCGTGTCGGCGCGGGCGCGAATATGCTGTTCCCAATCCGCATCCGTGGTTGCGGTGTCGGTTCCGAACATTTCGGATTTCCTGAACTTGGACAGAGCAGGCGCTTGCATAATCTCGCGCATCATGCGGGCGCCTTTGATCATGGTCTCAAGATCGCGGTCATCGGACAGAAAGCCGGGGTCGATGGCGGGGGCGGCAAACGGATCGGCGCTCTGCAGCCCGACCGAGCCGCGGCTGTGTGGGCGCAGCTTACAGACATGGCAGCTATAGCCGTAGCCATAATGCAGTTTTCTGGCGTGATCATCGACCAGCGCGATGGCGAAATGCAGCTGGATATCGGGGCGGTCGAGATCCGGAGAGGTTTTTAAGAAAGCCCCCCCTTCGGCAAAGGGTGTCGCTGCCATCGACGCACCGGTTTTGCGCCATCGCCAGAGGTGGCCCAACAGGCGCGCTGCACCAACCAGACCCAGACCAAAATTATCGGTGTCCTTGCTTTTGTAAGCCAGAATGAAATCAAGGTGATCCTGCAGGTTCTTGCCTACGCCGGGCAGCGCGTGCCGTACGGGTATTCCGTTTTGGCGCAGCTCATCCTCGGCGCCGATCCCCGAAAGCTGCAACAGTTGCGGCGATTGAAGCGCCCCGGCGCAGATCAGCACTTCTTGTCTGGCAGATACACTAAGATCGGGGCCTTTCGCCTTTCGCTTGTAGATCACACCTGTGGCGCGTTTGCCTTCAAAGGTCAGTTCCTTTGCGTGCGCATAGGTGATCACCGTCAGATTGGGGCGGTCCATCACCGGGTGAACATAGGCAGCTGCGGTCGAACAGCGTTCGCCATTTCTGTCCGGATCATGAAACTGGGTGACCTGATACAGGCCCACGCCTTCGTTATTGCCGCGATTGAAATCTTGGGTGCGCCTATGTTGCAGTTGCTCTGCTGCCTCTACAAAGGCATGGGTCACTGGGCGCGGTTCTTTTTGATATGACACCTGCAGCGGGCCTTTGTCGCCATGCACATCATCAGCGCCCTGTTCGTTATTCTCGGACTTTTTGAAGTAGGGCAAGACGCTGTCCCAATCCCAACCGATGCACCCTTGATCGGCCCAGCCATCATAATCCTGTCGCTGCCCCCGAACGTAAAGCATCGCGTTGATGGCACTTGATCCACCCAAGGCCTTGCCGCGCGGCTGATAGCCCCTGCGCCCGTTCAAACCGGGTTGAGGAACTGTCTCGAACGCCCAGTTGCTGATCTTTGGGCGCCCCGGTAACGCGGCGACGATGGCGGCGGGCATTCGAATGATAAGGTGATCGCCGGCCCCCCCAGCTTCGAGCAAGCAAACCTTTTTTTTTGGATCTTCGCTTAGACGGTTGGCAAGGACAGATCCCGCCGAGCCGCCACCGACAATGACATAGTCAAATTCCATATAAGTGCCTTTAACGTTTTGGGAGCGCCGCGTGGTATTTGAGGGTCAGGGGGAACGGCGCGTGGTAATGAATCCGACTGTGCCCGAGCGGGATGTAGAAACACAATCGCCAATTTCAGTTCGGACACAGGGTCATTTGAAAAGCGAGGATAGTGTCTGCCTCAATAGTCGTTAAGCTATAAGAAAAACCTATTGTTGCCATCCAAAAAGAGAACTTATTCTCATGGCTTCACTTTGGTATACGAGGCGCGACGCAAGAGAGCAGTGAAGATTCCACATTATCTTTCTGGGCTTAGGCTTGAAAACGATATCGGTGACATCTTTCTGTAATCTTGTTGATTGCAAGTTTTACTGCGCAAAGCCGCAAGTCCTTAGCCAGCATTGGAGATCGATATGGATGGAAGTGATAACCCCAAAACGGGCGGATGCCCCGTGATGCATGGTGCCGGGACACGATCAAATCGTGACTGGTGGCCCAATCAGCTTAACCTGTCGATCTTGCATCAGCATGCGCCAGCTTCGAACCCGATGGATGCTGACTTCGACTATGCAGAAGAATTCCAGAAGCTGGATATGAAGGCGCTGAAAGACGACATTTATGCGCTGATGACGGATTCACAGGACTGGTGGCCCGCAGATTACGGCCACTATGGTGGTTTCTTCATCCGGATGGCCTGGCACAGCGCGGGGACCTATCGCACGGCAGATGGCCGCGGCGGGGCTTCGACCGGCAACCAGCGCTTTGCGCCGCTGAACAGCTGGCCGGATAACGGCAACCTGGACAAGGCGCGCCGCCTGCTGTGGCCGATCAAGCAGAAATACGGAAACCAGATTTCCTGGGCCGACCTGATGATTCTGGCGGGCAACTGCGCGATTGAATCAATGGGTGGTAAGACCTTCGGTTTCGCCGGTGGTCGCGAAGACATCTGGGCGCCAGAGGAAGACATCTATTGGGGCTCGGAAACCGAATGGCTGGCCCCGACCGACAACCCGCATAGCCGTTACTCGGGCGAGCGTGATCTGGAAAACCCACTGGCCGCCGTGCAAATGGGTCTGATCTACGTTAACCCAGAAGGTCCAGACGGACAGCCTGATGCGCTGGCTTCGGGTCGGGATATTCGCGACACCTTTGGCCGGATGGCGATGAATGACGAAGAAACTGTCGCTCTGGTCGCCGGTGGCCACACCTTTGGTAAGGCACATGGCGCGGGCGATCCCGATCTGGTGGGGCCGGACCCTGAGGCCGCCCCGATCGAGGACATGGGCTTTGGCTGGATCAACAAGTTCGGCTCGGGCAAAGGTGATGACACCACGACCTCAGGCATCGAAGGCGCATGGACCGCGAACCCGATCCAATGGGACAACGGCTATTTCGACCTGCTGTTCGGCTATGACTGGAACCTGACCAAAAGCCCCTCGGGCGCGTGGATCTGGGAGCCGGTGAATGTCAAAGAAGAAGACATGGCCCCGGCGGCGCATGATCCGTCGAAAAAGGTCAAGACCATGATGACCACCGCCGACATGGCGATGCGCATGGACCCGATCTATGGCCCGATCTCGAAACGCTTCCACGAGAACCCGGAAGAGTTCGCTGATGCTTTCGCCCGCGCCTGGTTTAAACTGACCCACCGCGACATGGGCCCACGCGCGGCCTATATCGGCCCAGAAGCCCCGACCGAGGAGCTGCTGTGGCAAGACAACGTCCCCGCCGTCAATCACGATCTGGTCGATGATGCGGATGTTGCCGACCTCAAAGCCAAGATCGCCGCCACCGGCCTGTCGGTATCCGAGCTGGTCTCGACCGCGTGGGCCTCGGCCTCGACATACCGGTGTTCGGACAAGCGCGGTGGTGCCAACGGGGCCCGTATCCGCCTTGCGCCGCAGAAAGACTGGGATGTGAACGAGCCGATGAAACTGTCCAAGGCGTTGGGCGCACTGGAAGGCGTTCAGTCTGCGTTCAACGATGCGCAGTCTGGGGGCAAGAAAGTGTCTCTGGCCGATGTGATCGTTCTGGCCGGCGCTGTAGGTGTCGAACAGGCAGCGAAAGCTGGTGGTCAGGATGTCGAGGTTCCGTTCACTCCGGGCCGCACCGATGCGACGCAAGAGCAGACGGATGTGGACAGTTTCGCCGTGATGGAGCCTGCCGCTGACGGATTCCGTAACTATCAGAAGGCTGAATACACTGTTTCGCCAGAAGAGCTGTTGGTCGACCGTGCACAGCTGCTGACTCTGTCAGCACCCGAGATGACAGCGCTTGTGGGCGGTTTGCGTGTACTGGGCGCCAACTTTGGCGACAGCAAACATGGCGTGTTTACAGATCGTGTTGGAACGCTCAGTACAGACTTCTTCACCAACATTCTGGACATGAGCACAGAATGGAAGCCGTCTGGCAAAGGCGTATACGAAGGACGCGACCGCACGAGTGGCGAGGTCAAGTGGACAGGCACTCGTGTCGATCTGGTCTTTGGTTCGAACTCGCAATTGCGGGCGTTGGCCGAGGTCTACGGTCAGGCCGGTGCCGAGGGCAAATTCGTCTGTGACTTTGTCTCGGCCTGGAACAAGGTGATGAACGCGGACCGCTTCGATCTGAAGTAAGCCTACTATTATTCAAGCAAGTTGTGCCGCCCGAGGAGACTCGGGCGGCGTTTTCTTTGACCCGGCTCTGGTGTGCATACCAAGCATTGGGTACGAATCCACTGGATGGTTGGTCTTTGCTGGGATCGAAGCAATGGGTCAGCAGGTTTTCTGCGAAGTTTCTGAAGCTAACCTGTTGTTTTCATTGACCTGGACAAGTTTCTGCCGAGAAATGTGAAGTTTTTTCAAAATGGGGGTTGCAGGTGTCTGACCTAATCCGTAAATACCCCTTCACCGGCGGCGCTGAGGTTGTTGCTGGGATGCTAGAGATGGCGGAGACGGGCCGGAGAGACGGTTGAGACGCTCGGGAGAGACCG